>CP091034.1:4022500-4145000 GCA_039725955.1 Sinorhizobium sp. B11
ACGTCATCGACCTCCCCATTGACGACATCGGTATTGTCGCAGGCGCCATTTTCGGTGATGTAGCATTCTGGAAGGTCGTAGCGGCGATAGAGATCCTCGACGAGCAGCTTGAGGCCCGGCGAATAGACTTCCCAGCCGATATCGGTCTTCACGTCGCTGGCCGGAGGTGCTTCCACCGTCCAGGGGAAATCGCCCTTGCGGGTGGCATCATCGGCAACGCGCTCCGGCTTGTAATAGTTGAGGCCCCACCAATCGAGCTTCTGGCTGATAATCTTGAGATCGCCGTCCTCGATCACGGGCATACGATCGCCGAGCGCTTCGACGAATTCCTTCGGATACTCGCCCTTAAAGACCGGATCAAAGAAGGCGCCGTTGTGGAACTGGTGCGCGCGCTCGCCGGCAGCAAGATCGGCAGCCTTATCGGAGCCCGGAATGATCGAGGAAGCATTGAGCACCAGACCAACAGGCACATTGGGCGCTTCCGAACGGATCGCTTCGACGCCAAGGCCGTGCGCCAGGTTCATGTAGTGCATGGCGTGAAGCGCGGCCTGCATGTTGCGCTCGCCCGGTGCATGAATGCCATAGAGGTGGCTGAGCCACACGATGCACCACGGCTCGTTGAAAGTGGCGACGCTGTCGAGACGGTCGCCAAGGCGGCTCATGACAGTCTTGGCATAGCGCTGATAGGCATAGGCCGTCGAACGTGCCGTCCAGCCGCCGTCGCCGGCAAGCAGCAGCGGCAGATCCCAATGGTAGAGCGTCGCAAAGGTCTTGATACCGCGCGCCTTGCAGCCATCGACGAGCCGATCGTAGAAATCGAGGCCTTTCTCATTCACCGGACCCGTGCCGTCGGGGACGATGCGCGGCCAGGCGATCGAGAAACGATAGGCATCGACGCCCATATCCTCGATAAGATCGAGGTCCTGCTCCAGCCGGTTATAGTGGTCGCAGGCAACATCGCCGTTGTCACGGTTATGGACGCGGCCGGGCATGTTGCAGAAGGCATCCCAGATGGACGGCTTGCGGCCATCGGCCTTGCTGGCGCCTTCGATCTGGAAGGCAGCGGTGGCAACACCAAACGTGAAATCGCCAGGGAAGCGGGCGGCGAGCGCTTTCGGATCGATCATCTGTAAATCCCATCTCTCAGGTTGTGGACTGACCGTTTACGCGGGGTTTAGCCAAGCCTGACAGCAAAGTACAGGCCGGCAGAAGGAAAAACTGCAACGTTGCAGGAAGAATAATCAGACAGCGGCGAGCCTGCTACAGAACCCCGTACTGGAAGGTCATAACGCCAATGTCAGCAGTCGTGATTTGCTGTCGCGATGGCGATCCTTACACGGGAAAGGGCATCACAATATGAAAGGAACCGAATGCTTTCTTCGATCCATCTGCTGCAGCCGCATCTGCTGAGCCTGCTGCGCATCGTCTCGTCCCTCGTGCTTTTCAGCTACGGAACGCAGAAGATTCTGCATTTCCCGGCTGCAGCAAGCGTGCCGCCCGTCGGATCGCTGCCCTGGATTGCCGGCCTCCTCGAACTCACGCTCGGCTTTCTGGTACTCATCGGCTTCCAGACCCGCATCGCAGCTTTCGTGCTTTCGGGTCTGATGGCCTTTGCCTATTTCATCGGCCACGCATCGAAGAGCTTCTTTCCGGCCCAGAACGGTGGTGTCGCCGCCATCCTGTTCTGCTTCGTTCTGCTTTATATCGTCGCTGCCGGCGCGGGCCCGTTCAGCGTCGATAACCTGCTGAAGCGCGGCCGTACTGAGGTTGCGGCCTGATTGCCACAAGACGTAAACGCCGGGGCGATATCGAACCGCCCCGGCGTTTTTGATCATAAGGACCTGATCGACACGTAAACTCAGACCTTGACCCAGGCGCCGTTGCGCTTGGATGAAGCCACGCAGGCTTCGACGAAGGCGACACCCTTCACACCGTCATCGACTGTCGGGTAGACCACGGCCTTGTCGACCGCCTTGCCCCTCTTGTGCGCGTTGATGGCATGTGCGGCTTCCGTGTAGATCGTCGCGAACGCTTCGAGATAACCT
Organism: Sinorhizobium sp. B11; assembly: GCA_039725955.1. NCBI lineage: Bacteria > Pseudomonadati > Pseudomonadota > Alphaproteobacteria > Hyphomicrobiales > Rhizobiaceae > Sinorhizobium > Sinorhizobium sp. B11. Next base: position 4,024,546 of record CP091034.1, read on the forward strand.
TCCGGATGGCCCGATGGAACGCGGGAAACGCGGGCAGCGGCCGCGCCGGAGCCAGCGCCGTTGCGGGTAATCAGCCGCTTGGATTCGCCGAACGGCGTGTACCAGAGATAGTTCGGATCGGCCTGAACCCATTCGATACCACCCTTGGTGCCGTAAACGCGCACCTTGAGACCATTCTCATGGCCCGGTGCCACCTGGCTGCACCAGAGCATGCCCTTGGCCGGCTTTTCCGAACCTTTGGCCTTGAAGCGCAGCATCACATGGGCGTTGTCATCGAGACGGCGGCCCGGCACGAAGCTGTCGAGATCGGCAGCAAGGCTGTCGAGTTCGAGACCGGTGATGAAGGACGCCAGGTTATAGGCATGCGTGCCGATATCGCCGGTCGAACCGCCGACGCCGGACTGCGCCGGGTCGGTGCGCCATGCGGCCTGCTTCTGGCCGGACTGTTCGATCGCTTCGGTCAACCAGTCCTGCGGATACTCGGCCTGAACGATACGGATATCGCCGAGCTCGCCATTGGCAACCATTTCGCGCGCCTGACGAACCATCGGATAGCCGGTATAGTTATGTGTCAGGATGAAGAGCGCACCGCTCTCGTCGGCAACCTTCTTCAGCTTCTTGGCATCGGCAAGGTTTGATGTCAGCGGCTTGTCGCAGATGACATGGATGCCGCGGCGCAGGAATTCCTTGGCGGCGTCATAATGGACGTGGTTCGGCGTCACGATCGAAACGGCTTCGATGCCGTTCTTCAGCTTCGCTTCGCGGATCGCCATTTCCCGGTAGCTGGAATAGGTGCGCGACGGATCGAGACCGAGATCGCGACCGGACTGGGCAGCCTTTTCCGGCGTCGACGAGAGCGCGCCGGCGATCAGGTCATACTGATCGTCGATACGCGCCGCGATGCGGTGAACGGCGCCGATGAAGGCCCCTGCCCCGCCCCCGACCATACCGAGCCGGATGCGCGGCTCGCGGGCCTGTTCGGATGATGCTTCGATTGCCATGATTTTCTCCTCGAAATCCTGGTCCGCTTACGACAGACCCAGCATGCGCCGGTTGGCTGCCTGATCCGTGCCGCCGGCAGCGAAATCGTCGAAGGCCTTTTCGGTGACGCGGATGATGTGGGCCGCAACGAACTCAGCGCCTTCGCGGGCACCATCTTCCGGATGCTTCAGCGCACATTCCCATTCGACCACGGCCCAGCCGTCGAAATTATTGGCGGTCATCTTCGAGAAGACGGCGCCGAAATCGACCTGGCCATCACCCAGCGAACGGAAGCGGCCGGCACGTTCGACCCAGCCCTGATAGCCGCCGTAAACGCCCTGACGTCCGGTCGGGTTGAACTCGGCATCCTTGACGTGGAACATCTTGATCCGGTCTTTGTAGATGTCGATGTTGTCGAGGTAATCGAGGCACTGCAGAACGTAGTGCGAGGGATCATAGAGCATGTTGGCGCGCGGATGGTTGCCGACGCGTTCCAGGAACATCTCGTAGGTGATGCCGTCGTGCAGGTCTTCGCCTGGGTGGATTTCGTAGCAGACGTCGATGCCGTTTTCATCGGCATGATCGAGAATCGGCTTCCAGCGGCGGGCAAGCTCGTCGAAAGCGGTCTCGACGAGACCGGCCGGGCGCTGCGGCCAGGGGTAGATGAAAGGCCAGGCAAGCGCGCCCGAGAAAGTCGCATGCGCCTTGAGGCCGAGATGCTTGGAAGCGGTCAGCGCATACTTGACCTGCTGCACCGCCCATTCCTGACGCGCCTTCGGATTGCCACGCACTTCGGGTGCTGCAAAACCGTCGAAGGCTTCGTCATAGGCCGGGTGCACGGCAACGAGCTGGCCCTGGAGATGGGTGGAAAGTTCGGTAACCTCGACGCCGTTTTCACGTGCCTTGCCTGCGAATTCGTCGCAGTAATCCTTTGACGTCGCCGCCTTCTTGAGGTCGATGAGCTGGCTTGCCCAGGTCGGAACCTGCACGCCCTTGTAGCCGATATCGGCCGCCCATTTGGTGATCGCGTCCCATGAATTGAAAGGCGCGGTATCGCCAGCGAACTGTCCGAGGAACAGGCCTGGTCCCTTGATCGTCTTCATGTCAGTTTCCTCCCTGAATATCGATCGTAAACGTTTTCGAGAAATCTTAGCGCGCCGTTCGATAAAGAAAAGGCGCCTCCCCGCCAATGCGAGAGATTTAAGCGGGTGGGCCGAAATCAACGCGGTCTGGACCTAATCACGCTCGCCGCGGATCGGCAAGAGGTACGTGCCGCATTTTGGCTTCAACTTGTCCGAAGGCATGAAAAATGCGCCCATCCTCTCGAATGGGCGCATGCATGAAAGCCGATATCAGAACGGAGAATCCGGGAAGTAGAAGTTCTTGGCATTGTCCTTGGTGACGAGCGTTGCGTCGAGGATGTAGTTGCCGTGAACCGGAACCTGATCGTAGAGCGCAGCAGCCGTCAGTTCCATGGCCGTACCGACCATTGCCGGCGGATAGAGAACGTCGACCGGGATCAGCTTGTCGCCGTCCATGACCTTCTTGATCATGTCCTTGGAGCCAGCGCCGGCAACGACATACTGAATGTCGGTGCGCTTGGCCTGCTCGATGGCCTGCAGAACGCCGACAGCCATGTCGTCATCCTGGCACCATACAACGTCGATCTTCGGATACTTGGTCAGATAGTCCTGCATGACCTTGAAGGCATCGTCACGGTTCCAGTTGCCGTACTGGCGGTCGAGAACCTTGACCTTGGAGCCTGCAATGCCCTTGTCGAAGCCGTCCTGGCGCTGCTGGTCGATCGGGATCGGCAGGCCACGGATGATGACGACCTCGGCTTCCGGGGTCTTTTCGGCAATGTACTTGCCGGCGACTTCGCCGAGCGCCGGGTTGTTGCCGGCAACGTAGAGGTCACGCACGGAATTGTCGTTGCTCGACGGCGCACGGTCGACGAGTGCAACGAACTTGCCCTTGCCCTTGACTTCCTTGATGGCGTTGACGAGCGGATCCGGATCCGACGGCAGGATGACGAGCGCATCGATGCCCTGTGTGTCGAGGTCCTGCACGGCATTTGCCTGCGTTGCGGCATCCGGCGAGGTCTTGACGATGACGTTCAGGCCCGGATGCTCTGCCATCAGCTTCTTGGCAATGCGCTCGGCGTGAAACACGACGCCCGACGTCCAGCCATGGTCGGCGGCCGGAATGGACACGCCGATCGTATAATTCTTGTCCTGGGCGTAGGCTGCGCCGGCAAAAGCCACCCCCGCAACAGCCAGACCCAACATGAGCTTGCGCATGCTATTTCCTCCCAAAAATATCAGGGACTTATTCAATCCGGGCCGGGTGCCCTGGATATCCCGGCCAATCCGAGAAGCAGGCCTGTCTTACGATTTGCGCACCAGCGACCGCTGCACCAGCATGGCGATGATGATGATCGCGCCCTGGATCGCACCGATGAGATATTCGCTGATGAAGTTCGAAAGCAGCATGATGTTGCCGACGAGCTCAAGAATGAAGGCGCCGCAGATCGTGCCCCAGACGCGGCCCGCACCGCCCTTCAGGGCCGTGCCGCCGACAACGACAGCCGTGATTGCCTGCAGCTCCCACAGAATGCCCGTCGTTGCCGAAGTCGAGCCGAGACGCGGCACATAGAGCAACACGGCGATCGCCACGCAGAGTCCCTGAATGACGAAGGCGATTGTGCGCACCCGGTTGACCGCAATGCCGGAATAGCGGGCAACATCGCTGTTCGAACCGACTGCCACGACGTGACGGCCATAGCGCGTACGGTAGAGAATGAAAGCCGCAATGGCGGTAACGACCAGGATAACGACAATCGGAACCGGGACACCGAAGATACTGCCGAAATAGGCTGGCCGATAAAGCGTCTGAATATCAGCCGAACGCAATGTGATTGCTCCGCCCTGCGACAGCCACGTCGTCAGACCGCGATAGATGCCCATCGTACCGAGCGTGGCGATGAAGGGCTCGATCTTGCCGACAGTCGTGATGAGGCCGTTTGCGAGACCGCAAAGCGCACCGGCGACCACGGCGAAGACGACGGCAGCAGTCAGCATCAGCACCGGATCGGCAATGACGCCGGAATTGATGAGCAGGATCATCAGGCTCGCGACGAAGGCCACCATGGAGCCCACGGAAAGGTCGAGGTCGCCTGCCGAGATCACGAAGGTCGCACCGACGGCGATGATGGCGATGAAGGCACAACGCGTTGCAACGTTCGTAAGATTGGTGATGCCGATGAAATTCGGATTGACCAGTGCGCCCACGATGAGGAGCAAGGCCAGTGCGGCGAAGGGGGCAACCGCGCGCAGATCGACGTCACGCCAGGATCTGCGCCGGATCTCCCTGGTCTCCTCGTTAACACTCATGTCCAAAACCAACCTCCCGTCCCATGATTGCTGGGCATCTTGTTTGTCTCGCGCGCGGTCCGCTCGCGTCGCGCCTCGCCGGCATCAGGCAGCCGCTTGACGCTTCAGCCCCGCGGCGTAACGCATGATTTCCTGCTCGGAAATTTCATCGCCTTCGAGGATGCCGACGATCCGGCCTTCGCGCATCACGGCAACCCGCGTGCAAAGCCCGATGACCTCAGGCATTTCCGAGGACACGACGATGATCGACCGCCCGTCGCGGGCGAGCGCCGAAATGAAATGATAGATCTGCTGCTTGGTGCCGACATCGATGCCGCGCGTCGGCTCGTCGATGATGATGATCTGCGGCTCGGTCTCCATGACCTTGGCGAGAAGCAGCTTCTGCTGGTTGCCGCCCGACATGCGGCCGGCAATGATATTGCCGTCGCGTACGCGGATGTCGAAGCGCCGCTTGGCCTTGGCAAGCGCTGCCGCTTCGCTGTTCGGGCTCAGATAGCCATGGCTGACATGGCGTTCGAGCGATTGCAGCGTCAGGTTGGCGATCATGCCCGAGCCAAGCAGCAGCCCTTTGGACTTGCGGTCCTTGGTCATATAGGCAAGGCCGGCGCGATTGGCGGCACGCGCGTCACCCGAAGACACGCTTTCGCCGTGGATGACGACCTCGCCGGAAAGGCGCGAACGCAGACCGGCGATCGCCTCCATCAGCTCGGTACGACCCGAACCGATAAGTCCGGAAAATCCGATCACCTCGCCCTTACGCACTTCGAAGCTCGCATCCTGCACGTAGCCGGTCGAAACCGAACTGACGCGAAGCACGACTTCCTCGTCGACATTGGGCTCGACCTTGGCCGGATAGAGGCTCGAAAGCTCGCGGCCGACCATGAGCTGCGCAATGGATTCACCATCCAGCATGGAGGTCGGAGCCGTCTTCACCCACTGGCCATCGCGAAGGACCGTGACCCTGTCGGTAAGCTCCATGACCTCGTCAAGCTTGTGGGAAACGAAGACGAAACTGGTGCCCTGATCGCGCAGCTTACGCACCTGCTTGAAGAGCATATTGATTTCCTCGCGCGACAAAACGGCGGTCGGCTCATCCATGAAGACAACGCGGGCATCGCGGCTGATTGCCTTGGCAATCTCGACCATCTGCTTGTCGGCGATCGACAGCGAACTGATCATCGCGTTCTCATCGACATGCGAACCGAGCACATCCAGCACGCGACGCGTCTCCGAGCGCATGTATTTGCGGTCGAGCACCCCGAAATGCGTGACCTCGCGACCGAGGAACAGGCTCTCGGTGACCGTCAGATGTTCGGCCAGATTGAATTCCTGATGAATGATGACAATGCCGAGCGCTTCGGCTGCGCCGTTCGGAGGCAGCACCACTGGCTCGCCGTCGAGCAGGATCTCGCCGGAGGTTGGCTGTTCGAAGCCGGAGAGAATCTTGACGAGAGTGGATTTTCCGGCGCCATTTTCGCCCATTAGCGCATGGATTTCACCGGCGCGGAGATCGAAGTTGACACTGAAGAGAACCTGCACGCCGCTGAAAGACTTGCAAATGCGCCTGGCGGACAACACCACCGGTGCAGCCTCTGCGGTATCCACGGTCATGATTTCCTCCTGCGGCTCCCATCCGCTTATGTTGGCATATGTAAACCTTTACATCAGGCATGTAAAGGTTTACATCGTGGATTTACACAGATCTGTTGTGCGGTGACTTTGACCTCTCGACAAGTCTGTGTAGTGTGCGGCGAAGACAGCCCAAGGCAGACCACGTGTCGAATTCCACGCCCGCTACAATCGAAGACGTCGCCCGGATCGCCGAGGTTTCCATCGCGACGGTATCGCGGGCGATCCACATGCCCGAAAAGGTGGCCAATTCCACGCGCCTGAAAGTCAATCAGGCGATTGCCATCACCGGCTACACGACCAATGCTATGGCGCGCAGCCTGCGGCTCGGTCGTTCCAACATGATCCTGGTCGTGGCGCCCGATATCGGCGACCCCAACTTTTCCAACATCCTGATCGGCCTGGAAAACGAGGCGCGGGCCCATGGCTACGGTGTCCTGATCGGCCATACGCAAAATGATGCGCAGCGTGGCCTGGAATATCTGAAATTTTTCAATTCGAACCAGGCGGCCGGCCTCATCCTCTTTACCGGCATATTGCCGTTCGGCCATCAGATGGTTACGGCGCAGCTACCGCCGAGCGTCGGCGTCTTCGAACCCGTCTTCAATGGTGGCATCCCCTATGTCGGCGTCGACGACATTGAGGGCGCAAGGAAAGCCGTCGACCTGCTTCTGGCGGAAGGTCACCGCAAGATCGCCTTCATCGGCGACTCCCGCACCCGCCTTGCCTACAGCCGCCGCCGACAGGGCTATGACGCGGGCCTAGACGCTGCCGGCGTGCCGAAAGACACGCGTATCGTGCTGGAAGGCGATGGCACGATCGAAAGCGGCCGCCATGCTGTGGAGCAGCTTTTCATGCGCGACACGCTGCCGACCGCCTTCATGTGCGTCAACGACCAGACAGCGATCGGCGTCATGATCGGCTTGAACGCCCGCGGCTACAATATCCCGCAGGATTTTTCAGTCACCGGCTTCGACGACGTGCCGCAAGCCGTCTTCATGAGCCCGTCGCTGACCACCATCCGCCAGCCGCGCACGGCAATCGGCAAACAGGCCATGGCACTGCTCCTGGAACTGCTGGGTGACGGCCGTCCCGCCGAGAAAGAAATCTTGCTGCGGCCGGATCTCGTGGTGCGCAATTCCGTCTCCGCACCGCCACGCAACTGGCAGAAGCGCTAGCCTCGAAGCTTGAAGCCCCTTGATATCTGCCATTGCCCGAACGCCACGCCGTTCTAAGTTGACAACGGACCCTTTCGTTAGGCGAGGCAAACGAGATGACGCAAGATCAACTGGCCGACAGATACCAAGGCTATATTGCCTGCCTGAATGGCCAGGATTGGGCCAATCTCGGAAATTTCGTCCACGAGGACGTTCGTTACAATAGCACGCGCATCGGCTTGCGCGGCTATCGTGAGATGCTCAAGGGCGACTTTCGCGCCATCCCCGATCTCTTTTTCGATATCCAGCTGCTGATCTGCGAGCCGCCGCGCGTGGCGAGCCGCTTGCAATTCGACTGTACACCGAAGGGAGAGCTTTTTGGCTTCCCGGTCAACGGCAGGAAGGTGCAGTTCGCCGAAAATGTCTTCTACGAGTTTCTGGATGGAAAAATCCAAACCGTCTGGTCCGTCATAGACAAGGCCGCCATCGAAGCGCAGCTTTGAAGCTATCGGGTTCGCGGGTTATGCGACCCGCTGGAACGTGCTGAACTGGAATCTCTGCACACTGCCCCAGGGTGTCGAATGATCATGGCGGCGGCTATCGATCAGTTTCAATCCAGCACCCAGCAAACTTGCGAGGCTCTCGGCGCTGTGTCGCGCAACCGGCAGGCCGCTGCACTTTTCCGGTCCATCAAGGGCGAAAGTTCCCATGATCAGATGCCCGCCGATCTTCAGCGCGCGTTTCAACCGCTCGATATAGGCCACTTGCTCGACCGCGTCGGTTAGGAAATGAAAGGCCGCACGGTCGTGCCAGATGTCATAGGCCTCCGGTGGCTCCCAATGGGTAGCGTCACCTGCAATCCAGGTCACCCGATCGCCTTTGGCGCCAAGCCGCTTTCGCGCCTTGTCGAGCGCAGCCGCCGAGAGATCGAGTACGGTCACATGGTCCAACCCTTCGGCAAGAAGGCTATCGACGAGCCTTGAAGCTCCGCCGCCCACATCAACGATGGCATCTGATTGCTTTGCCTGAACGAGATGGATCAGGTCTAGAGAGGGTGCTGGGCTCTCCTGAAACCAGCTGACATCGGCCTCGCCTTTGGTCGAATAGACGTTTTCCCAATGCAGCCTACGATCGTCAGACATGAAGCGCTCCAAGCATTGTCGTCATCGCCGCTGATGCATGCCAGATTTCTATGGGACCGACCAGCACAATGAGCCGTATTCACCTCCGCAAACGAAAGAGCCGGGAAGCTTTCGCTCCCCGGCTCCTCAAAAAGTCCAACCACTAATCAGACGTAGCGGTTGACGATGTTTTCGAGCAATTCCTGCTTGCCGGACTTCGGCTGCGGGTTGACGTCCTTGCCTTCGACCCACTGTGTGATCTCTTCCAGCGAATATTCGCCGCGGAAGAGCTTCTGGCCTTCAGCCGAATTCCATCCGGCATAGCGGTCTGCGAGCGGCTGCGACAGAGCCTTGTCTTCGAGCATCTTGGCAGCAGCCTTCAGGCCGCGAGCGCAGCAATCCATGCCGCCGATATGGCCGATCAGCAGGTCTGCCGGATCAAGCGACTGACGGCGCAGCTTCGAATCGAAGTTGGTACCGCCCGTCTTGAAGCCGCCGCCCGCCAGAACGTAGTAATAGGCCAGAGCCATTTCCGGAACGTTGTTCGGGAACTGGTCGGTATCCCAACCGGACTGGTAGTCGTTGCGGTTCATGTCGATCGAGCCGAAGATGCCGAGCGCATTTGCGAGCGCCAGCTCATGCTCGAAGGAATGGCCGGCGAGGATCGCATGGCCCTGCTCGATGTTGAGCTTCACTTCGTTTTCGAGGCCGTGCTTCTTGAGGAAGCCGTAGACCGTCGCGACGTCATAGTCGTACTGGTGCTTGGTCGGCTCTTGCGGCTTCGGCTCGATCAGGATCGTGCCCTTGTAGCCGATCTTGTGCTTGTACTCGACGACGAGGTTGAGGAAGCGACCGAGTTGGTCGAGCTCGCGGCCAATATCGGTGTTGAGGAGGGTTTCATAGCCTTCGCGGCCGCCCCACAGAACATAGTTTTCGCCGCCGAGCTTCTGCGTGGCGTCGATGCAGGTCTTCACCGTCGCAGCGGCGAAAGCAAAGACATCCGGATCCGGATTGGTTGCTGCACCCGACATGTAGCGACGGTTCGAGAAGAGGTTCGCCGTGCCCCAGAGCAGCTTGGTGCCAGTGGCGGCCTGCTTTTCGGCGAAGTAGTCGACGATCTCGTTCAGGTTCTTGGTGTTTTCGGCAAAGTTCTTGCCTTCCGGGCGCACGTCGGCGTCGTGGAAGCAGTAGTAGGGCGCGCCGAGCAGCGAGAAGAATTCGAAAGCGACGTCAGCCTTGAGCTTGGCAGCCTTCATCGTGTCTTCGAACCAGGGACGCAGGAAGGTCTGACCGCCGAAGGGGTCGCCGCCCGGCCAGGTGAAGGTGTGCCAATAGGCAACCGCGAAGCGCAGATGGTCTTCCATGCGCTTGCCGAGAACGATTTCGTCCGGCTGGTAGTAGCGGAAGGCCAGCGGATTGGTGCTGTCTGGGCCTTCGTACTTCACTTTCTGGATGTCGCCGAAAAATCCGGTGCTCATTTGGGTTCTCCTTGGGTTCAGTTCTTATGGACGGATCAATGGACCAGCGACTTGATCGCCGGGTAGGTCGCGCGATAGCGCTTGTAGGCATCCTCATAGGCGCCGCTGAGTGCGGCGACCGGCTCGATCGTGCCGGCCGTAACCGGCGGGGTGCAGGCGGCAACCGGATCGGCGCCTGTTGCAGCAATGAGGCCAAGGCGGGCAGCACCGAAGGCGGCACCGAAATCGCCGTCCGCCGGCAGGTCGACCGGAACGCCGAGCGCAGTGGCGATCGAGGCAAGCCAGTAGCGCGAACGAGAACCGCCGCCGATCGCCGTGACGCGGGAAATATCCGTGCCCGAAGACCGCAGCGCTTCGAGATTGTCGCGGATCGCGAAGGACACGCCTTCCAGCACTGCCTGCGTCAGCACCACACGGCTGCTTTCATGTCCGAGGCCGATAAAGGCGCCGCGGATGACTGCATCATTGTGCGGCGTGCGCTCGCCCGAGAGATAGGGCAGGAAAGTCACGCCGGTCGGCGCCTTCAGGCTTTCGCCAAGTTCGCTGGTGAGATCGGCGGCCGATTTTCCGGTAACCGACGAATGCCAGTTCAGCGCATCGGTGGCGGACAAGATGACGCCCATCTGGTGCCATGTATTCGGCAGCGCGTGGCAGAAGGCATGGACGGCGCTTTCGGGCTTCGGCAGGTAGGCAGCGTTGGCCGCAAAGAGAACGCCTGACGTGCCGAGCGAAACAAACGCAGCACCATCGCTGACCGTGCCCATGCCGCAGGCCGAGGCCGCATTGTCACCGGCACCGCCGGCAACAACGACATCGCCTGATATGCCCCAGGCCGAAGCGAGCGCGGCGCGCAGCTTGCCGCCCTGCTCCGTGCCTTCGACAAGTGTCGGCATCTGTTTTTCATCGAGATTGGTGGCAGCCAGAAGCTCGGACGACCAGGCACGCTTGCCGGTATCGAGCCAGGACGTACCGGCCGAGTCAGACATTTCCGAAATATGCTCGCCTGTCAGCCAGAGGCGCAGATAATCCTTCGGCAGCAGGACTTTTGCGACCCTGGCGAAGATCTCGGGTTCGTTCTTGGCAACCCAGGCAAGCTTCGGCGCGGTAAATCCGGGAAATACGATATTGCCGGTCAGCTTGCGGAAGCGCGGATCGGCGTCGAGCGCGGCAGCCTCGATATAGGAGCGCGTATCGTTCCACAGAATGCAGGGGCGCAGCACCTTGTCGGAAGCGTCGAGCAGCGTTGCACCGTGCATCTGGCCGGAGAGGCCGATGCCCTTGACCGCGGCAAGCTCCTTCGGATGCTTGGCCTTGAGGCCGGCGACGGCCTCTTCCGTGGCGCGTACCCAATGGGCAGGTTCCTGTTCGGACCAGCCGGAATGCGGGCGCGAGACGTCGAGCGAACCATTGGCCGAGCCGATGATCTTCTGATCGCCGTCGATCAGCATCGCCTTGACGCCCGAAGTTCCGAGATCGAGACCCAGATACATGTGGTGTTTCTCCCTTTGCCGTTACGGCAGATTGTCTTTCAGGAATATGTCGAGGCGAATACGCTCCTGCGCATCGATGACGGCAAGCCCGTCCGCCTTTGCCTTGAGAACACGGATCGCGCTGCGCACCTCATGGCCGGCATCCTGGTTGAGGATTGCGTCGATAGTGCCATCGAGAACGGCAGCGCGAGTATGTGCCGTCAATTCATGGGCAATGACCGTCAATGCCCTGTCGGCAGCCTTTTCCTTCAGTGCGCGGATCAGGCCGCGATTACCGGCACCGAGGCTGTAAATGCCGATGATGCCGTCGTTCTTCCCAAGTGCATCCGCAATCAGCATATGGGCAGCTTCAGGGTCATCCCGGCCTTCGAGCACCGGCAACAGATGCAGCGCCGGAAACTCCTGCGCCATGACGGACGCAAAGCCCTCCAGGCGCTCACGATGGTCGCGCACCAACATGGAACCCGCCAATACGGCGATCTCGCCTTTAGCGCCGCCAAGGAAACGGCCGAGCAGGCGGGCGGCGGTGCGCCCTGCTGCGATATTGTCGACGCCGGCATAATGATGACGCAGCGATCCCGTCAAATCGGAAACCAGTGTGACGACGGGAATTCCGTCATGGACCAACCGATCCACAATCGCCTTCACCTCAGGCGCGTCGGTGGCCACCAGCGCGATCCCCGAGGGCTTTTCGGCCGCGACTGTTTCAAGCTCGCGCACGAGCGCCTGCGGGTCGAAGGCGGGCACCTCGACGATCCGAATGTCCGTACGCTCGGCGGCCGAGCGCGCAATCGCCGCGCGGATTTCGGCATTCAAGCCATGCATGAAGGAATTGTCACTGGCGGGCAAAATGAAGGTCAGCGGATAGACGCGGCCCTTGGCGAGATTTGCAGCTGCCACGTCGCGCACATAGCCGAGATCGCGGATCGCGGTTTCCACCTTCTCCCGCGTCACATGGCGCACACCCGGCCTCTGGTTCAGAACCCGGTCCACAGTCGCAAGACTAACGCCCGCCGCAGCGGCGATATCATGAACGGTTGGCCTCATCACTCCTCCTGGAGGAGACCATTAACGCCAAATTTGATGTACGTAAATCAAAAAATGATTGCGTGGCGAAACACCTGCTCATGGATCGCGAAAACTCGGGCGCAGAAAAACAAAAAGGCCCTCCGAAGAGGGCCTTTCTTGCAATGACGGCCGGAGGTCAGTGGCCGCCACCGCCTCCCCCGCCGCCTTGCGGCGCGGGTTTCTTGATCATGACGACGCCAAGGATCATCGCCAGGAAAAGCACTGTCAGCATCAAGAAGATATCGCTGAAGGAAAGGATCATTGCTTGCTTGGTCGCAAGGCCGACCATCTGCTTGACCGCGACATTAGCGCCATCCAGGCCCCAATTGTTGAAATTGGCGGTCATATTGTTCATCTGGTCGATGGCAGCCGTATTGCCCCAATGAACGTTCTCGCGCAGCCGCTCGTAATGCACATCCTGCCGGGTGGTGAGCACGGTGTTGATGACAGCAAGGCCAACGGCGCCGCCAAGGTTACGCGTTAGGTTGAAGAGACCCGAGGCGCCTCGGATACGCTGCGGCGACAGGGTGCCGAGCGCGATATTGTTGATCGGCACCATGCACATCATCAGGCCGAAGCCGCGTAGGATCTGCGGGATGAACAGCTCGTAGAAGTCCCAGTCCTGCGTCAGATGCGTCATGATATAGGTACCTGCCGCAAAGCTGACGAAACCGATCGCCATCATGAAACGCAGGTCGAGCTTGGTCGACAACCGGCCGGCGATCGGCGCGGTGAAGAACATTGCGAGGCCCGACACGAACATCGTCTCGCCGATCATCTGCGAATCGTAACCACGGATACGGCCGAGATACACAGGATAGATATAGGTAAGACCGTATAGGCCGATGCCCATGACGAAGGAGAATACCGAGCCAAAGGAGAAGTTTCGGTTCGAGAAGGCCGTCAAATCGACCACCGGGAACTCCACCGTGAAGGCCCGATAGAAGAAGACGATGCCGGCAACAACCGATGCGACGGCTCCCATGACGATATAGCTATCGTTGAACCAGTCGTTCGAATTGCCTTCTTCCAGCACATATTCCAGTGCGCCAAGGAAAACACCCATAGACAGCAGGCCGTACCAGTCGAACTTCTTGAAGAGCGACAGTTCCGGTTTGTCGAAATCGATGAAATTCCAGGTGACGATCGTGACGATGATACCGGGCACGATATTGACCAGGAACAGCCAGTGCCAGGAGAAGGCATGGCTCAGGTAACCGCCGACAGTCGGACCTATGGTCGGCGCCAGCGTGGCGATGAGGCCAATGATCGGCGAAACGATCGCACGCTTAGACGGCGGGAAGATCGTAAAGGCGGCCGCGAAGACCGAGGGGATCATGCCGCCGCCGATGAAGCCCTGAATGACACGGTAGACGATCATCTGGTCGATGTTCGTCGCTGTTGCGGCCAGGGCGCTCGCCATGGTGAAACCGGCAGCCGAGATTGCGAAGAGATACCGTGTCGAGATGATACGCGCCAGCGTGCCCGACAGCGGGATCATGATGACTTCGGCGATCAGATAGGCCGTTTGCACCCAGCCGATTTCGTCCGTACCGGCAGATAGGCCTGCCTGGATTTCGGCAAGCGAAGCCGACACGATCTGAATGTCGAGGATCGACATGAACATCCCGAGCACCATCGCGAAGAAAGCGATGAGCCTTTTGGGATCCATGCGATCGGCGGCATGCGCAGGTGCTGCCGGGATCGAACCCGCCGTTGCTGTCGCGCTCCCTGCCATGGGACTACCTCCGCCCTAGGGCTTACTTCACCGGTGCCGTGCGGGTGTCGACGTCGACGACAACGCTGAGACCGGCGCGCAGGCGACCGCTATCAAGCGCATCCTGCGGCAGGGCGATGCGAACCGGCACCCGCTGGATGATCTTGGTGAAGTTACCTGTCGCATTTTCCGGCGGCAGCATCGAGAAGACCGATCCAGAGGCCGGCGCGATGGATTCGACAGTGCCGACGACAGGATAGTCGCTGTAGGCATCGACATGGACGTTGACCTTCGAACCCGGAACCAGATGCTGGATCTGCGTTTCCTTGAAGTTGGCGTCAATATAGAGCTGGTGCGTCGGCACCAGCGCCATCAGCCGCTGACCGGGCGAAACGAGATCGCCTTCCTGAACCGAACGGTTGCCGACCACGCCGTCATAAGGTGCCTTCAAAATGGTGAAGGAGAGATCGCGTGCGGCCTTGTCGCGCTGGATTTCCATCGTGCGCACGGAGCCTTCGGCTTCCTTGCGCTGAGCCTCGAGGATTGTGATGTTGGCCTGCGCGAAAACGATGTTGGCATCGCCGCCGGCAAGATTTGCCTTCGCCTGATCGAGAGCCGTATTGGCATCATCGAGATCTGCGGTGGTGCCGACCGACTTCGCCTGCAGGTCGCTCTGGCGCTTCTGCTTGATCTCCGCGCCGCGCACTGTGGCTTCGAGGGCAGTCTTCTGGGCCTGGGCCTGCACAAGGCTCGCCTTGGCGCCTTCGATCTGCGCATCGATGCGGCTGAGCGACAGTTGCTCGGTTTCGATCTGCGCGTTCGCCTGGTCGAGGGCGTTCTGGTAGTCACCGTTATCAAGGGTAGCGAGAACCTCGCCTGCCTTGACTTCCTGGTTGGCGACAACATTCACCTTCGCGACATAGCCCGTGACCTTCGGCGAGATCGTCGCAATGTCACCCTCGATATAAGCGTCGTCGGTCGACACGAGGAAGCGGCCGTTGGTCCACCAGTCGTAGCCGTACCAGCCGGCGCCGCCCAGAAGAGCGAGCACGACGACGGGCAGCACGAAACTGCGGCGCTTCTTTGGAGCAGCCGGTGCGACAGCAGGCGCAGACTGCGCGGGAGCCGTCTGCGGTGCCTCGGCCTTCGGGGCTTCGGCAGGAGCTGCAGCTTCCGCTTTCACCTCTTCGGTGCCGGCATTTTCGCTGACGATGCGCGCGACATTGCTTTTCTGGTTTGTCGACATATACAGGCTACCGATCTGGAGTAAAATAATCGAACTGAACGGTTCGGTTCAGTTGACATAAAGGGTTTTTGACTTCATATCAAGATGCATAGAACCAATCGGTTCGATTTCTTTAAAAGAAAACACGAATTCGCGAAGACGGTTAAGGAGACATGACACTGAAGCCCGAGGATACCGCCGTATTGAGCCCACCCAATCAGGGAGGCCGCTTTGCTGCGGGTGAGGATCCGGCCAAGCGCCAGCAGATCCTCGATGGTGCAAGGCGCGTGTTCCTGAAAATGGGCTTCGATGCGGCCAGCATGAATGATGTGACCCGCGAGGCCGGTGTTTCCAAGGGAACGCTCTATGTCTACTTTGCCAACAAGGAAGAGCTCTTCCATGCCATGGTCGAGACCGAGCGAGCCGCCTTCGTCGCGGCCGTGCGCACGGTCCTTGCTGAGCACGACAACGTCGAGGCAGGACTGTACGAATTCGGGATAACTTTCGTTACCCACATGACCGAAGACAAGGTCATCGACGCCATGCGTACCGTGCTCGGTGTGCGTGAGCGTATGCCCCTTCTCTGTCAGCGTTTCTTCAAGGGGCCGCAGAACCTGCGCACCATCATGCACGACTTCCTGGAGCGGCATGTGCAAGCCGGCACCCTGAAGATCGACGATATCGATCTCGCCGCCGGTCAGTTCCTCGACCTCGCAAGCGGCAGTTTCTTCAAGTTGCGCCTCTTCGGCAACATGGAAGGCCCGCCGCCGCGCAACGAGATCGAACGCGTCATTCGCGGCGCAATCAATGTCTTCATGGCCGCATACGGCGTTCGCAAGCACGAGAACATCTGATCCCATCCTGACCCTGATTGGTTTTCTGCCGGATTTGCGCAATAGCGATCAAATCCGGCCGCACCATTTCCTTTAGGAATGAAGCGGCAACCAGGGGAGAAGAGATGACCGCTATCGGACGAGCGATATGGTTCATCGAGAGCCATTTCGAAACCGAAATAAACCTCGACGAGATCGCAGAGGCAGCCGGATTATCGCGCTACCATCTGTCGCGCGTCTTCGGATTGGTGACGGGCCATTCGATCAGCACCTATATCCGCGCACGGCGTCTCAGCGTTGCCGCGCTATCGCTCATCTCGGGCTCATCGAGCATTCTCGAGGTTGCCCTCGGCGCGGGCTACGGCTCGCACGAGGCTTTCACCCGTGCCTTCCGCGACCAGTTCGGCATGACGCCCGAGGCGGTGCGCCGACAGGGGCACATTCGCAATCTCGCATTGATGGAGCCCATCAGGATGAAAACCGCAACTCTCAACGATCTTGAACCGCCGCGTTTCGAAACCCTTCAGCCGATGCTTTTCGCCGGCCTCCAGGAAACCTATGCCTATGGCGGCAATGCCGCGATCCCCTCGCTCTGGCAGAAATTCAACCAGCATTTCGGCCATATCCCCAACCAGAAGGGCAATGTCGCCTACGGGATCTGTATCCATATCGACGGCGAGGCCGAGAAATTCCGCTATATGGCGGCGATCGAGGTCTCCGATGCCGACGATCTGCCTGAAGGCTTTGCAACACTGAAGCTGCCGGCCCAGCGCTACGCTGTCTTCTCCCACCGCGGTCATGTTTCCGGCATACCGGCCACGATGGACCTGATCTTCGGTAACTGGTGGCCGACGTCAGGCCTCGAACATGGCAGCATGCCCGACATGTTCGAACGCTACGATGAGCGTTTCGATCCCTATACGGGAATGGGGCTGACGGAAATCTGGTTGCCGATCAAGGAATAAAAGCCCGACCGTTTTCGTATATCCCCTTGCGGTGCTTGCGCGACAGGTCCGCAACGATACATTGTCCGCGTCCATATGCGACGCAAGGGGAAATATGCCGATGCAGGATATCATGACGCTCATTCAGGACCCGGCTGCCTGGGTGGCGCTCGTCACGCTGGTTGTGATGGAAGTTGTTCTCGGGATCGACAACCTGATCTTCATCTCCATCCTCACCAACAAGCTACCGCCTGAGCATCGGGAAAGGGCTCGCAAGACCGGTATCGCCCTAGCCCTCATCATGCGTCTTGCCCTGCTTGGCACCGTCGCCTGGATCGTCCAGCTCACCGAACCGCTCTTCGAGCTCTTCGGCCATGGTTTCTCCTGGAAGGATCTCATCCTGATCGCCGGCGGTCTTTTCCTCGTCTGGAAGGCCACCAAGGAAATCCACCACAATGTCGATCCTGAGGATCAACAGGAGAATTTCATCGCAGGCGCGACAGGCACAAGCTTCGCTTCGGCGATCGGCCAGATCCTGCTGCTCGACCTCGTCTTCTCGGTGGACAGCATCATCACGGCCGTCGGCATGACCCCGCACCTGCCGATCATGATCGTCGCTGTCATCGCCGCCGTCACGGTCATGCTCGTCGCCGCAACGCCACTCGCCAATTTCATAGAGCGCAACCCAACGATCGTCATGCTGGCGCTCGCATTCCTCTTGATGATCGGTACGACCTTGATTGCAGACGGTATGGGTTTCCACGTGCCGAAGGGCTACGTCTACGCCGCCATGGCCTTCTCGGCCCTCGTCGAGGTGCTGAACATGTTCGCGAGAAACGCCCGCAAACGAAAGCGCGAAGGCGGCCACTAAGGTCGCCCCTCGGTTCAATCTTCGCTGAGCGGCTCCGCCTCACTGAGTGAGGCGGAGATTTTTCTCAGCACCGGCGGCTTTGCTGAACAGGACCGACATCGCCTGCTTCATGTCGTCGCCGGGCTTCACTTCGAAGAACAGATCGTCGGAAGCACATTGCTTGAGCTTCGGGCCGATCTGCGTGCCGAAAGTCGGATTAATCGCCCGGTTCCAGATCGGATCCGTCGGGATCGGAAGATAGGTTGTGTAGAGGATCGCGAGCTTGATGTTCCGGCTTTTCAGCTGCGAACAATACTTCAGGTCGATCGGTTCGAGACAGCGGTCGGCATCGGCCCATCCGAGGTAACCAGTGCAGCCTGATGGTTTGCGGCTGTCGCCCAGGCCGTCGGTCACGAAGAAAATGACAGTCTGACGATCGCTGGTACTGGTGCCGGTGCCGCCATTTCCCTTGATCTCGTTGCCCATATTGGTCAGCGCCGTATCGAAGCTCGTCAGCGCATCCTCGTTATAACCATGATGGTCGGTCGTCATCAGCGTCACCTGCCCAACCGCATTGGCGATACTTGCCATGTCGATGGTCGGTGCCGAAACCTTCATGATGCCATATCCCGGTTCCTTTGCCGCCTTGCCGAAGCTGTAGGCGGCAACGCGAAACTGGTCCGGTGAGGTGCGCAGACTGGTGACGTCATCCATGAGCGCCTTGGCAGCCTGCGCCACGACGTCGATGCGCAGTGTCACGTCATTCTGGCGGGCAATATAGAAATTGCTTCCCTTGTCATCATGCACGACACCATCGCTGCCAGTCCAGGACATGTGACAGGCAAAAGCGCAATTGCGGCCGGCCGCATCCTGAGCATTGGCCGAGACGGCGACAAGCTTGTCGATATCCCCTTGCGTGGCACCAATGCCCATCGACGGCGTATTGTCGAGCAGCATGTAGAAGTCGGTATAAACGCGGCTCTCTGTGCCATAGATCGCTGTTGCCACACCGGTAACCGTCATCGTGTCCTGACCGAGAACCCGCATGAAGGTCGTCGGAACCTGTGCCGTGAAGGTTACCTTGGAGCTAATATCGCCACCCGACTTGATAACCTTGACGTCAACGTCGAGCGAAGCCGCGCCGAGATGCACGTCGCGCTGCGATAGGAAGAGCGTCTTGCCGTCAGCATCGCCGACAGTGACTTCGCCGTCCTGCTTCATCTGCTGGGCCGCAAGCAGGGCCGGCGATTTTGCCGCTATCGCGCCGAGCGCTGCCGCATCCGCAGCACCCATCAGATCCGAGTGAATTTCGAGAGCACTGCCATAATCGACTGCAATGCCGGCAGCACCAAGCAGCGGGACGATCGCCAGGGCCGTCAGGACACCGAAATTACCATAGCGATCCGCGAGGAGACGCATCAAGGAAACACGCATAATATGACTCATAAAAACAATGGATTGTTCAATGCCTGAAGTAATGCACGGGAGAGCTTAATATATTGCCCAACGGCCTCGCGCGGGCGGGTCGGCAGAAGCCCGCCAAAAGCGGTTTTTCTTGACGTTCCCCTTTGAATATGGCCTAAGCGCAGCCATACGGATAATCGGCGGAATATGCGGGCAGATGCCCTTCTCCAGCCGGCTTCCGAAAGATATCTGCGTTCTCCAGGCCGACGTCGCTTTCCTTGAAAAGCCGCTCGGCATTCATTGACGGGCACATAAAAAATGACAGCTTCCGGCGTCCGCGTCCGCATCGCTCCCTCGCCGACCGGCGAGCCGCATGTCGGCACCGCTTACATCGCTCTCTTCAACTACCTCTTTGCCAAGAAGCATGGCGGCGAGTTCATCCTGCGCATCGAGGATACAGATGCGACGCGCTCGACACCTGAATTCGAGACGAAAGTGCTGGATGCGCTGAAGTGGTGCGGGCTGGAATGGAAGGAAGGTCCCGATATCGGCGGCCCATACGGCCCTTATCGCCAGTCCGACCGCAAGGACATGTATCAGCCCTACGCCCAGGAACTGCTGGACAAGGGCCATGCCTTCCGCTGTTTCTGCACGCCCGAGCGGCTGGAGCAGATGCGCGAAGGCCAGCGTGCCGCCGGCAAGCCGCCAAAGTATGATGGTCTTTGCCTGACGCTGAAGGCCGAGGAAGTCACTTCGCGCATGGCCGCCGGCGAAACCACCGTCATCCGCATGAAGATCCCGACCGAAGGCTCATGCGACTTCACCGACGGCGTCTATGGCGACGTGTCGATCCCATGGGATTCCGTCGACATGCAGGTCCTCATCAAGGCCGACGGCATGCCGACCTATCATATGGCAAACGTCATCGACGATCATCTGATGAAGATCACCCATGTCGCGCGCGGCGAAGAGTGGCTGGCCTCCGTGCCGAAGCACATCCTGCTCTATCGCTACTTCGGCTGGGACCAGCCGGTGTTCATGCATCTGTCGTTGATGCGCAACGCCGACAAGTCGAAGCTATCCAAGCGCAAGAACCCGACCTCGATCTCCTATTATTCCGCGCTCGGCTATATCCCCGAAGCGCTGATGAACTTCCTCGGCCTGTTCTTCATCCAGATCTCCGAAGGCGAAGAATTGCTGACCATGGACGAGCTCTCCGAAAAGTTCGACCCGGAGAACCTGTCCAAGGCCGGCGCGATCTTCGACATCCAGAAGCTCGACTGGCTGAATGGCCGCTGGATCCGCGAAAAGCTCTCGGAAGAGGACTTCCGCGCCCGTGTCCTCACCTGGGCGATGGAAAACGATCGTCTGATGGCTGGCCTGCGCCTGTCGCAGACGCGCATTTCCAAGCTCGGCGAACTGCCCGATCTCGCAGGCTTCCTGCTGAAGTCCGACCTCGGCCTGCAGCCGTCGGATTTCGCCAGGATCAAGTCGCCGCCGGAAGAGATCCTGGAAATCCTCAACACCGTTCAGCCGGATCTCGAAAAGATCCTGGAATGGAACGTCGAGACGATCGAAGCTGAACTGCGCGCCATCGCCGACCGCATGGGCAAGAAGCTGAAAGTCGTCGTCGCTCCGCTCTTCGTTGCCGTTTCCGGCTCGTCGCGCTCGCTGCCGCTTTTCGATTCCATGGCGATCCTCGGTCGCTCCGTCGTGCGTCAGCGCCTGAAGCTTGCCTCGCAGGCAGTCGCCGCCCTCGTCGGCTCGAAGTAAGAACAGTCAGAGGATCCAGACAATGGCTGACAACAAGACCGAAAACACCCTTTCCTCCGACGCAACGGAAGTGCGCGCCCAGAAGCTGAAGCTGCTGCGCGAGCAGATCGGCGACGTCTATCCGGCGCATTTCCACCGCACGCTGACCAATGCCGAGCTGGCCGCGAAATACGAGAACCTGGAACCCGACGTCGAGACACAGGATGTCGTGACGGTCGCCGGCCGCGTCTACTCGTCGCGCAACTCCGGCATGTTCATGGACATCCACGATGCCGGCGGCAAGATCCAGATTTTCAGTCACAAGGACACGACCCCGGAAGAAGCCCGTGCGCTGCTGCCGATGATCGACATCGGCGATATTATCGGCGTCACCGGCATCGTGCGTCGCACCAAGCGCGGCGAGCTGACGATCAACGCGCAGAAGATCGAGATGCTCACCAAGTCGCTGCTGCCCATGCCCGAGAAGTGGCACGGCCTCTCCGACATCGAGCTGCGCTACCGCAAGCGCCATCTCGACATCATGACCAACGAGGAATCGAAGCTGCGTTTCCAGCAGCGTTCGAAGATACTTTCGGGAATTCGTCGTTTCATGGAAGACGACGGTTTCATGGAAGTCGAAACGCCGATGCTGCATTCGGTCTACGGCGGCGCCACCGCCGAGCCGTTCAAGACGCATCACAACACGCTGAAGCTCGACATGTACCTGCGCATCGCGCCGGAACTGTTCCTGAAGCGCACGCTGGTCTCCGGCCTCACCGACAAGGTCTTCGAGATCAACCGCAATTTCCGCAACGAAGGCGTCTCCACCCGGCACAATCCGGAATTCACCATGATGGAGTGCTACTGGGCCTATGCCGACTACGAGGACATCATGGACCTCGTCGAGCGGCTGTTCGAGAGCCTGGCGCTCTCCATCCACGGCACGACGGAATTCCCCTTCGGCGACAAGACCATGTCCTTCAAGGGCCCGTTCAAGCGCGTTCCGATGCCCGACGCCGTCAAGGAAGTGACCGGTATCGATTTCCTGGCGATGAAGACCGACGAAGAAGCCCGCGCCGCCGCCAAGGCAGCCGGCTTCGCGGTCGAGAAGGACTGGACCTGGGGCGAATGCCTTGCCTTCATCTTCGAAGAAAAGGTTGAGCAGACGCTGATCCAGCCCTCGCACGTCACCCACTTCCCGAAGGACATTTCGCCCTTCGCCAAGGAAGTGCCGGGCGAGCCGCGCCTCGTCGAGCGCTTCGAGACCTATTGCAACGCCTGGGAACTCGGCAACGCCTTCTCCGAGCTCAACGATCCGGAAGAGCAGCGCCGCCGCATGGTGGAACAGCTCGAGCAGGCCCATGCCCGTGGCGAGAAGGAAAAGCAGCTCGACGAGGAATTCCTCGATGCGATTGACCAGGGCATGCCGCCCGCCGGCGGTCTCGGCATCGGCGTCGATCGCCTGATCATGCTCCTCACCAACGCGCCGTCTATCCGCGACGTCATCCTGTTCCCGGCCCGCCGCGCCAAGGCTGACTGAGAAACGAATTGCCTGAACGTCAAAACGGAGCGTCCTTTCGGGCGCTCCGTTTTGCTTTTTCCTGAAACATTCCGCCTCAGATCATGTAGCCGCCGGCGACCTCGATCGTCTGCGCATTGATCCAGGCGCCATCCTCGGATGCGAGCATGGCGATCACCCGGCCGACATCGTCGGATTCTCCGACACGGCCGAGTGCCGTCTGCGAGGCAAGCAGCGCCGCAAATTCCGGGTTTTTGTCCAGCGCGGCATCAGCCAGATTGGTGCGAATAGCGCCCGGCGAGACCGCATTGGCGCGGATCCTGCGGTTGCCGAACTCCTTCGCCTGATACCGCGTCAAGGTCTCAAGCCCAGATTTGAGAGCGGCATACGGCGCCACACCGGCCGTTGCGACACGCACCGAGGCGCTCGTCACATTGAGGATCACACCACCATCCACCATCAGCGGCAACAGCGCCTGCGTCAGGAAAAACGGGCCCTTCAGGTGCACGTTCATCAGCGCGTCGAACTGCTCGGCCGTCACCGTCTCTATCAGATTGAACATGCCGAACCCGGCATTGTTGACGAGGCAATCGAAATCACTGCGCCCCCAATAGGTGGAAAGCAGTCGCTTGACCTCCTCCACGAAGGACGGAAAGCTTGCGGCATCGCCGACATCCAAAGCCAGCGCGACTGCCTGGCCGCCCGCCGCCTTGATCTCGGCCACAGCCTCATCGGCGCCGGGCTTGTGGCTGTTGTAGGTCAGGATGACCCCCATGCCGCGCCGCGCGCATTCCTGAGCCGCCGATTGACCGATGCCCCGGCTGCCACCGGTAATGATTGCGATTTTCATCTATGTCTCCTTGCTTTCGATGGCCGGAAGCTAGGTGAAACAGTAGGATGTTACTCCGCCGGAAACTGCCTCGTTCTTGCCTATTCCTGCTTTTGTCTTGCGCGCAATGACGAGCTAGGTCAGGATTCCCCCATGCAGACAATGCTCGAAGAGATGCGCCGCCTGACGGCTCGCGCCGAAAACCGCCCGACGGAAACCGGCATACCTGGCATATTGATGGTCAAGGGAGAGATCCCTGAGCACAGGCTCGGGGCGATCTATGAGCCGATGGTCAACCTGATCGTGGATGGCAGCAAGACGCTCACCATCGCCGGCCAGGACTATTATTACGACCCCACCACCTATTTTGTCATCTCGGTGGATATGCCCGCAACTGGCAAAGTGCAGCAAGCCGGTCTCGACAGGCCCTATGTCGGTGTCAGTCTGTCGCTTGATCCGGCAAGGGTGGCCGCCCTTCTCATCGACCTCCCGCCACAGACCTATCAGGAGGGGCAAGGCGGCGGTTATTCCGTCTGCCGCATGACGCCGGAACTTCTCAGTGCCTGGCTGAGAATGCTGCAGCTCATGGAGCGGCCGCAGGATATCCCGGCCCTTGCGCCTGCCTATGAACGCGAAATCCTCTATCGCGTGCTGCAGGGGCCACAAGGCTGGATATTACGTGATATTGCGGCACCCGACAGCGCACTGTCGCGGATAAGACTCGCCATCCGCTGGGTACGCGATCACTACGCAGAGGCGGTCGAGGTCGAAAAGCTTGCCGGCCTCGCCTCGATGAGCGTGTCCGCCTTTCATCGCCATTTCAAGGCAGTGACGGCGATGAGCCCGATCCAGTTCCAGAAACGCATCCGATTGCTGCAGGCTCGCCAGCTTCTGATTGGCCAATCCGGAAATGCATCCTCGGTCGCCTACACCGTGGGCTATGAAAGCGCCTCGCAATTCAGCAGGGAATACGCACGCTTCTTCGGCCAGCCGCCGGCGCGCGATGCCTCACTGATAAGGGAAAATATCAAGCCTGCTGCCTGATCGTTTTCGGAACTAGTGGCCGCTCTTGACGGGCGGCTCCTCTGCGGGAGCGTCTCCCGCCGGAGTGGCTGCATCCTTGGCAGCCTGCTCTTGGGCAGACGGTTCCTCAGCCTCCTTGGGCGCAGCGCCCTTTTCCGGCTTGCTCTCTTTCTTGGTGGAGGCGACGGCCACTGGATCGATGCAATCGGCCGGGTCCTTGAGGCTCGCATTCAGCGTTGCGATCCGATCGTCCGGCAACTCGATGCGTTCGCCGTAGAAGAGGCCCTGTTCACTCGCCTTGCCGTCGTAATAACGGGCCGTATAGGGCTTGTCGTCGAGACCTTCGACCATCTTGTCGGGATGCGCAATATAGACCACGTCGGCGCCGATCGCCCGTCCGCGAATGTCCGAGCGCAGGGTCGGACCGTTCTCGTCGAGGACGACGACCTGCACCAGATCGGGCTTTTGCGCTTCATAGACGGCCTGGGCGACGCGCAACGCCGTCTTGACGCGCGTCATGCCGTCGACAGGTTCGGTCTTGATGTATTTGCGGACCCAGACATGATCCTGCTTCTTGATCGTCACGAGATTAACGTCGGTGCAGGCCACGCCATCAGCGGCTTCCTCGTCACCCAGCAGCCTGTCTTTGCCGACATAGACCGCAGCACCGCCGGAAACGCCCGCTAACAGGGCGCTACCACCGATGATCAAAGCCAATTTCCGGGAAGGCCGGAATATGCGCAGTAAGGCCTTCACGCCAACTGCTCCGCCATCTGAAAACTCCAACGCAATACAAGTGACTGTTAAGCTAGGGAAATGACGTTTCCGAATGTTTAAGTGGGCCTTCTGACTTTGTCTCGAAGTGGCAAAATACCAAAAAAGGTCCAGCTGCTCCTGCGCTTGCCAGAGCGCTCACGCACATGCTCTAAAACGCCATGGCTTTCACGCTTCGCCAGATTCAATATTTCGTCGCCGTTGCAGAACAGGGCTCGGTCACACGCGCCGCGCAGAACCTGTCGATCTCCCAATCATCAATAACGGAGGCGCTGAAAGAACTCGAAAGCGACCTCGGGGTCGTGTTGTTCGAACGCCACCCGCGGGGGCTCTCGATCACCCACAATGGTCACCAGTTCCTGCGGCACGCCACGAAAATCCTGGCAACGGTGTCCGATGCCCGCACCAGCTTTTCCGCCCAGCAGAACACACCTTCCGGCACGCTCAATATCGGCGTTACTTCGCTCGTTGCCGGCTATGTACTTTCGGACCTGCTGGCCCGCTATCGCCGGGCCTGCCCCGGGGTCGAAGTCAGCGCCATCGAAGACAATGGCAGTTATCTCGAACATCTGCTGGTCGGCGGCGAGCTGGATGTCGCTGTCATGGTGATTTCAAATCTGCGTGATCGCATGGCTCTCCAAGCGGAAATTCTGGAAACCTCCCCCTATCGCCTCTGGCTGCCAATGGGGCATCCGCTGGTCTCGGCCGATATTATCTCGGTTGCCGATATCGCCCGCGAACCGCTGATCATGTTGACGGTGGATGAAATCGAGGAGAATACCGGCAAACTATTGACCGCACTCGGCGCCCGTCCACACGTCGCCTTCCGCACTCGCTCGGTGGAAGCCGTACGCAGCCTGGTTGCCACGGGCGCGGGCGTGGCGCTGCTGCCCGATCTTGTCTATCGCCCCTGGTCGCTGGAAGGCGACCGTATCGAGAGCCGCGACGTTTCCGGTTCTCTGCCCGTCGTGCAGGTCGGCATGGTCTGGCGCAAGGGCTCCAGCCTGCCGCAGGCGGCGCGCGATTTTGTGGCTATCGCCGAGAACATGCGATCGGGAAGATCCCGTTAGGTATCGGAATTTCCGATATCGGCTTTCTGATAAATGAATTTGCGAAACCGGCCTTTCCGCGTCACCTTTTCTTCCGGGAACAAAACGCCGCAAAAGCGGCACCGAACCGGGAGACAGACGATGAAGCATCTTCTGAAATCGTGCACTGCTGCCCTCGCGAGCCTGAGTTTCGCGACGCAGGTTATCGCTGCCGAACCGCTGAAGGAATTGGGCAAGGGAGAAGGCGCCGTCAGCATCGTCGCCTGGGCCGGCTATATCGAGCGCGGTGAAACCGACAAGAATTACGATTGGGTCACCGACTTCGAGAAGGAAACGGGCTGCAAGGTTTCCGTAAAGACCGCCGCCACCTCGGATGAAATGGTGGCGCTGATGAACGAAGGCGGCTTCGACCTCGTCACAGCCTCGGGCGACGCATCGCTGCGCCTTGTGGCCGGCAAGCGCGTCCAGCCGATCAACACCGACCTGATTCCGAGCTTCAAGACCATCGACGAGCGCTTGCAGAATGCGCCCTGGCATACGGTGAACGGCGTCCACTACGGCGTGCCTTATCTCTGGGGCCCGAACGTACTGATGTACAACACGGACACTTTCAAGGATAAGGCGCCGACGAGCTGGAACGTCGTCTTCGAAGAGCAGAACCTGCCTGATGGTAAGTCCAACAAGGGCCGCGTCCAGGCCTATGACGGCCCGATCTATATCGCCGATGCGGCCATGTATCTGATGGCGCACAAGCCCGATCTCGGCATCAAGGATCCTTACGAGCTCAACGAGGATCAGTACAAGGCCGCCCTCGACCTGCTGCGTGGCCAGCGCAAGCTTGTTTCGCGCTACTGGCATGATGCGATGATCCAGGTCGACGACTTCAAGAACGAAGGTGTCGTTGCCTCCGGCTCCTGGCCGTTCCAGGTCAATCTGATGCAGGCAGACAAGCAGAAGATCGCTTCGACCTTCCCTGAAGAAGGGGTAACTGGCTGGGCTGACACGACCATGCTGCACGCCGACAGCGAGCATCCGAACTGCGCCTATATGTGGATGGAACACTCCCTGAAGGCGAAAGTACAGGGCGATGCCGCCGCCTGGTTCGGCGCCGTTCCCTCGGTTCCGGCAGCCTGCAAGGGCAACGAGCTGCTGACCGACACCGGCTGCAACGGCAACGGTTACGATCACTTCGAAAAGATCAAATTCTGGAAGACCCCGGTCGCCAAATGCACGACCGAGAGCGAATGCGTGCCCTATCATCGCTGGGTATCGGATTATATCGGCGTGATCGGCGGGCGTTGACGCCAGGCCGATCAACGTAAGTGCCTTTCCCAACTCCTCGCAAAGTCGAGGGGCCGGAGTGGCACCGCCGCATTCCTGCTGAAACGCCGAAAGGTTTGAGAGTGGGCGCCGCAGGTTAAGCCCCTCCCCCTTGTGGGGAGGGGTTTGGGGCAGCGCGTTTAGAACGAAGGCCAATGCCTCCCTCGAATGATACAGGTCCGGAGCTTCCATGACGTCAGCCGTCCGTTTCCAGAAGGTGTCTCGCCATTTCGGCGCGGTGCGCGCCGTCGATGGCGTTGAACTTGAAATCGTGCCCGGCGAGTTCTTCGCCATGCTCGGCCCGTCCGGTTCCGGCAAGACAACCTGCCTGCGCCTGATCGCAGGCTTCGAACAGCCGACATCGGGACATATCGAAATCTTCGGCGAGACCGCCGAAGGCGTTCCGCCCTATCGCCGCAACGTCAACACCGTCTTTCAGGACTACGCGCTCTTCCCGCATCTCGATATACTCGACAACGTCGCCTACGGGCTGATGGTCAAGGGCGTCGGCAAGACGGAGCGGATCAAGGAAGCCGAGAAGGCACTGGAACTGGTGAAGCTGCCCGGCTATGGCAGCCGCCGTCCCGGCCAACTCTCCGGCGGCCAGCGCCAGCGTGTGGCGCTCGCCCGTGCACTCGTCAACAAGCCACGGGTACTCCTGCTCGACGAACCGCTTGGCGCCCTGGACCTGAAACTGCGCGAGCAGATGCAGGAGGAGTTGAAGAGCCTGCAGCGCGCGCTTGGCATCACTTTCATCTTCGTCACCCACGACCAGGGCGAAGCGCTCTCCATGGCCGACCGCGTCGCGGTCTTCAACAACGGCGGCATCGTCCAGCACGACACCCCCCAGGACATTTATCGGCGTCCGAAAACACGCTTCGTTGCCGATTTCGTCGGCTCGTCGAATGTCATCGCCCCCGATGTCATGACAGCCCTTGGCGGCGAGAAACGCTGGGCGAGCCTGCGGCCGGAAGCAATCCACATCGCAGCTGACGGCATTGAAGCCAGGGTCGAAAATGCCAGCTTCCTGGGTGCGGCGACCCGGCTTGCCGTCGAGACCAGGGGATCGCGTCTTCACGTCATGCTGCCGGCCGGCAGCGACGTGCCCGATATCGGCACCGCCATCCGCCTTTCCTGGCAGCAGGGCGACGTGCACTATATGGATGATGCGGCATGACGGCGCTGGCAATCACCAAGCCCGAGACTTCGATCCTGCCGCAACGTGGCGGTTTCTTCGGCCGCCTTTCGGACAGCTTGTGGCGCCACCCGAAACTGCTGCTCTTCCTGATGCTGACCCCACCGCTGCTCTGGCTCGGCATCATCTATATCGGCTCGCTGATAGCGCTGCTGCTGCAGAGCTTCTTCTCGATCGACGATTTCTCGGGGATGGTGAATTACGAGTTCACCCTCGACACCTATGCCCAGCTTCTAAACCCCAGCAATTTCGACATCATCATCAGAACAATCCTG
This sequence comes from Sinorhizobium sp. B11, assembly GCA_039725955.1. NCBI lineage: Bacteria > Pseudomonadati > Pseudomonadota > Alphaproteobacteria > Hyphomicrobiales > Rhizobiaceae > Sinorhizobium > Sinorhizobium sp. B11. Next base: position 4,053,571 of record CP091034.1, read on the forward strand.
ATGGCGGCGCTGGTGACGGTCGCCTCGGCCCTCGTTGCCTTTCCAATCGCCTACTATGCGGCCCGCTATGCGCAAGGAAAATGGAAGGCCCTCTTCTATCTTGGCGTCATGATGCCGCTCTGGTCGAGCTATCTCGTCAAGATCTACGCCTGGAAATTGATCCTCGCGAAGGAAGGTATCCTCACCTGGTTCTTCGAGAGGTTCCATCTGTCCTGGCTTCTCGACGGCGTACTCGCTTTGCCCATCGTAGGCGGCAATTCGCTCTCCGTCAGCTATCTCGGCACCTTCATCGTCTTCGTCTACATCTGGCTGCCCTATATGATCCTGCCAACGCAAGCAGCCCTCGAGCGCGTACCCGGCAACCTGATCGAGGCCTCGGCCGATCTTGGCGCTACGCCACGCCAAACGTTCCGAACCGTGCTTTTCCCGCTGGCGCTGCCCGGCATCGTCGCCGGTTCGATTTTCACCTTCTCGCTGACTTTGGGCGATTACATCATCCCGCAGATCATCGGCTCGTCCCGTCTGTTCATCGGCCAGGCGGTCTATACGCAGCAGGGAACGGCTGGCAACGTACCGCTCGCCGCTGCCTTCTCCGTCGTGCCGATTGCCATCATGGCGATCTATCTGTGGCTCGCCAAACGCATGGGAGCCTTCGATGCGCTCTGACCGCGGACAGAAATCACCCCTCGTCCTGAAGATCGCAGCCGCCGGCGGCCTGCTCTTCCTGCATCTGCCGATCCTGCTGATCTTCGTCTATGCCTTCACGACGGAAGAGAAGAGCTACCAGTGGCCGCCGCCAGGCCTGACGCTGCAATGGTTCGGCATCGCCTGGAATCGCCCGGATGTCTGGTCGGCTCTTGGCCTCTCGCTGCAGGTTGCCTGCATCGCGACCGTGATTGCGCTGATCCTCGGCACGCTCTGTGCGGCCGCCGTCAGCCAGACGAAATTCTTTGGCCGTGAAGCGATCTCGCTGCTCGTCATTCTGCCGATCGCGCTTCCCGGCATCATCACCGGCATTGCGCTTCGCTCCGCCTTCAGCCTCTTCGACATCCCCTTCTCGGTCTGGACGATCGTGCTCGGCCACGCCACCTTCTGCGTCGTCGTCGTCTACAACAACGCCGTTGCCCGCTTCCGCCGCACATCGGCCTCGCTGATCGAAGCCTCGATGGATCTGGGTGCCGACGGCTTCCAGACCTTCCGCCATGTCATCCTGCCGAATATCGGCACCGCGCTTCTCGCGGGCGGCATGCTCGCCTTCGCCCTGTCCTTCGATGAGGTGATCGTCACCACCTTCACCGGCGGCCAGCAATCCACGCTGCCGATCTGGATGCTCGAAGAGTTGATCCGCCCCCGTCAGCGCCCGGTCACCAATGTGGTCGCCATGGTCGTCGTGCTCGTCACCTTCCTGCCGATCCTGGCAGCCTATTACCTCACTCGCGACGGCGACCAGATCGCCGGCGCCGGCAAATAACCGGAGCGGGATGCGGAACCCCCTCCGCCCCACTCGATCAACCACAAGGGAGAACGCCCATGGACACGCAAATGCTGATCGGTTCCCGCTTCGAAAGCGGCACGGAAACGGAAGAGCACATTCTGAACCCGAAGACGGGCGAAACGGTGCTGAACCTTGCGGAAGCCTCGCTCGGCCAGATCGACGCCGCCGTGGATGCGGCCGAGAAAGCCTTTGTCGCCTGGTCGCAGACGACACCATCCGAACGTTCTGCCTACCTCCTGAAAATTGCCGACGCCATTGAAAAAGATGCGCAGGGCTTCGCCACGCTCGAGGCGCTGAACTGCGGCAAACCGATCAATGCCGTGCTGAATGATGAAATCCCGGCCATCGTCGATTGCTACCGCTTCTTCGCCGGTGCCGTGCGCAATCTGCACGGACCGGTCTCCGGCGAATATCTTCCCGGGCACACTTCGATGATCCGACGTGACCCGATCGGCATCGTCGGATCGATTGCGCCCTGGAACTACCCGCTGATGATGATGGCCTGGAAGCTCGCACCCGCCATCGCCGGTGGTAATACCGTGGTCTTCAAACCGTCTGAACAGACGCCGCTGACGGCGCTGAAGATGGCAAAGCTCCTTGCCGATATCCTCCCCGAAGGCGTGGTCAACATCGTTCTCGGCCGCGGCGAGAGTGTCGGCAACGCCCTGATCAACCATCCGAAGATCAACATGGTATCGATCACCGGCGACATTGCGACCGGTAAGAAAGTGCTGCAGGCCGCTGCCAAGACCGTCAAGCGCACCCATCTGGAACTTGGCGGCAAAGCGCCGGTCATCGTCTTCGACGATGCCGATATCGATGCCGTCGTCGCAGGCATCCGCACCTTCGGTTACTATAATGCCGGCCAGGACTGTACAGCCGCTTGCCGGATCTACGCTGATGCGAAGGTCTACGACAATTTCGTCGCCGACCTGACATCGGCCGTCTCCAGCATCCGCTTCAACCAGGCTGACGACACCGAGAACGAAATTGGCCCGTTGATTTCCAAGCGCCAGCGCGACCGTGTTGAAAGCTTCGTCACCCGCGCCTCCGAACATAGGCATATGGAAATCACCACCGGCGGCAGGGTCTCTGGCGACAAAGGCTTCTTCTTCGCGCCGACGGTCGTCGCGGGTGCAACGCAGGAAGACGAGATCGTCCGCCGTGAAGTTTTCGGACCCGTCGTCTCTGTCACCCGCTTCACCGAGGTAGAGGATGCGGTGAACTGGGCCAACGACAGCGATTACGGCCTCGCCTCATCCGTCTGGACCAGGGATGTCGGCCGCGGCATGAAGACCGCTGCTCGCCTGCAATATGGCTGCACCTGGATCAATACGCATTTCATGCTGGTCAACGAGATGCCGCACGGTGGCCTCAAGCAATCAGGCTACGGCAAGGACATGTCTGTCTACGCTCTGGAAGACTACACCGCCGTCCGTCACGTCATGATCAATCACGGATAGTTGAACGGCAAAATCTTGATCTGATTCAAAAGTCACTGTCGCCATCAGTGACTTTTGTCACTTTGTCGTAATACAACTGCAAATACTATTTCTAAACGTGGAATTGCCGTTTCACACTATTTGTCGGCTCGCGATAAGTGTGCTTCCTTGTCGGATGAAAGAGATCGGTCAGGCATTACCTACTCATGGCGACGCGCATTGATATCTCCGAGCTTGAAACGGCTTTAGACGGGTTGCTGGAATCCGCTCTTATGCCGGCAAGCTGGGAGCGCACGCTGGAGCAGATCAGCCGCGCCACCGGTTCCATCGGCACGCATATCATGCCGGTGCGCGGGAAATTCCCCGCCGGCTTCCTGACCACCCCGAACTTGCTGGAGGCCTTCAAGGTTTATTTCGACGAGGAATGGTATCAGCGTGACTTCCGCGAACGCGGCCTGGCGGTTGCGATGGCCAAGAGCGTCGTCATCGAACACGACATCGCCGGCGAGGAAGAATTCAAGCACGAGAGCTTCTACACCGAGTTCCTGGCCCGCTTCCGCTTCCGCTATTCCGCCATGGTGGGCTTCACCTCCGGTGATACGATGCTGAGCCTCAACCTGCAGCGCCGGATTCAAGACCAGCCCTTCGATCGCGATGATGAGCGCGTGCTTGCAAAGATGCAGTCGAGGCTGACTGCCGCCGCCGAAATCATCCGCGCGCTGCATGTCGCCAAGATCGACAGCATGAGCGAGGCATTCGAGCTCGCCGGCACCGCCGTGGTCTTCTTTGACCGTTTTGGGCGCATCACCAGGCTGAACCAGCGGGCAGAGATGCTGCTCGACGACAACATCCGGATTGCCGATCGCGAACTCGTCACTCTCCGCCAGGAAGAGACGGGGCTCCTGCGACGCCACCTGCAGGCAACGCTTTCGAAGGAGCCCCTCACCAATCCGGCCGCTTCCACGCCGGTCCTGTTTTCCCGTCCCGGAAAGGCGCCGCTGATAATCCGTGCCCAGCGGCTTAACGGTGTACCTGCCGAACTCTTCTCGCATTCCGCCGCGGTCGCCATCATCACGGATCTCTCGGAGCGAGTGGCCCCAAGCCGCGACTTGCTGCGCCGGCTCTTTTCGCTCACGCCTCAGGAAACGACGGTAGCGCGCCTGCTGATGGATGGTTCATCGCCACGCCAGATCGCCGAAATATCCGGCCTGACCTATGAGACGACTCGCGGCTATGTGAAGAAGGTTCTCGCCAAGACGGGCACACAGCGCCAATCCCAGCTTATATCGCTGCTCTCAAGCCTGAAAATCTAGATCCGGCTATTGGGCCTGACCATAAAGCGCGAACAGCTCTATGCCGCCTTCCCATATCATGTCGAGCGCCACATAGACGATGATGGCGAGGCCGATCCAGCCGATCCAACGGAAGCGGTTAAGCAGTTTTGCCACGAGGCTGGATGCGACACCCATCAGGATGACGGAAAGGATAAGGCCGAAGATCAAGGCGTGCATGTTCGACTTCGCGGCACCGGCGACGGCCAGGACATTGTCGAGCGACATGGAAAGGTCCGCAAAGATGATCTGGCCGATCGCCTTCCGGAAAAGTTTCGGCCTGTGAGCGTGGTGGCCGGCCTCCTCCTGAGCCCCCTCTTCGCCCCTCTCCCGCAACTCGCCGAACATCGTCCAGCAGATCCACAGAAGCAGCAGGCCGCCGACGAGCGTGATGCCCTTGATGAAGAGCAACTGGGCGGCGATAACGGCAAAAACGATGCGGACGACGGCGGCTGCGGCAATGCCGGCGACGATCGCTTTCCCGCGCAAATCGGCGGAGAGGCCGGCGGCGGCCATGCCGATGACAATCACATTATCCCCCGACAGGATGATGTTGATCATGATCACTTCGAGATAGGCGGATATGACCTGGGGGTCCAGAAAGGCATTCATGGACGATGGCTTTCGTCGATGGGGCAAATCGATGACGATCCCTTCAAACAGATCGGGACCTCTTTGAAAAGCCTTTGCGGGGCAAAGTAATGCGCCTTCAGGGAAGGGCGTTCCATTCTAGCATTTTGGAACAAAATCGGCTTTGGCGCGTCTTCTCCCGGCAATCACGGAAGGAGGATATCCATGTTAAAATGGGCTCTGATATTTCTGGCAATCTCGATCGTCGCCGGCTTTTTCGGCTTCTCCGGCATCTCTGCGGCGACCGCAACGATCGCCCGCGTGCTCTTCGGCATATTCCTCGTTGTCTTCCTGATCTTCCTTATCCTGGCCCTGATGGCAGGACAGGCGATCTTCTGACGGCGGTGCTTGCGACCTCCGTTGGCTAGAGCACCGCCTTGAGCCAGGGATGCAACTCCTTCACCTGTCGCTTCACGAGATTGTCGATTGATATCGATCCAGCGCCCCTCACCGCCAGGACGAACATGCCGCCTGCTATTGCAAGATCCTTCTCGAAATGCAGCAACTCGTTCTGGCTCGCAAAGTTGGTATGAAACAGAAAGGCCGTAGCGAGGCAGAACAGCCCTAGCGCCGCCGAGCCGAGCCGGCTCAGCAGGCCGGCGGCAACGGAGAGACCGGCGCCGAGCTGCAGGGCGACGACACCAAATGTCACGATCGCCGGCAATCCGAGCTTCTGAAAGGCAGCGAGCGTAGCAGTCATATCGGCCGCAAGCGTCGCGCCTTCATGCAGGAAGATCAGGGCCAGCAGGAACCTGCCAAGTAGAAGAATGAGATCGGCCAGCCGAACCCGGCCCGAAGCGTTTTCCGCTAAAGCGTTTTCCATTGTAACCTCCTCTTCGAAGAAAGCAGGCGGTAGACCCGCCTGCCTTGCAGTCTACATGCCGTTTAGTTGCCTCCTTTCGCTGCGATGGCATCTTGCAGGTCCTCAAGCTCTTCGCAGCCCGTAGGGCAGAGCTGCTTGAGCACGGACACCTGCTCCTCGGCCTTCGCCATGTCGCCGGTCTCGATATAGAGTTCGCCGAGATATTCGCGTGCCGCTTTGTGATCCGGCTGCAGTTCCAGCGCCTTGGTGTAATAGGTCAGCGACGTCTTGAAGTCGCCGGTCTTGCGCAGCGTGAAGCCCATCAGATTATACACGTCTGCCTGCTGGTTATCTTCAGCGAGGTCGCGGAGTTCCTGGAGCGCGCCGGCATAGTCCTTGGCGTCGATCTTGGCACGCACCGAAGTAAGGTCCGGTGCGTCCGTCGATTCCATGTTGTCGACGGCAAAAGCCGGTAGCGCACTGATCGCCGTAAAGCCGGCGGAAGCGGCGCAAAAGCCGATGAAGGTTAGAACCACGTATTTGCTGGTCTTGATCATGATCGTCTCCTTGGAGCCTTTCAGGCCTGGATTGTCGGGGTAAAGCCATAGGCGCTTCCGTCCTTGACGAAGGTGCCTGAGCCGGGGAACGGAAAGTGCGAACCGCAGATCGCGATATTGTCTGCGATGACGCGATCGATGAGACGGCGGCGCGTGGCTATCGCCGTCGGTCCGTCCTGATCGTAGCTGCCCTGCCAGTCGGGATGCGGCGCGAGCAGCGCAGGCACGTACATGATGTCTGCGGAGACGAGCAGCTGCTTGTTTCCGGAGCTCACCAGATAGGTCGAATGACCAGGCGTATGGCCGGGTGCCGACAGCAGCCGGACGCCGGGCGCGACTTCGGCTCCGTCATCCACCAGCTTCCAGTTCTTCCATTTCGGGAAGACGGCGGCGATGCGCTTGCCGGCCGGCTTTCGGCCTTCGGCAAGCTTCTCGACGCGACCGGGCTCCGTCCACCAGTTGTATTCCACCGCGTTGACGATGAGCTCGGCATTCGGGAAAACCGGGTTGTTCGTTCCCTTTTCCATCAGGCCCCAGACATGATCGGGGTGGAAATGCGAGATCATGATCGTATCGATCTTCTTGTAGTCGATACCGGCCGCCGCCATGTTCGCCGGCAGATGCGTGGCATTTTCCTGCCATTGACCGACGCCGGAACCGGCATCCATCATGATCGTGCGACCACCGACCTTCAGCACGACCACTGTCAGCGGGATCGGCATGAATTCGGTCGTAAGACCGGCCTTGGAAAGCGCCTCCTTGGTGTCTTCGATCGAGGCGTTCTTGATGAAGGCTGGGTCGTGCGGCTTTTTCCAGATACCGTCATAGATCGCCGTGACCTCGATATCGCCGACCTTGTATTTGTAGTAGCCGACTGTCGGCTCCAACGGCGTCTCGGCAAATGCCGGCATGACGAATTCGATCTTCGAAGACAGACCGAATGCGGCCGCAGCGGCAGCCGATCCCAGGACGGCGCGACGTGACATTGACAACATGATTATGCCTCCTCTTGTTGATGGCATTTCGACTGGCGAAGACTGCGAATGCTCTGACGTCCCCGCTGACGAACTAGATCGAAGGCACCGGATGCTTATTCCCGATTTCCCCGAAATTTCTTTCAACCCATTGGAAAAACGACACCATTTTTTCTACCCAGAGCTGACGTCAATCCCAGCGCAAATAAATCGAGATTTTCTGGAATAAAACTGCGCGCCGATCGGTCTAGACTGCAGGAGGCCGCATCCAATACCTGCGGCTCTCACGTCCCAATCGGCTGCTGTTGAGGCAGGGAGGATGATGACAAACGCTCAGATCACCTATCCCGTCGGATCGATCGACTGGACTTTCCTGCTCGGCGGCCAAACGCCGCGCGCCCATGTTCGACCATCACCGTTACAGGTGCTGTTCGCCGGCGTGACGCGACTTTTCCATCTCATGGCCGCAGAGAAATCCGGCAGCGAACGGATTGCCGCAAAGATCGACGCGGCGACCCAGCATGAATTCATGCATCGCTTTCAGGACGTGATTATCCCGCATCTCGACGCGGCCTATAATTTCGCCCGCTTCCTTAGCCGCGACGCCGAGGCCGCGCAGGATATCGTCCAGGAAGCTTTTCTGCGCGCCTACCGCAATTTCGAAACATATCGCGGCGGCGATCCGCGCTCCTGGCTGTTTGCGATCGTCAGGAATTGCTGCCACGTCTGGCGCCAGCAGGATCGCCGCAAGGCCCGTTTCGAACGGCATCTGGACGAGACCGGCGGTGCCGATCCCGATGAAGACGAAGGCTATCAAGTCGCATCGGAGGAGGATTCTCCGGAAACAGCGATGATCCGGCAGACGGAGCAGCAGCGTGTTCGCGACGTCATCAGCAAGCTTCCCGAAACGATGCGGGAAATCATCGTGTTGCGTGAACTCGAAGACCTCTCCTACCGACAGATCGCAGAAATCATCGATGCGCCGATCGGCACCGTCATGTCGCGCCTTGCCAGGGCGCGGCGCGAGTTCGCCGACATCTGGGATGCATGCAACAAGAGCGAGGCGGCAGGATGAGCGAAGCCCATCAAAATGCCTGCGCCGAATGGCGCATCATGCTCCACGGCTTCGTCGACGGCGAACTTGATGGCGTCCATGCAGCGCAATTCGAGGGTCATCTGGCGACCTGCGAGAGCTGCCGGGCGGAGATGGAAAGGGTTACGGCGGTGAGAAAGATCATCGACCAGGACGGCGTCCGATGGAGGCCGCCCGAAGCCCTGCGTTCACAAGTCCTGTCCATGCTGTCCTTCGAACAGACAGCGGCCGCCTCCAGCTTGCCTCAAGCATACCGGCCGCCCTTCTGGCGCCGCGCCTTTGACCTCGTACGGCAGTGGAGTTTCGTTCCCTCGCTGGCGGTCCTGGCGGCAAGCGGTTTCCTGTTCATCAACACTCCGTCGCAGACCCTCATCCTGCAGGATGAGATCATGGCAAGCCATGTCAGGTCGATGATGGCCGACCATCTGACCGACGTCCTGACCTCGGACCAGCATACGGTGAAGCCCTGGTTCAATGGCAAGATCGATTTCTCGCCGCCAGTCAGCGATCTCACGAAGGATGGATTTCCGTTGGTCGGGGGCCGCGTGGACTATATCGGCGGCCGTGCCGTTGCCGCGCTTGTTTACAGGCGCCACGGCCACGTCATCAACCTGTTCATCTGGCCCACGGCTTCGGGCACCCAGACGACGACAGAGCGCGACGGCTACAACATGGTACAATGGTCGGATGGCGGGCTGACGTTCTGGGCGATTTCAGATGTCGCTTCGGCTGACCTTGCAGAATTTGAGAGATTTTTCCGATCCGCGGAGAGACTCTAGAGCAGGCTTGCGCCGACATTGATCGCAAGTGCGAGAATGGTGGTGTTGAACAGGAATGACAGCAGCGCATGCAGCAGGGTGAACTTGCGCATCGTCGTCGAGGTTACGGCCACATCGGCCGTCTGTGCCGCGACACCGATCGTGAAAGAGAAATAGAGGAAGTCCCAATAGGCAGGCTCCTCGATTCCATCAGGGAATTTAAGCCCTTCGCATTTTTCCGAACCGCCATAGAAATAGTGGGCGTAGTGGATCGTGAAAAGCGTGTGCAGGAAAAACCAGGAGATCAGGATAGTCAGGATCGCAGCAGCGGCGCGCCACAGCGCGACATCCGCCGGTGCATCCTTGATCGAATGAAGCTCGATGCCGATCCCGGCAATGCTGGCGAGAGCCGCTGCAATCGATAGGAAAAGCAGGAAAGTATCGGAAAAGTCGAGATCTTCGGACCGTTTCCTGATGCTTTCAACCGTCGCCCGAAGCATCTTGCGCCAGCTCAGCCCGATGAAGATGATCGCCGAGGCATTCCAGCCAAAGAGGATATTGCTGGCGCTGACCTCCCGCGAGGTCAGCAGCAGAAAGACGATCAGACCACCGAGCACCGAAAGGATGAAGCTTGCGTGCTTGTAGGCGAGCGACACCAGCGAATTTCCGTCATCCTCGTCAGCCACTTCGATCCTCCGAGCCTCTATGTCCTTGATATCAAAATGAAAAAGGCGCGGATGCCATCGGCACCCGCGCCTTTCATCAAAGTGCGGCTTGGCAGCCTTATGCAGCAGCGAGCTGCAGTTCCTTGCGGACCTGGCTGCGCAGCGTACCGAGATCCTTTGCGAATGCGCGGATGCCTTCTGCGAGCTTTTCCGTCGCCATCGCATCTTCGTTCATCATCCAGCGGAAGGTCTTTTCGTCGACCGTGACTTTCGGGGCCGGCTTGATCGTTTCGGGCGATAGCTTGCGCTCGAGCTTACCCTGGTCGTTGGACAGTTCATCGAGCAGGTTCGGAGCGATGGTCAGACGGTCGCAACCGGCCAGCGCTTCGATTTCGCCGGTGTTGCGGAAGGAGGCGCCCATGACGACGGTCTTGATGCCATTGGCCTTGTAGTAATTGTAGATGTCGCGAACGGACAGAACGCCCGGATCTTCTTCGGCAGTGAAATCCTTGCCGGTCGACTTCTTGTACCAGTCGAGAATGCGGCCGACGAAGGGCGAGATCAGGAACACGCCGGCGTCAGCGCAGGCAATGGCCTGGGCCTTGGAGAAAAGCAGGGTCAGATTGCAGTCGATGCCTTCCTTCTGAAGGATTTCGGCGGCGCGAATGCCTTCCCAGGTGGAAGCGAGCTTGATGAGGATGCGGTCCTTCTCGATGCCGCGCTCCTTGTAGGCGGCGATGATGCTGCGCGCCTTCTTGAGCGAAGCTTCGGTATCGAAGGAGAGGTCGGCATCGACTTCAGTCGAAACGCGGCCGGGAACGAGCTTTACGAGGGCAGAACCGACGGAGATAGCGAGGCGATCAGCAACGGCTGCGGCCGCTGCATCGGCGTCACCGCCGATCTTCTTGCCCCAGGCGATCGCTTCCTTCATGTCATCGGCAAACATCTCGGTACCGAGTGCCTTGAGAACGATGGACGGGTTGGTCGTGCAATCAACCGGCTTCAGGCGAGCAACAGCCTGAATGTCACCGGTATCGGCAACGACGGTTGTGATCTCGCGGAGTTGGTCAAGCTTGGATGTCATGGTCAAAATCCTTTTTGAACTTGGACTGCGGACCGGCGCGAGTTCCGCCCGGCAAAGAGGTGATCTGAGGACCGATGGTTTGCATGCTGCAGGCGAAAAGACGCGCCACCGTCACGGATGAGTCATAAACGTGAGAGACATTGGCGGTGTTCCCAGGCGCGTTGCTCCAACCGCCGGAAAACGACAAGCGCCTTGCAAGCGCTGTCGCGTACGGCTGATGGGCCGATCGTGACTTTCCGCATGCCCGCACATTGCCCTCCTCGGACGGACAAGAACGACATTGTCGACCATGACTATCGCCGCTCCCGCAACGAAAAGTCAAGGACATTTGTGCATTTCAATTGACATAAGTGTCACACCCGGCATTATCGCGGGAACAAAGCCGATGCCCCAATCTTATGCCATCGATGGCAAAGATCTAGGGCGAAATCGGCGCGGGAGGAGATGTGGTCAAGCTGAAACGCGGCACGCACACTGCTTATTCCGAAGCCTCCTCACTCCGGCTGCGGGCGGCATGGCTCTATTACAACGAGGGCCTGACCCAGAAGGATGTTGCCGAACAGCTCGGGATCAGCCGCACGACCGTCATCCGGCTGCTCGATGAGGCGATGAAGCGCAGCGAAGTACAGATCTGGATCAACGACTCGATCGGCGACTGTGTGGAGCTTTCGGTCAAGCTGGAACGGGCCTATGGCCTGGACGAGGCGATCGTCGTGCCGGAGCCCGCCAAATGTGATGTGAATTCACTGGCAAAGAATGTCGGGCTGGCGCTGGGCCAGTTCCTGTCGGAGGCCATTCCGGACGATTATACGATAGGCGTCGGTTGGGGCCGCACGATGACGGCTTCTCTTGCAAGCTTCCGCCCGCCGCGCCGCGACAACTGCAAGATCGTTTCCCTGCTCGGCGGTATCGTCGCCGTTCACCAGACGAATCCAATCGACTACACTTGGCGCCTCGCCAATCAACTCGGCGCGGAGTGCTATATGTTTCTCGCCCCGTTGCTCGTCGATTCTATCGAAACCAAACGCAATCTCATCGAAAAATGCGGGCTCGATACGATCTACCGGCTGGCGGAAAACCTTGATCTCGCAATCGTCAGCTGCGGCGATATCGGTCCGCATTCGACCTCGCTCTCCGAGGGGTGGATTTCAAAGGCCGAGCTGCAGCAGCTGATCGATGCCGGCTGCGTCTGCGACACCATGTTCAACTTTCTGGACAAGGACGGCAATTCCGTCGATCACTCGATCAATCAGCGGGTGATGTCGGTTGATCTCGATACACTGAAGGAAGCAAAACACATCGTGCTGTCCTCCGGCGGCGCCCATCGTGCCGTCGCGATCCGTGCAACGATCAAGCGCATCGGCTGCAATACGCTCATAACGGATGAAAGTGCCGCAAAGGCATTGCTGGAGCTCGCCGAAGCCGCCTGAGCGGCTTCGGTATATCTCGTTCAGGCGTGTGCCGATTCCCAGCCGAGCATGGCCCGCTTGCGGGTCAGACCCCAATGGTAACCGGTCAACGCGCCATTTTTCCCGAGTGCGCGATGGCAGGGCACGACGAAGGAAATCGGATTGGCCCCGACTGCCGCACCGACGGCGCGCATGGCAGTCGGCCGGCCGATGTCCTTGGCAATGTCGCTATAGGTCACGGCCTTACCGAAGGGAATTTTCAGAAGGCTCTGCCAGACGTTGACCTGGAAATCCGTTCCGATCAGCACGACCCGCAACGGCTGGTCGGACGTCCAGCGGCCCGGCTGGAAGATGCGTTCGGCATAAGGCGCCGTCGCCTGGCGGTCTTCCACATATTCCGCATTTGGCCAACGGCAGGTCATATCCTCCAGGCAGGCCTTCTCATCACCGGAATCGCTGAAGGCGAGACCCGCAAGGCCGCGGTCCGTGACCATGACGAGCGCCGTGCCGAAGGGGCATGTGTGGAACCCGTAGCGGATCGTCAGTCCGCCACCCTTCGCCTTCCATTCGCCCGGCGACATTGCCTCATGCGTCACGAACAGGTCGTGCAGGCGGCTCGGGCCAGACAGACCGACCTCGATCGACGTTTCAAGCAGCGGCATTTCTTCCTGGCGCAAGAGCCGCTTGGCATGGTCCAGCGTGACGGCCTGCAGAAAGGCCTTGGGCGAAAGGCCGGCCCAGCGGGTAAAGGTCTTCTGGAGTTGCGTCGGCGATTGGTTCAGCCGCGCGGCGATCGCTTCCAGCGACGGCTGGTCGCGATATTCCTCGCTGATCAGTTCAATGACCCGACGGACGGTGTCGTAGTCGGGTCCATCAGGGGTGATGTCTGTTTCGAGCTTCGCGATCATGTTCATCGTTTTTCTCCTTTACAAAGGAGATAATCAAGGCCGGCGAACCAAACCACCCGTTTCTTGCGTGATCTCTCAGAGACGCTGTTTTACCGTTGCCAGCGCGCCCTTGAAGGCCTTGGCGAAACTTTCGCGATCGTCAGGATTGAGAAAGGAGCCGACATCCGTGCGCTTGCCCTCGCCGAAAATATGCATGGAGAGAATACCGATCTCCTGATGCCGGCGCACGAGGAAACGCGTCCAGAACGGATTGAAATGATGCTCGATCATGCGGCCGGACGGAGAAAACTTGCGCACCGAGACATCCGTACGCGAAACAGTTACCTCTTCCCGCACCCTGCCGGAGCGATAGTTCAGCCAGAAAGCCCCGTAGAGAAGTACGAAGTCCAGGCCGAAGAAAAAGCCGATCGGCCAAGCGCCGGTGACGATGAAGAACATGCCGTACATGAAGCAGATCGCGCCCGATATGGCGAGCAATAGCTTGAAACCCTTCCGCCCAAGCGAGCGATAGGGAAAGAGTTCGGCCGCAAAAACAGGCTGCTCGTTTCGGCTGTCGGCGTTGCTTTCCATCATGGCGACTGAGTATAGATTTTCCATGGCCAATCCGAAACTCAAATCCAATACCAAACCGTCGCTAAACTCGAATGTGATCACCCGCCGCAAGCCGGCGGTGCCGGTCAAGACAGCCTACTCGCTGGCCGAGCGCGAAGAGATCTTTCGCCGCTTTTCCGTCCAGCGGCCGGAACCGCGCGGCGAGCTGGAACATACCAATCCTTTCACGCTCGTCGTGGCGGTCGCCCTCTCCGCCCAGGCGACGGATGCCGGTGTCAACAAGGCAACCCGCGCGCTGTTCAGAATCGCCGATACGCCACAGAAGATGCTCGATCTCGGCGAAGAAAAGGTCCGCGACTACATCAAGACGATCGGTCTCTATCGCAACAAGGCAAAGAACGTCATTGCGCTCTCGCAAATGCTGGTCGACGAGTTCGGCGGCAAGGTGCCGGAGACGCGCGAGGAACTGGTGCGCCTGCCGGGCGTCGGCCGCAAGACCGCCAATGTGGTCATGTCAATGGCCTTCGGTCAGGCAACGATGGCGGTTGACACCCATATTTTCCGTATCGCCAACCGCATCAGGCTCGCACCCGGAAAGACGCCTGACGAGGTTGAAGACCGGCTGATGAAGGTGGTGCCGAAACAATATCTCTACCACGCTCATCACTGGCTGATCCTACACGGCCGCTATACCTGCAAGGCCCGTCGCCCCGAATGCGAGCGCTGCGTGATTGCCGATATCTGCAAATCGCCGGAAAAGAGCAGCGATATCCCGGCGCCGCTGGTCGAGCTACCGCCGCAGCTGATCGGCGAGGCCGTCGACTAGGGCAGCTATTCCCCGCTCATAGTCTTCACGACTGCCGCCTGCTTCGATGGCGATCGCAGCGCGATCGAAAGCTGCCGAGAGCATGGCCGTCAATGGCCCGAGCAAAGCGCTGGCACTGGCCTGTGGCAACAAGGCTTCGAGCCCAGCCTGCAATGTCGCCTCGGCATTCTCCGCGTCGATCTGTGCTGTCGCGGGCAGGCCGATCACGGCCGGCGCCTCGAGCAGAAGCAGCCTTGTTCGCCCTTCCACTTCCATTGCATCGAAATAGGCCGCAGCGCCTTCAAGCAGTGCTTCACGCGATGCGGTTTGCCGCGTTGCGCGCCGCTCGATCTCATCGACGACACCGGCCGCCTCCCTTTCGATCACCGCCCGGAAAAGCGCTTTCTTGTCTTCGAAGTGATGATAGAGCGCACCGCGCGTTACACCAGCCTCTGTCACGATCTCGGGCGTCGCCGTCTCGGCATATCCCTTCTTGACGAAAAGCCGGCGCGCGGCATCCATCAGCGCCTGTCTCGTTTGCTCGGTTCTCTCGCGGTTACTGCGACTCATGATCTCTGTTTACATACAATCAGCATGTATGTTAATAACAAAAACATACAGAATGTACGTAAAACCCAGAAAGAGGAACGCGATGAAATCGACGAGCTATTATCCCGTAATCATGACGGATGACGTTGCCGGGACGGCTGCCTTCTATTGCCGTCATTTCCGTTTCCAGCCTCTCTTCGAAAGCGACTGGTATGTCCATCTGCAATCGATCGAGGATGAGCATGTGACGCTTGCCGTGCTCGACGGTAGCCACGAAACCATCCCGGCCGCCGGCCGCGGAAAGATCTCCGGCCTTCTCCTGAATTTCGAGGTCGAGGATGTGGACGCGATTTACGCCATTTGCGCGGAGGCAGGGTTGCCGATCCTGCGCACGATCCGGGACGAGGATTTCGGCCAGCGCCACTTCATTGCCGCCGATCCCAACGGCGTCTTGATCGACGTCATCAAGCCGATCCCGCCAAGCGCCGAATATGCGGCCTTGTATGAAGCGGCAGCGCTGCCCGGCTAAAGCAATTCACCAACGGTGTAGCGCGGTTTTCGTTCGGATCTGCGTGAAAGCTAGGCTCGGAAATCGGGATCGCGCGCGGAGATCAACTTGTGCAGGTGCACCATCATGCCGGCGGCAAAGAGAGGCGTGAGCAGGTTGACGATAGGGATCGCCAGAAAGAGTGCAATCACCAGGCCACCGAGAAAGACCGTCGGACCATGTTTGGCGCGAAACAGTCGCGCCTCCGGACGAGAACGGAAGCGCATGGCCGCGAATTCAAAGAATTCCCGCCCGAGCAGGTAGCCGTTCACAAGAAAGAAGGCCACGAGATTGACGCCGGGAATGAAGAGCAGCAAGAGGGCGATAATATTGCCGACGATCACCACCCCCAGGAACTTGATTGAGCTTGCCATCGCAGGCCCGAGCGGCATGGCCTTGCCGGCCACATCCTGCGGATAGTCCCGCTTCTCGATCACCTCGGCGACATCGTCGAGAAAGAGGCCGGCAATCAGCGCAGTCACCGGCGAAAGCAGCAGCGCCAGCGCGAGCGCAAGTCCGATCCCGGCGGCGACAAGGAAAACGAAGCTGAGCCAGCCGGCCCAGTCGGGCATCTCGGGAAAGAACCCGGTCACCCAGGGAAATACGAGACTGATGAACAGGCCGCGCAAGGCGAACCACAAGCCGATCAGCACCAGCACGGTCAGCCCCAGAACCTTCCAGAACGCCGACCGGGTCTCCGGCGCAAAAAGGTTGAGGAGAGAAAGGCGAGCGGCGTCAAGGATCATTCTCTGGCGTCTCCGTTACGCAGCGTGATGTAGGAAGCCCGCGGTCTCGCGGCAAGTCGGTTGAAAATTACATGCTTGAATAGAAAACTTGTCGAAAATTACATGCTAATATATAGTTCGTAACGTTCGATATACGTGTGGGCCTAAGAAGAGCTTCCGGACAATATTAAAAAACAGGGATTCGGCTCCACGAATCCACGGGAAGCCTCTGAGGATATGGGGGAGGCTGCGACGTGGAAGATTTTGTAGACAAGCTTAGGCAATACGCGAAGTCCGGCACGCCCGCCGAACGACGCATCGCGAAATATTTTACTGAACATTTGAACGACCTGCCGTTTGAAACCGCTGCATCGGTTGCCGACCGGCTTGATCTCTCACCGATGACGGTGGGCCGTTTTTTGCGAGCGCTCGGCTACCAGGGACTGGACAGCGTGAAGGTGGAAATCCGCGAAACGGCAACGACCTCTCCGGTCCAGTTCCAGAGCTCGATGACGGAACTGCAAACCGACGCATCGGATGGTAAGCCGCTCGCCGTTCTGGTGGCGGAGCAGATACAGGCACTGCATCACATCTATCATCTGACCGCCCAGCCGCATTGGGGCGAAGCCGTCGCGATGATCGGCGCATCCAAAGAGGTCTTCGTCGCCACCCACGCAAGACTGTCGGGCTTCTCCAGCCATTTCTGCCAGCGACTGACCCAGGCTCGCGACAGTGTGCGTGCGATCGATGGCGCAGGTAATCGCTTCGCGGAGCTTTTCGCCCGTGCCTTCGTCGAGGATGCCGTGCTCGTCATCATCGATTGTCGGCGCTTCGCCAGGTCACGGCTGCTTGCGCGCACTGCCCGGCGTTACGGTTACAAAGTGATTCTGATTTCCGCTCAGCATGCAGATTGGCTGCCGGAACAATCGAATGTCGTCCTGCCCTTACCGCCTGCCCGCGCGCCTGATATGGATAACCTGCCGCCGCTGATCGCCTTGCTCGACTGCCTGTCCGAGGCAGTTATTTTGAACGCCGGCGAAGAGGCAAGCCAACGCCGCCGGCGCATGGTGGAATTTGCAACCATCCTTGGGGAAACGGCTAACCGCTGAATTATTCGACCGCTTCCAGTTCAGCCCGGTGGCGGTACATCGCGAGAAAGCGGCGATAGTCGCGGTCGTAAAGCGCCTGTTTGCTCCTGTTGGGAAGACGCTCGGAGCCGCCGGGATACATCGCCCTCCCCGCCGCCGCCAAATCCTTGTGCGAGCCGCAGGCAACTGATGCAGCGATCGCGGTGCCAAGCAGGACCGCCTCGTTCATGTCAGGCACGATGACCTTGCAACCCGTCACATCCGAATAGAGCTCCATCAGAATGGGGTTCTTCACGTGCCCACCAGCCACATGCAGCGTATCCGGCATGTAACCGTGATCTCTCATCTTTTCGAGAATGTGACGGATACCGAGCGCAATGCCAATGGCGGTCCGCCAATAGAGCGCACAGAGACCGTCGAAGGACGTATCGAGCGTCAGCCCGCTGACGACGCCGACAGCATGCGGATCAGCCAATGGCGACCGATTGCCGTGAAAATCCGGAAGGACGAAGATCCGTGCGCCGAGTGAGTCACCCGCCTCTGCTCTCAGTTCCGCGATGCGGGCGACGATCTTCTGATGCAGCGCCGCGGTTGGCTCAGCGCCGGCCGCGTGCATGCGCACGATATGATCAAGGAGTGCACCGGCCGCGGATTGACCGGCCTCGACGAGCCACGATTGCGGAAAAACCGCTTCGTAATAAGGGCCCCACATTCCCTGGCTTGGCTTTCGCTCGGGGGAAAAGGCAACGACGCAGCTCGATGTCCCGGCAATGAGCGCAAGCTGCTGCTCGAGCTTCTCCGGATCGCCGGCATAACCGCTGAGTGTACCGAGCGCGCCGGCATAGGCATCGATCATCCCGGCCGAAACATGGCAATCGGTGGTCAGGCCCAACGCTTCGGCAGCATCCGGCGTCAGTTTGCCGACGCTTTCTCCAACCGCCACCGTGTCTTCCGGCAGCCTGCCACGAAGCAGCAAATCCTCAAGACCGATCTGCTTCAGGAAGTCTCCCTGCCAGCCCCTTTCCTTATGGGCTAGATAATTCCATTTGGCCGTCAGCGTGCAGCGGGATCTGGCAAGCGAGCCGGTTGCCTTCCACGTCAGGAAATCGGCAAGGTCGAAAAGGTATCCGGTGTTCGCCCAGGTCGCCGGCAGCTCCTTCTTCAGCCACATCAGCTTCGGCATTTCCATTTCCGGCGACATGACGCCGCCGGAATGTTCCAGCACTTCATGCTTCGTCGCCGTACAGAAATCTGCCTCCTTCAGCGCCCGGTGATCGAGCCAGACGACCGTATCGAAGCGCCTCTCACCGCTGGTGGAAACACTGATCTGCCTCCCTTCGGTATCGCGCACCACAAGCGAACAGGTGGCGTCGAAACCGATCGCGCCGATTGCGGCAGCCTCAATGCCGGACTGGCCCAAGGCTGCACGCACGGCAATACAAACGGCCGACCATATATCCTCGGAATCATGCTCGGCATGGTTCTCGCGCGGCCGGTTCATGAGGATTGGATGTTCAGCCTTGGCAAGCAGGCGGCCATGCGTGTCAAAGACACCGGCGCGTGCGCTGCTCGTGCCGATATCCACCGCAACCACATGATCACGCATCAATGCTGAGTCCCGTCCAGCTTTTGTTTGCGGACAAGTTGTATCAATTCCGGCATGGCGTCAAACACGACTTCCGGCGAAAGACGATCGAGTTCCTCGCGATATCCAGCGAAATTTGCATGCGAGCCGCCAGTGAAGGCGAAGACCGTCATGCCCGCCGCTTTGGCTGCAGCAATACCTGCCGGACTGTCCTCGATAACGACACAGTCACGCGGCTCCACACGCATCTGGTCGGCAGCATAAAGGAAGAGATCCGGCGCCGGCTTGCCGCGCTTGACCATGCTGGCACTGAAGATGTTCGGCAACTTTGGCAAGAGCCCGGTGACCGAGAGCGACAGCCTGATCCGTTCGACCTGGCTGGACGAGGCGACACAGCAGGGAATGCCAAGTGCATCGATCGTCTCGCCAATGCCTGGCATGGCTTTCAGCTCGGTGCGGAATCGGGCGTAGAGACTGGTGCGGATGCCTTCCAGGAATTCCTCGTGGGCATGCACGTTGAACTCCGTCTCCAATATGTCGATCAGAGTTGCCAGGCTCTTGCCGAGGAAACGCTCATAGGCCTCGTCCTCGGTAATCGTCACGCCGAGATCGGCCATCGCCTTGACGAGAACGGAGATCGAAATCGGCTCGCTGTCGACGAGTACGCCGTCGCAATCGAAAATGACCAGCCGTGGTTCCGCATCAGCCATGGAAGACCCAACCTGAGTTCAGTTCGGAAGAGACCGTCCTGCTTTGTACGCAAGGCCGGGATGGCGGCTGAAACGCCGCCATCAGGATTTCTTACACCGCGAGCTTGCCGTCGAGATAGAGCTGCAACGTTTCCTTCGTGCCCTTTTCCCACAGGGTTTTCAGCGCATGGGCGAAACGTTTGCGGAAAACATCGGATTTCGCCACTTCGCCGAAAATATCGTCGAAGACGAGGAAGGCGGCCGGATCGTCCTTTGCCTTGACGGCCGCCTCATGCAGGCGATCGGCGCTGGCATCGTTGAAGACGATCTCCTTGCCGCTGTCGCTCTTGCCGAAGAAGTAGCGGCACCAAAGCGCAGAGACGAGCGCAAGGCCGACGACATCCCGGCCCTGGCTGAGATTGTCGAGCGTCGACGGCAGGATGAATTTCGGCTGACGGTTGGAGCCGTCCTGCGCCAGACGCGGGATCGTGTCGGCAATCTTGGGATTGAGGAAGCGGCGCTCGATCAGCTTGAAATAATCGGCAAGCGACGTATCCGGCACCGGCGGCACGATGGGGATGATTTCCTCATTTTCGAGCTTGGCGAGGAAGGCACGTATCAGATCGTTTTCCATCGATTCATGCACGAAATGAATATCCATCAGCGCCGCCGGATAGGCGATCGCCGCGTGGCCGCCGTTGAGGATGCGGATTTTCATGTGCTCATAGGGCGTGACGTCAGGTACGAAAGTGACGCCGACCTTTTCGAGTGCCGGACGCCCCATCGGGAACTTGTCTTCCAGCACCCACTGCTTGAATTCTTCACAATAGACCGGCCAGTTGTCCTCGATATCGAAATTCTCCTTCAAGAAATCGATCTCGCGCTGGCTGGTGGCCGGCGTGATGCGGTCGACCATGCCGTTCGGGAAGGAGACATTTGCCTTGATCCAGTCCGCAAAAGCCGGATCGGAGAGCTTCGCCGTGCCAACAACCGCATTCGCGGTGACGATACCATTATGAGGAATGTTGTCGCAGGACATGACGGTGAAGGGTGCGATACCCTTTTCCTTGCGTGCCTTGAGACCCGCGACGATCAGTCCAAAGACGGTCTGCGGCGCAGACGGGTTCTGCCCGTCGGCGGCAATCGCCGGATGCGCTGGATTGAACTTGCCCGAGGCGTCGATGAAATAGCCGCCCTCGGTGATCGTCATCGAGACAATGCGAATGGAGGGATCGGCGAGCTTGGCGATGATGACGTCGGGTTCGCCGACGGGCAGGATATCAATCATCGGCGCGGTCACACGCGCCGCCGTCCTGTTATTGTCCTGCTCGACGACGGTCGTCAGGAAATCCTGCGCGGCAAGCTTGTCGCGCATGGCCGCGTCTGAGGGCAGAACGCCGGCGCCGATGATTGCCCAATCATGGTCGCTGCCGGCATTGAAGAGATCGTCGAGATAGATCGCTTGATGGGCGCGATGGAAATTGCCGACGCCGAAGTGCACGATGCCGGCTTTCAGCGACGCCCGATCGTAAGCCGGAATGGCCGCGGTCTTTGCCGCCTCGTTGAGCGTTGCCAGCGATAGTTTGCACGTCATGTTTCAGTCCTCTTGAAGGTCTTTCGAAAGAGCCCTAAGCCCTCCCGTTAGCACGGGCCGGACGAGATTGTCCGCTCCGCATGTCTGCCCCCAGCCGGCGGTCGCTTCAGATAGCAAGGCCGCTCTCATTGAATTTATGGATACGCGTCTTGTCCGGCGTCAGGTAGACCGTGTCGCCGGCCTTGGAAGCAAAATCGCCGTTGCTGCGCGCCGTCACCATCCCGATACCTTCGACATCGACATGCAGGAACGTGTCGGAGCCGAGATGTTCGGCCACCATCACCCTGCCCTTCCAGTCGCCGCTTTCGGTCGACAGCAGCACATGTTCGGGACGGATGCCGATCGTGTGCGCATTCATCTGCGCAGCATTCTGCCCCTTGATGAAATTCATCTTGGGCGAGCCGATGAAGCCCGCAACGAAGAGGTTTCGCGGGCTGCGGTATAACTCCAGCGGCGAACCGACCTGCTCGATATTACCCCTGTTCAGCACCACGATCTTGTCGGCCATGGTCATCGCTTCCACCTGATCATGGGTGACGTAGACCATGGTCGTCTTGAGTTGCTGGTGCAGCTCGCTGATTTCAATGCGCATGTTGACGCGCAGCGCAGCATCGAGGTTCGACAGTGGCTCGTCGAAGAGGAAGGCTGAAGGCTGGCGCACGATAGCGCGGCCGATGGCGACACGCTGACGCTGGCCGCCCGAAAGCTGGCGCGGCTTGCGATCCAGATAGTCGCCGAGATTCAACACGCGGGCGGCATCATCCACCTTGCGGTCGATCTCTGCCTTGTCCATGCCCGCCATCTTCAGCGGGAAGGCGATGTTATTGCGCACGCTCATATGCGGATAGAGCGCGTAGGATTGGAAGACCATCGCCAGACCCCGTTCGGACGGAGCCTTCTCGGTCGCGTCCTTGCCGTCGATGACGATCTTGCCGCCCGAGACATCCTCGAGGCCGGCTATCAGCCGCAACAGAGTGGACTTGCCGCAACCGGACGGGCCGACGAAGACGACGAACTCGCCATCCCGGATATCGAGATCGATCGAAGGGATGACCTTGGCTTCGCCGAAGACCTTCGAAACCTTTTGAAGGGTAATGCTGCCCATGTTTCTCTCCCTATGATCTTATTTCACCGCGCCGAAGGTCAGGCCGCGGACAAGTTGTTTCTGGCTGAACCAGCCGAGGATGAGGATCGGCGCGATCGCCATGGTCGAAGCCGCCGAAAGCTTGGCGTAGAACAGGCCTTCCGGGCTTGAATAGGAAGCGATGAACGCCGTCAGCGGTGCGGCCTTGGAGGCCGTCAGGTTCAGCGTCCAGAAGGCTTCGTTCCAGGCAAGGATGATGTTCAAGAGCAGCGTCGAGGCAATGCCGGGCACGGCCATCGGCGTCAGCACGTAGACGATTTCCTTGACGAGCGAGGCGCCGTCCATGCGGGCGGCTTCGAGGATTTCGCCGGGAATTTCCTTGAAATAGGTATAGAGCATCCAGACGATGATCGGCAGGTTGATGAGCGTCAGCACGATCACCAGGCCGGTGCGCGTATCGAGCAGGCCGGAATTGCGGAACAGCAGGTAGATCGGGATGAGCGCGCCGACCGGCGGCATCATCTTCGTCGACAGCATCCACATCAGCACGTCCTTCGTCCGCTTGGTCGGCGCAAAGGCCATGGCCCAGGCGGCAGGAATGGCGATGATGAGACCGATCAGCGTTGAGCCGAAGGAGATCACGACGGAATTCATGAAGTGGCTGAGATAGTTGGAACGGCTCTGCACTTCCGAATAATTCTCCGTGGTCCAGTGGAAGAACAGGAACTGCGGCGGCGAGGCGATGGCATCGGCCTCCGACTTGAAGCTCGTCAGGAATGTCCAGAGGATGGGGAAGAAGATCAGGATGCCGAGCGCCCAGGCGATCGCGGTCATGATGACCTTGCGTTGGGTGGTAACCTTTCTAGCCATCTCAAGCCTCCAGATTCTTGCCGACGAGGCGCACGAGGAAGATCGCAACGATATTGGCAAGCACGACCGCGACGATACCGCCCGCAGAAGCCCCGCCGATATCGAACTGCAGCAGCGCCTGCGCATAGACGAGATAGGTGAGGTTGGTGCTCTGCGTGCCGGGGCCGCCATTGGTGGTGACCAGAATTTCGGCGAAGACCGAAAGCAGGAAGATCGTCTGGATCAGGATCACCACCGTGATGGCGCGGGCCATATGCGGCAGGATGATGTAGATGAATTTCGAGATCGCCCCGGCGCCGTCCATTTCCGCGGCTTCTTTCTGCTCTTCATCGAGCGACTGCAGCGCGGTAAGCATGATGAGCGTGGCGAAGGGAAGCCACTGCCAGGCGACGATCAGGATGACCGAGAATAGCGGCACGGTGGCCAGCCAATCGATCGGCTGCAGGCCGACAGCCTTTGCCATATAGGCGAAGAGACCGTTGACCGGGTTCATGAACATGTTCTTCCAGACAAGGGCCGCCACCGTCGGCATGACGAAGAAGGGCGCAATGACCAGGATGCGTACGATGCCCTGGCCATAAATCGGCTGATCGAGCAGGAGTGCAAAGAGAATACCGCCGACCACGGTGATGACCAGTACGCCGGCAACCAGCACCAGCGTATTGATGAGCGCGGCGAAAAAGGCAGGGTCGGTGAGGAAGTATTGGTAGTTTAAGAGACCGACGAAACTCTCCATACCCGGGTTGAGCAGATTGTAGTTCAGCAGGGAGAAGTAAATCGTCATCGC
Organism: Sinorhizobium sp. B11; assembly: GCA_039725955.1. NCBI lineage: Bacteria > Pseudomonadati > Pseudomonadota > Alphaproteobacteria > Hyphomicrobiales > Rhizobiaceae > Sinorhizobium > Sinorhizobium sp. B11. Next base: position 4,077,594 of record CP091034.1, read on the forward strand.
GAGCGGGACGATCATCCACGCGAAGAGCAGCACCACGGACGGTGCAATCATAAAACGTGCTGCGGAGCGAGTGTGAAACGTTGCCATGGCAAACCACCGGTCTGATCTGAAGCGGAAACGGCTGAGAAACAGCTTTGAAAAAAGCGGCCGCCGATGCAGTTCGGGCAATCGGCGACCCAGAGGTGCGGAATGTCAGACATTCCGTACGTTCTCAGGAGGTTTTACTTGATGTAGCCCGCCTTGGTCATTTCGCGGGTGGTCAGCTGCTGCGCGCTCTGCAGAGCCTGGTCGACCGAGATCTGGCCGGCGAGAGCCGCGGAGAACTGCTGGCCGACGGCCGTGCCGATGCCCTGGAATTCCGGGATCGCCACGAACTGGACACCGACATAGGGAACCGGCTTGACAGTCGGCTTGGTCGGGTCAGCGGAGTTGATGCTATCGAGTGTCATCTTCGCGAAGGAAGCGGCCTTCTGGTAGTCGGCATTCGCATAGAGCGAGGTGCGGGTGCCGGGAGGTGCGTTCAGCCAGCCTTCCTTTTCGGCGACGAGGTTGGTGTAGTCCTTGCTCGTTGCCCAGGCGATGAACTTCTCTGCTGCTTCAGTCTTCTGCGAGCCTGCCGGGATGGCGAGGTTCCAGGCCCAGAGCCAGTTGCCGCGCTTGCCGAGGCCCTTGTCCGGAGCCAGCGCAAAGCCGACCTTGTCGGCAACCTGCGACTGCTTCGGATCGGCTACGAACGAAGCAGCAACCGTTGCGTCGATCCACATGCCGCACTTGCCGGTCTGGAAGAGCGCCAGATTTTCGTTGAAACCGTTGGAAGAAGCGCCGGGAGGGCCGGCTTCCTTCATAAGGTTGACGTAGAAGGTCAGCGTGTCCTTCCACTCGGGCTGATCGAACTGCGGCTTCCACTGTTCATCGAACCAGCGAGCGCCGAAAGAGTTCGACATAGCCGTCAGGAAGGCCATGTTTTCGCCCCAGCCGGCCTTGCCGCGCAGGCAGATGCCGTAGATTTCCTTGTCCTTGTTGGTCACCTTCTTCGCAGCATCTGCGATGAAGTCCCAGGTCGGCGCGTCGGGCATCTTCAGGCCGGCGGCGTCGAACAGGTCCTTGCGGTACATGACCATGGAGCTTTCGCCGTAGAACGGAGCTGCATAGAGCTTGCCGTCCTGGCTGATGCCGCTGCGGATGGCCGGCAGCAGATCGTCCACGTCATAATTGGCGCCGAGGTTGTCGAGCGGCAGGAGCCAGCCTTTCTTCGCCCAGATCGGAACTTCATAGGTGCCGATCGTGAGCACGTCGTACTGGCCGCCCTTGGTCGCGATGTCGGTCGTGACCTTCTGGCGCAGTACGTTTTCTTCGAGGGTTACCCATTCAAGGTCGATGCCGGGATTCTTCGCCTTGAAATCATCCGTCAGCTTCTGCATCCGGATCATGTCGCCGTTGTTCACGGTCGCGATCGTCAGCGTCTCGGCCGAAGCCATGCCGGCAAACGCCATTGCTGAGCAGGCGCCCAGCAGGAGAGTTCTCAATGTCATATCTTCCTCCCAGAAGATGAGTGTGAGCATTCGCTTTGCTCATGGGCAATTACTCATCAAAGGGAAAAATTTGTCAATTGGCAATCGTTGCTGCGATGCCGAACAATCGAGTTATGTTATTGAACCAAAAAGGAAATATTTTTGCTCAGCTAGTGAGCAAAAACTCAGCAGTCTCTTCGTCGGTAATCAAACCGTTCACCTGATGGCCAGTGATGGCAGCTCGGATCGCCTTGAACTTGCGTTTTCCCTTGGCGATCCCGATCACAGTCGAGGAATCGCGTGGCGGGATCGGAGCGGATGCGACGCGTTCATTGATCGGGTTGTCGAGCAGCTTTCCGTCGGCGTCGAAAATCCAGCCGCAGATCTCGCCTGCCGCGCCCCCACGCATCAGCTCCATCATCTCGTCTTTTTCCAGGAAACCATCGACGCAGAGCGGGCCATCGATGCCGAGTTCGCCGATACCGACGAAGGTTACATCCGCCTGCGCGCTGATTGCCAGCGTCGAGCGCACGAGCTGCTGGCCGTGAAGAAGCTCCCGCTCCTCCGCCGAGGTGACGAGAACCGGCAGCGGCATCGGAAAGTGCCGCGCCTTGACGGCGTCGGCCATGCTGAAGATGACGTTGTAGTAAGCGGCCGAACCGTCAGGGGCGATATTGCCCGTCAAGGACACGATCCGGTGGTTGGGACATTCGATCGCCGGCAGCTGGTCGACAGCCGCTTTCAGCGTCCGCCCCGTGCCGACGGCAAGTACGATCGGATCTGGACGTTTCAGCCAGCGCTCGATTTCGGAGGCAGCCGCCTCGGCAATTCCGACCGTCGTCGACGATGAACCCGGATCGCTGGGAACGATCTCGACATGCCTCAGACCGAATTTCTTGCGCAGCTGATTTCCAAGTTCGAGGCAGGCGGCGATCGGGTGGTCGAGCCGCACTTTGATCAGCCGTTCGGCCACGGCAAGCGAAACGAGCCGCTGCGCCGACTGGCGCGAAATACCCATGGCGGATGCAATTTCATCCTGTGTGCGACCGGCGACATAATAAAGCCAGCCGGCGCGCGCCGCATCGTCCAGCCGCCCTGATGTCTCCGATCTTTTTACCATCTATCGCCGCCAATTAATTTTTTTGAGTCTATCTGGCGCAGATCAAAACAAAAATCGGGCAAATGTCGAGGGCGTTGAAAAAGCAAGCAGTCGCTTCCTTATCCAAACCACCGCATGACGATGTAGATGGCCGCCTTGACGAGACCGTAGATCACCCCGCCGGCAACGACGAGCGAGATGGCTGTCACCGCAAAACCGAGAAGTGAAAACAGTCCGTCTCGACCGAGAATCGCAAAGGCAAAGAGCGAAATCGCAATCGCCGGCAGGATATTGCCAAGCGGCACCGGCAGCACGAGAACAATCGCCAGCACCAGACAGCAGAAGCCCGCCAGATATTCCGCCGGCGGCTCGACGAAAATGCTCAATCGTGGCTGCAGCATGCGCTCTGCCCAGGCGAGCCAGGGGTGAATGCGCCCGACGATCGTCTCGAAATCCTCCCGCCGCATGGAGCGCGCCGCAATCGCCTTCGGCAGCCACGGCTTCAGGCCGAAGGTAAGCTGGGCGGCAAGAAAGATCAGCGGTGCTCCGAGCAGCGACGAGGTGCCCGGCGGCGTCGGAAAAGCGTTCGGCAGCGCAAAAATCAGCATCAGCGCGCCGATCGCCCGGTCGCCCATCGTCTGGAACAGGTCGCCGATCGACACGCGTTCGCGGCTTCGATCCGCCGCCATCTGTCGCAGGATAGAGGACAGGCGCCGGCCTTTCGGACGCGGCCTGCGGGCGGTGGTTCTGCGAGTTTCGGTATTTTCGATTGTCATGAATCCGGCGTCGGAAGGGTGAATGGTGCAGAGCTTGCCCATGCAATATGCCAATAGCATGACCTTGTCGGACGAAATTGTCGCCTGATGGGGATCAGCCTTAATTCATTTATCGAATAATCCTTGTAATTCGCCGCCAGGAGTGCGAGCAGACGCCAAGCACAGACAATTTGCAGGCATCAGATGATTATTTCATTCGATATCGGAGGCTCCGCCATCAAGGGCGGGATTGCGCGTTCGGAATCCGACATCGTACCGCTTGGCCGCCGCCCGACCCCGAAGGATGATTTCCCGGCCTTCGTCGAGACACTGAGGAGCTTCATCGCCGAGGCTGGCGAGCGCCCCTCGCGTATTGCGCTCTCGATTGCCGGTGTTGTCGACCCGGATACGCAGCGCCTCATCGTCGCCAATATCCCCTGCATCCACGACCGCAACCTTGCCGCCGACCTGGAGCGCGAGCTCGGCCTGCCCGTACTGATCGCCAATGACGCCGATTGTTTCGCCATGGCGGAAGCCGAACTTGGCGCCGGTCGCGGCCACCGCATCGTCTTCGGCGCCATTCTCGGCACGGGCGTCGGGGGCGGCGTCGTCTCGGATGGTCGTCTCATCAATGCCTCAGGCGGCTTTGCCGGCGAATGGGGCCATGGCCCGATCATCGCATCACATGCCGGCACTCCGCCGGTCGCCATCCCCGCCTATGCCTGCGGCTGCGGCCAGAAAGGTTGTGTCGATACCGTCGGCGGTGCTCGGGGTCTGGAACGCCTGCATAAAACGCTGCACGACCGCGATTTCTCCAGCGAGGAAATCATCACCGACTGGCGTAACGGCGAGGAAAAGGCCAATCGCACGATCGACGTCTATGTTGATCTCGTCGCCTCGCCGCTGGCGCTCGCGATCAACATCACAGGCGCAACCATCGTGCCCGTGGGCGGCGGCCTCTCGAATGTCGAGCCGCTTCTGGCGGAACTGGATCATGCGGTGCGCGCCCGCATCTTGCGTAAATTCGACCGCCCGTTGATCGTGCGTAGCGAATGCCGTATCGAGCCGGGCCTGATCGGTGCTGCCCTTTTGGGCCTCAAGGCCGAAGCCGCATAGCGCAATTCCAATAAAATCCTGCCGCGACTTTGGATTGCGGCAGAACAGATTTCTAAAGCGTCGGCCACATCCGGACGATCGCGGCAAAGCGCAGCCAATCCTTTCGCAGAAAGGGCGTCCAGGCTGCTTCCGCGACGGCCGACAGCCGCGGAAAGACCAGCCGGTTGAAATAGCTCCGCGAGGCGAAATTCTCGCCCCAGATGCAGGCCTGGATACCGTGCATCCGCTCCCTGAGCTCCTCCGGCAATTCGCCTTCGGCTTCGTAGGCATAGGTCTTTTCCGGTGGCGTGAAGCCGGCCCAGCCCGCGCCGGGCTCTCCCCAGTCTTCGCCCTGCGCCATGTCGAGATAGTAGGCCTGCCCAGGCGTCATGACGATATCATAGCCCTCACCCGCAAGCTCGATACCGACCTCCGGCTTCTCCCAGGCCATCAGCAGCGTGCCGTCGCGATCGACACCGCCGCCATGTGAGACCTCGTTCCAGCCGACAAGTTTCTTGCCGCGCTCGGCAAGCATCGCCTTGATCCGCCGGAGGAAATAGGATTGCAGTTCGGCCGTATCTGCGAGCTTCTCACGCTCCATCAGCATTTTGCAGAGCGGCGAGGCAAGCCAGGAACCGTGCGGCACCTCATCCCCGCCGATATGGATATATTGGGACGGAAAGAGCTGGAGCATCTCGTCGAACACCTTGCCGAGGAACTCGTAGGTGAATTCGACCGCCGGATTGAGCGCATTGTTGGGATTGTTCGGCTCGGGGCGATAGCCGCCCGGCGCTTCCTGTCGCTCGACGAGTTGTGGCAGGGAGAGCAGTGCTGCGGTGCTGTGACCGGGTATATCGATCTCCGGCACGACGTCGACACGCAACATGCCCGCATGAGCAACGATTTCCCGGACATCATCCTGGCTGTAAAATCCCGAATGAGGCTCCGCGCCGTCGCCGAATTGCGGTAGAAGCACTTCGTCAGGTCCGTGCTTGGCACCGATCTTTGTAAGCTCAGGATAGGCCTTGATCTCCAGCCGCCAGGCTTCGTCGTCGGTCAGATGCCAGTGGAAAATATTGAGCTTGTTCCAGGCAAGGATATCGATCAGCCGTTTGACATCTGCAACCGGGTAGAAATGCCTGCTGACGTCGAGATGACAGCCGCGCCATTCGTAACGCGGCTGATCGGCGATGGTGCCGAAGACCGGAAACTGGAAGGTTTCCGGCTCGTGACGTGCTCCGTGCAGCAGTTGCGCAAGACTGATCAACCCATAAAGCAGGCCGCTCGCATCGTCGGTGCCAAGAATAATCTCCTTCCCCGTGAAACGCAGTTCGTAGGCCGCATCCATGATCGAGGATTCCCCTTTGAAGCGGATCTGCCGTCCCCCCTCAACCGGCTGAAGCGCGAAAGGCACGTCGTCGTCAGGAAAGAGCCGTTGGTAAAGCGCGAGCACTTTCGCCACGGCCCTGGTATTCTTGGCACTGGTGCCGGCTGCCGGATAGAGTGCGATGGGCGGCATATCGCCCGGCCGTAACGCCTGGTGCAAGGGCCAGGGCAGCAGCGAATATGGCTCGCTCACTTCACCCTTCGGCAGAAGCTCCGGCAACGCCCCCTGTTCCATGCCATCAAGCATCAGATCGCCAAAACTGACGGGTGCATGCCGGCCATCGCCAAGTGTGAGGTAGGCGGACTTGATGCCGGCCGTGACATGCTTCGGGCCATTCGTCAGCCCTTCCATTGTGAACCGCCAGCTGCCGCCCGGCTTGACGATGAGACCCTCGGGCGGAGAATATTCGTGAAAATTTGCAACGCGCCGCTTGAGCGTGGCGCCTTCAGCCACGTGCACGTCCGCCACGCGGGTGAGGGACGTACAGGCGAGCGTAAAACCGGAGAGCGGTTCGGCGGAAAGATTGAAGAGCGTGAAGGTAAAGCGTCCAAAGCTTCCTTCGACAGGACTCCAGCTCGCTTCCAAACGGTAATCGGCCACAGTCAGATCCTCCCTCCAATGAATATAGGGCGATCTTTACTCCCGTTCAGGCCATCGTCTTCTCGCGCGCCTTCGCGCTACTGCCGCAGACGTCGAGGCCGCCGGAGACAACCGGCAACCTGACGAAACTAGTGGTCTGAAATAAAAGATGAGCTGAAACAAAAAATGGCGCGGCCTCGACCGCGCCATTGTCTCATTCGGCTGCCAATGCCGGCGGATGATGAATGGTCCCATCCGCCTCTTCCTGGTTGGCATTGGCATGTTCGTCATTTCTGGCCTTCGGTTCGCGGCCGAAGAACAGGGCATAGCCGGCCGGCAGTACGAGGATGGTCAGTACCGTGGCGACGAGGATGCCGCCCATCATGGCGTAGGCGAGCGGACCCCAGAAGACGCCACGCGAGATCGGGATCAGCGCCAGCACGGCCGTCAGCGCCGTCAGCATGATCGGCCGGAAGCGGCGTACCGCAGCACCAACGATCGCTTCCTGCCGGTGCATGCCCGCCTTGATATCCTGGTCGATCTGGTCGACGAGGATGATCGAGTTGCGGATGATGATGCCGAGCAGCGCGATGACACCGAGGATCGCCACGAAGCCGAAGGGCGCACCGCTGATCAACAGGGCCGAAGCCGCGCCGATGATGCCGAGCGGACCGGTGGCGAAGACCAGCATCGCCTTGCCGAAATGCTGCAGCTGGGCCATCAGCAGGATCATGATGACGACGAGCATGATCGGTGCCTTGGCGGCGATCGAGGCCTGGCTTTCAGCCGAATCCTCGGCTCCGCCCTGGATCTCGATCTTGTACCCGGCCGGCAGGCTGTCGCGCAGGTCCTTCATGTCGTTGTAGAGCTTGGTCACAACGTCGTTCGACTGGACGCCGTCAGGCAGCGTTGCCCGCACCGAGATCGTGGGCAGGCGGTCGCGCCGCCATTCGACACCCTGCTCCATCGACGGCACGACCTTGGCGATCTGCGAGACCGGGACAAAGCCGCCGAAATCCGTCGGCACATAAACCGAATTGACGGCAGAGAGCAGTGATCGGTTCGCATCCGGCTCGCGAGCGACGATCGAAACCGTTTCCTCGCCATCGCGGAAATCGTCGAGCGGTGCGCCGGACATGGCGGCCTGCAGCATCTGGCGGACACGCTGCGAAGTGACGCCGAGAGCACGGGCACGATCCTGATCGATGACCAGTTTCATGGCAGGCACCGGCTCGAGCCAGTCGTCATGAATGGCACCGAGCATCGGATCCCTGGTGAAGCGGTCCTTCACCTGATCGGCAATCTTGCGCACTTCCGCACGATCCGGACCCATGACGCGCATCTGCACCGGCCAGCCCGTCGGCGGACCGAGGAAGAGACGGTCGACCTTGCCGCGGACGGACGGGAAGTCTTCCGCCAGGATCGTCCGGAGCTTGGTAATAAGACGCTCACGCGCTGGCTCGTCATTCGCCATGATCAGGAGCTGCGCATAGTTCGGGTTGCGCAGTTGCTGGTCGAGCGGCAGGAAGAAGCGCGGCGCGCCTTCGCCGATATAGGTGGCGATGAACTTCTTGTCCGGATCGTCCATCATCTTGGCTTCCAGCGCCTTGGCCTGGACTTCCACTTCCTTGATGCTGGTCCCCTCGGGCAGCCAGAGATCGACGAGGATTTCCGGACGCGAGGACTGCGGGAAGAAGTTCTGGGGAATGAACTGGAAACTCCAGAGGCTCGCGACGAACGTGCCGAGCGTCAGCGCAAGCACGATGACGCGATGGCGCACCGCCCAGCCCACCGTGTGGCGCAGGCCGCGATAGAAGCGCGTGTCGAACACGTCGTGATGCTCGCCCGCATGGTGACGCTGCTTCAGGATCATGTAGCCGAGCCACGGCGTGAAATAGACCGCCACGAACCATGAGGTCACCAGCGCGATGCCGACGACATAGAAGAGCGAACGCACATATTCGCCGGCCGTCGATGCCGCAAAGCCGACCGGAATGAAGCCGGCGGTCGTGATCAGCGTACCCGTCAGCATCGGGAAGGCGGTCGAGGAATAGGCAAAGCTCGCTGCATCGATCTTGACAAGGCCTTCCTCGAGCTTTCGCTCCATCATTTCCACGACGATCATCGCATCATCGACCAGCAGGCCGAGCGCGATGATGAGCGCGCCGAGCGAAATGCGCTGCAGGTCGATGCCGAGCTCGTACATGATGGCAAACGTCGCAGCCAGGACCAGCGGAATGGCGATGGCGATGACAAGACCCGAGCGCCAGCCGATCGACAGGAACGAGACGACGAGCACGATGGCAAGGGCTTCGCCCAGCGCATGCATGAACTCGCTGACCGCATCTGTCACGACATCGGGCTGGTTGGAGATCTGATCGACGGCGACACCGTAGGGCAGCGAGTCCTCGAAGCGCTTGTAGGTCGCTTCAACATCCTTGCCGACATCGGTGACCTTGTAACCCTTGGCCATGACGACGCCGACCTGCACACTATCGTGACCGTTAAAGCGATATTTGCGCTGATAGGGGTCTTCGAGCCCGGACGTGACGGTGGCGATATCGCCGAGGCGTGTCACCTGATTGCCGGAGCGCAGGCGCAGTTCCCTGATGTCTTCGACCTTGTGTACATTGCCCTCGACCGAGATGCGCACCGAGCGCAGACCCGTATCGACATTGCCTGCCGGATCGACGGCATTCTGGCCCTTGATGGCGTTCTGCAGATCGGGGATCGTCAGGCCGCGTTCGGCAAGCGCCTTGGAGGAGACGTCTATATAGATCTTTTCCGGCTGGTCGCCGATGATGACGGCCTTCTCTACACCGGGCGTCGTCAGCAGCATGTCGCGCGCCTGGATCGCGAACTTCTTCAGTTCCGGATAGGAATAGCCATCGCCGCTGATCGAATGCAGCGTGATGAACGTGTCGCCGAATTCATCGTTGAAATAAGGGCCGAGCAGACCTTGCGGCAAATCGCTGTTGATGTCGCCGACCTTCTTGCGCACCTGATAGAAGGCGTCGGCAACATCAGCCGAATTCGTATCACCCTTCACCTGCACGGTGATGATCGTGCTGCCTGCCCGCGTATAGGACTTCACCCAGTCGAGATGCGGGGTTTCCTGCAGCTTGCGCTCGATCTTGTTGGTGACCTGATCTTCCATGTCCTGCAGCGATGCTCCAGGCCAGAGCGCCTGCACCACCATAACGCGGAATGTGAAATCCGGGTCTTCCTTCTGGCCCATGCGGGTCAGGCCGAGCACACCCGTGATGAGGATCAGCCCGAAAAGGAAGCGCGCAATGCTCGGATGACCGATTGCCCAGCGCGAAAGGTTGAACGGGCGCTTTTCCGTAGTGGCGTTGTCCATGATCCTGTCCCCTCTCCCTGGCCGTTCAGCGGACGGCTGCGTCCGTTTCAGCCGAAGCCGATTGCTGGTCGGGAAGCTTGACCTGCAGGTTTTCGCTCATGAATTGCGTGCCGGCGGCGACGACGAGATCGCCGCTATCGAGCCCCTTGGTGACGCGCACGCCATCGCCGGTGAAATCCGCGACCTCGATGTCCCTGACGTGAACAGTTTCCGTACCACGATCGACAGTCCAGACGACCTGCTTGCCGTCCTTCTGCGCCAATGCGCTCAGCGGAATGGAAACATAGCTATCGCTATTGCTGACGTTGGCCTCGATGGACGCCGTCATGCCGAGTAGTACACGAGGATCATTCGGCAGGCTGACACGTACTGCAAAGGTGCGGGACTGCTGGTCGGCGCTGCCGGAGACTTCGCGAACGGTGCCGTCAAGCACCAGCTTGCTATCGGCCCAGAAACCCGCCTTCACGGTCTTGCCCGGCTTGAACTGGGCGATATCGTTTTCAGGCACCGCGATCTGCACTTCCTTCTCGCCGTCGACAGCGACGGTGACGACAGGCGTTCCCGAGCCGACGACCTGACCCACATCGGCATTGATGGTGGTCACGATGCCATTGTGGTCGGCCTTGAGCTCGGTATAGCTCACCTGATTCTTCGCCTGATCGAGCGCAGAGACGGCAGCATCGCGAGTCGAAATTGCCTGATCATGGCTGAGAGACGCCTGCTCGACCTGCGATTTCGGCGCGACGTTCTTGTCGAAGAGCTGTTCGGCGCGACGATTGACGAGATCGGCGGTTTCAACCGCCTTTTCGGCAGCAGTGAGATTGGCTTCGGCGGTCTTCACGGCGAGTTCGTAATCGGTCGAGTCCATGCGGGCGAGGATATCGCCGGGCTTTACCCGTTCGCCGATATCGACGAGACGTTCGGTAATCTTGCCGTTGACACGAAACCCGAGGTTCATTTCCGTACGCGCCCTCACCGAGCCGGAATAATCGAGCGTACGGGTATCACCGGCCTTGGCGATCTCGACCACCTTGACCGGACGGATGACTTCCTTGACCTCTGCCTTTTCTTCCGTGCAGCCGGCAACGCCGAGCCCGACCGCACCAAGGAGCGCGAGGCTCATGACGGACGGCACGCGATTGCTGAAGGTCTTGAGCGAAAACATCTTTCGCACTCCTGATTATCTAGGGTTTTCTTGGGCGACGTTGGCCGCGCTTATTTTCTAAGTGCCCTGATCGCAAATTCGATCAGTTCGTCCACGGCCGCACGGTTTGTCTTGGCAAGACATTGGGCAACCATTTGCGGGTGGCAGAGATTGATGGTCGCCGCTCCGAAACAGCGGGAGGCGACCTCGGGGTCTTGGTCGGCGAATTCACCGGAGGCGATGCCTTCGCGGATAACGTCGGCAATCAATGCGTGAATGGAGTCGATGTGCTTCTCGATGACATGCCAGTCGCGTTCGATCGCGACGATCACCATCTCATGCACTTTCTGCTGATCGAGCATGGTGTCGAGCGTCAGCTGGTACTGGCTGCGCACGTACTGGCGCAACCGGTCGGAAGCGCTGATCTTCTGACGGCAGACATTGGCTGCAAGCTCATAGCTCATCGCCAGCATGCGTCCGCAGATCGCCTGGTGGATCTCAACCTTGGAGGCGAAGAAACGGTAGATATTGGCAGGCGACATGCCAAGGTCGCGGGCCACATCCGCGACGGTCGTCTTGGAATAGCCGTAGTGGCGGAAAAGCCGCTCGGCCGCATCCAGGATGCGGGTGATATTTTCCTGCCGTGTGACGTCCAGCGTGGTTTCCGCGAGGTCATTCATGGTTTCAGGCCCGATATTTACGACTGACGAATTTTGAATTTCGTCAGTCGTAAAATATCATCCTTCACTTGTCAATGATTTTGCGATGCAAACAATAATGCCGCAGCCCGGGCAGGCTGCGGCATCAGATCGAGAAAGGCTGGAAGGATCAGACGAGCTTGACGTCGAGCGTGATCGGAACCGCAGAAAGAGCCTTGGAAACCGGGCAGCCGGCTTTTGCCATCCCGGCCAGTTCTTCGAATTTTGCCTGGTCGGCGCCGGGAATGCTGCCCGACAGCGACAGGTGGATGGCGGTGATGGCAAAGCCGCCTTCCACGCTTTCCAGCGTCACCTTGGCGGAGGTTTCCATATGGTCAGCCTTCAGTCCGGCTTCGCCGAGGATCAGCGACAGCGCCATGGTGAAGCAGCCTGCATGGGCAGCACCGATAAGCTCTTCCGGATTGGTACCGGCAACGCCTTCGAAGCGGCTTGCAAAGCCGTAGGGATAATTGCTCAGCGCGCCGCTCTGGGTCGTGATCTGACCTTTTCCGTCCTTGAGACCACCTGACCAATGGGCCGAAGCTGTACGATTGATCTGCATGCCGTCCTCCTGCTCGATTGAATTTTGAAGCGTTGCGCCGCTCCGCCGCGAAGAGCGTTCTGCCCTTCCGACCGGCAATATAGTCCTCTATCCGCGGAAGACGACACCAGATTGAAGGCAAATCATCATACAAGAAGATTGCCTGTGTATGATGATTAAGTTAAGAGACTTGACCAAGAGGAACTTTCAGATGCAGCCCGCAACAAGACGCGATGAGAAAACCGCAGCGGCCGAGCGCCGGCCGCGCGTCCGCCGTAGCGTTACGGCGGCGATTGCCGAGGATATCTGCGCCAGCCGCTACCCTGCAGGCACGCTATTGCCACGCGAAAACGACCTCTGCGAGCTCTATGGCGTCAGCCGTACCGTGATCCGCGAATCCCTGAAGGTTCTGGAATCCAAGGGGCTCGTACGCGGCAAACCACGCATCGGCACCACAGTTTGCGACAAGGACGAGTGGAACATTCTCGATCAGGACCTACTGGAATGGATGGGGCCGCATCTCGGCGATTTCGACCTGCTTGCCAGCATCCTCGAAGCCCGCCGCACGATCGAGCCAGCAGCGGCCGAATATGCCGCAAGTCGCGCCAGCACGCAGGAAATCGCCGATCTCGAAGGGGCCTGGCAGCGCATGCAAGCGGCGAGCGATGATGCCGAGGCCTTCACCGAGGCCGATCTGCTCTTCCATACCGTGCTGCTCAAGGCCAGCCACAACCAGGTCTTTCGCCGTCTCTCCAGCGCCATCCACGCTGCGCTCAAATACGCGCTGCACGCCTCCAACGTCGCCATGCCCGATCACCGCGAGGCCCTGGCCCTGCATGGCAAGGTGGTCGAAGCCCTGCGCCTGCGCGATGCCGCTGGCGCGCGCGATTGCGTCAACCGGATTCTCGACCTCGCCAAACGCGACCTGACCGCCGCCGGCCGGACGAAATGATAAGATATCAGCGGCCACGGCCGTCGATGGGAACACGAAGCGAAACGAAAGTGCGACTGTCATGAAGATCACCAAACTGACCACCTATATCGTCCCGCCGCGCTGGCTGTTTCTGAAGATCGAAACCGATGAAGGCGTCGTCGGCTGGGGCGAACCCGTTGTCGAGGGTCGCGCGCTGACCGTCGAGGCGGCCGTCCACGAACTCGCAGACTACCTCATCGGCAAGGATCCCTTCCTCATCGAAGATCATTGGACCGTGATGTATCGCGGTGGCTTCTATCGCGGCGGCGCCATCCATATGTCGGCGATATCCGGCATCGACCAGGCACTCTGGGACATCAAGGGCAAGGCGCTCGGCCAGCCGATCCATTCGCTGCTCGGCGGCCAGGTGCGTGACCGCATCAAGGTCTATTCCTGGATCGGCGGCGACCGCCCCTCCGACGTCGCCCGCAACGCCAAGGACGTCGTTTCCCGCGGCTTCAAGGCGATCAAGCTCAACGGCTGCGAGGAAATGCAGATCGTCGATACCAACGAGAAGATCGACAAGGCGGTCGAGACCATCGCGACGATCCGCGAGGCGATCGGCCCGCATGTCGGTATCGGTGTCGATTTCCACGGCCGTGTCCACAAACCCATGGCAAAGGTTCTTGCCAAGGAACTCGAACCCTACAAGCTGATGTTCATCGAGGAGCCGGTTCTCTCCGAACACCGCGAAACCCTGAAGGAAATCGCCAACCATTGCTCGACGCCAATCGCGCTCGGCGAACGCCTCTATTCCCGCTGGGACTTCAAGTCGGTCCTGTCGGACGGCTATGTTGATATTATCCAGCCGGATCTGTCCCACGCAGGCGGCATTACCGAATGCCGCAAGATCGCCGCCATGGCTGAAGCCTATGACGTGGCACTGGCACCTCATTGCCCGCTCGGCCCCATCGCGCTTGCCGCTTGCCTGCAGGTCGACGCCATCTCCTACAATGCCTTCATTCAGGAGCAGAGCCTCGGCATCCACTACAACAAGGGCAACGACATTCTCGACTACATCTCAAACAAGGAAGTCTTCCAGTATGCGGACGGATTCGTCTCCATTCCGCAGGGGCCTGGCCTCGGCGTCGAAGTGGACGAGGCCTATGTCATCGAGCGTGCCAAGGAAGGCCACCGCTGGCGCAATCCCATCTGGCGCCACGAGGATGGCAGCTTTGCCGAATGGTAAGCGAAAGGGCCGCGAAAGCGGCCCTTTTTACATTCTCCGTGTAGGATATCGGACACTTCATTCGTCATTGTGAAAGCTCAAGGAGGAGATTTCACATGGCCAGAGCAATCGCAATCATTATTGCCCGCATCATCTTCAGCTTCATCTTTTTCATGGCCGCCGGCTTCAAGTTCGCCGATATCGGCGCGACGGCCGCCTACATCACCGCGGCAGGCTTTCCGGCGGCCACATTCCTTGCCTGGATCGCCGCCTTTTTCGAAATCGCACTGGCGCTTGCCTTCATATCCGGCGCCTTTTTCACAGAGGCGAGCCTGCTTGCCGGCATCTACGTGATCTTCCTGGCCTTTGCCTTCCATGGCCCGTCGCAATGGCAGCAGAACCAGGCTGAATTCGGCTTCTTCGTCGATCACTTCACCTTCTTGGCCGGTCTGCTCGTCGCCGCCGTTCATGGACCGGAACGGTGGGCGCTTCGCCATAGCCTCCTGAAATAACCTCAACGCCACACGCTCCGGAACCAAGAGCCGCCCCGATCATTGCCTTTACCGGCAACCGCAAAGAGGAGCGGCTCATGGAGTTGCAGGGAAAGATCGCACTGGTGACCGGCGCAGGCTCCGGGATCGGCAAGGCGACTGCGCTGAAGCTCGCCGCTGAAGGCGCCAGGGTCGCCGTGCTGAGCCGCACCGAGAGCGAGGTGCTAGAAACCTGCCAGGAGATCATCGCCGCTGGCGGTCAGTCGATCGAACTGACCGCCGATACGAGCGACGAGGCCCAAATGCGCGCGGCCGTCGACAAGATGACAGAGAATTTCGGCGGCATCGATATCGTGGTGGCCAATGCAGGCATCAATGGCGTCTGGGCGCCGATCGATGACCTTAAGCCCGACGAATGGGATCGGACCATGGCCGTCAACCTGCGCGGCACATACATGACCCTGCATCTCACCGTGCCCTATCTGAAGATGAAAGGCGGCTCGATCGTCGTGGTCTCGTCAATCAATGGCACGCGTACCTTTACCACGCCAGGCGCCACCGCTTATACCGCGACCAAAGCCGGCCAGGTTGCCATGGTTCAGCAGCTCGCACTCGAACTCGGCAAACATGGCATTCGCGTCAATGCCGTCTGCCCCGGCGCGATCGACACCAGCATTTCCGCCAACACAACGTCGCGCCATCGCGAGGAAACCGAAGTGCCCGTCATCTGGCCGAAGGGCGAAATCCCGATCACTGGCGGCAAGGCAGGGTCTAGTGACGATGTAGCCGAGACGATCCTCTTCCTTGCCTCCGAGCGCGCCCGGCATATTACCGGCACGCCTGTCTGGATCGACGGTGGACAGGGATTGCTGCGTTAGGCCGCTTCTGCGTCGTGCGACGATTGCCTTTGCTCGACCAGATCATCAGCGCGCATATATGCAGTTGCAGCAACGGCCCTGCCGGTCACCCGTTTAGCCGCGCGCTTTCCAGCGTGTAAAGCAATTGCGGCCGTTTGACACCGCGCAGAGCATAGCGGCCGATACAAGCGAGGACGTTGCGCTCAGCTTCAGGGATTGCCGCTTCGAAATCCGACGACATCAGCACATTGAGATCGACTGAACGGCAGATCGAGGCGATGCGGCTCACCTCGTTGACCGCCGGCCCGATGACCGTGAAGTCCAGACGGTCCTGGCTGCCGATATTGCCGTAGAAGACATCGCCGATATGCAGTCCGATATAGACATCAGTTGTTGGCCGCCTGTCCACCTCGCGTG
The DNA here is from genome assembly GCA_039725955.1 of Sinorhizobium sp. B11. Taxonomy (NCBI): domain Bacteria; kingdom Pseudomonadati; phylum Pseudomonadota; class Alphaproteobacteria; order Hyphomicrobiales; family Rhizobiaceae; genus Sinorhizobium; species Sinorhizobium sp. B11. Next base: position 4,093,670 of record CP091034.1, read on the forward strand.
CAGCGTTGAGTACTGCAAGCTTCTGGCGGAGCAGGCGCTCTGCCGTCAACGCGGCAGAACAGCTTTCCGCCGGCTCCTCGCCCTTGAAGATAGCAAGCACCCCGTCGCCGATCAGCTTCAGAACATTCCCACCGGCTTCATGGATCGCTGTTATCACCGCCTCGCTATATTCATTGAGCAACGGAATGATCTCTTCCGGCGGCGAATTGTCCGAGATCTTCGTGTAGTTCAACAGATCGGAGAACCATAGCGCTGCCGAAATGCGCTCGGTTTTGCCGCGCGAGATCTTGCCGTCCATCACCTGGCGGGCTGCATCCTCACCGAGATAGACCTCGGCGATCGTGCGGGCGATACGGGCAAGAGCCACGCATTTGATTGCCAGTCCCAGCACCGGCACAAGTTTGCGCAGGATCGCAAGATCCTGGTCGGAAAAGCCTTCGGGATGTTTCGTCGAGAAATGCGAGAAAAAACAATCCATCTCGCCAATCGTGCCGGCCTCGGCAAAGCGATGCGCCATGGCGACGTAATCGGTATGACCGAGCTTGTAGATCTGGTCCAGCATGATGAAATCGGTCGGATCGCCGAAGCCGATCCGGCGCCGCACCTCTCGATCGCCACTGGTCCAGAGATGGTAGAAGGCCGAACGACGCCAGGTATCCAGCCCCTGGCCCTCACCCGAAGGGCCATATTCGAACTCGCCCTCAAAATCCTCAACGCTATCCCAGCGAAATGCGCGGCCTTCATGCACGGGATGAAGCGTGTCCATCAGCGCCATGGCGCGATCGAGCCGCATGCCGGCATTGCGGCAAGCTTCGCAGAAGCCGGCAAGCAGCTCCGCTTCGGTCGCACCGTTCAAGCCCTGTTCTGTCACCCATGCTGCGATTGTGCCGACGTCGCTGTGATCCATGCGCTCTCCTCACGATCCGCAAGCTGTAACGTGAATCTGCCGCAGATGAAAAGACAATCAACCCGAACAGACTATTGGCTTGTCGGCATATTATAGGGCGTAACGATTTCGACGGCCGAAAATGACACCGGCGCCGTCCGGCTGACGGGGATGGTATAGGCCATGATTGCACGGAAAGCGGCGCGCGCATCGGTTCTGAGATCGTGATGCAGCACGAAATCGATCCGCCGTTCGGCTAGTAAAGCGCGGTTGTCGGCATCGAGATCATGCGCCACGAAGACCGAGACCGGCCTGCCGGCAGCCTTGAAAGCCGCAAGCACCGCGCGATTGCCGCCGCCGACCGAATAGACCGCATTGATCGAGGGATCATCGGCAAGGGCCTTGGCAACGAGCGTACCCGTCGCGGCATCCGTGCCATGCCCTTCGCTCACTTCGATAATGCCGATTAGAGGATAATGCGCACGGATCACCCGGCGAAAGCCGATCTCCCGCTCCTCCTCGCCACGAAACCGGCCGCTTGACAGCGTCACCAGCGCCTTGCCACCGGAGGCCCCGAGCAGCCGGCCAATGAGATAGGCTGCCGTCTCCCCCGCCGCTCGGTTATCGGCGCCGGCATAGGCCGATCGGGCGGAATTCGGCAGGTCGGTGACGAGCGTGACGACCGGGATATCGGCGGCATCGAGCCTTGCGACGGCCGCGACGATGTCGGGCACGTCGGGCGCCTTCAGCACGATGCCATGTGTGCCACGCAGTCGGATCCGGTCGAGAAGCTGCACCAACTCCGCCGCCCGCATCACCTCGGCAAAATGAAACCGGCAGCGGAAGACGGTCGGCAGGAAGGTCGCAACCTCCGCTTCGAAGGCGGCCCGCACCGCCGTGCTGAACCTGTCAGGCGTTTCCATGACGATATCGATCGTGAGCTTGCGACCGGCTACATCGGCACCCGCCTGTTTCTCGAGCTCGGCGATTGCCGCCTTGACCCGCATCTCGGTCTGCCGCCGCACACCGGGCCTGCCGTTCAGCACGCGATCGACTGTGGCAGTGCTGAGACCTGCCTGAAAAGCGATATCCTTGACGAGAAAGGGATGAGCCATGCTTGCTGTTCTGATGGATTTTTGATGGATTCCTGATCTATATCAGGATCGCCGGCGGCGTATAGTCCCTTCATCGGACATGGAGGAGCACCCGATGAAATCAGACAACCAGCAAAAACTGCGCGCCAACCGCGTCTGGCTCACCGAAGACGCCTGCGATCTCAACGATTTCCGCGCACTCGCCGAAAAGACCACGGCCCTTGCCGACTATCCCTCGGCCTCAGCCGTCGAGAAGAACGTGCTGATCTATGACAGCCGCAAGGTGATCGAGGCAGCCTCGACGCCGGAAGGCCGCCGCGCCATTCTCGCCGAAATCTGCGAAGCCTTCGGCATCGGCCCCGGCGTCGTCGTCTTCAAACATGCCTACGAAGACACCGGCATCATCGACAGGGCGAGCACGATCTTCGACGAGATCATCGAGGAGCAGCACCGCAGCTCGACCGGCGGCGGCGACCATTTCGCCAAGCCTGGCGCAAACGACCGCATCTGGAACTCGCTCGAAAAGCACTGCCTTACCGACCCCGAGAATTTCGCCCGCTACTACGGCAATGCCATCGTGGCGCTGGCAAGCGAGGCATGGCTCGGCCCGCACTACCAGATGACGGCGCAGGTCAACCGGGTGAACCCGGGCGGTGCCGCGCAATCGGCCCACCGCGACTATCACCTCGGCTTCCAGTCCTCCAAGGTGATCGAACAGTTCCCAGCCCATGTTCACCGCCTTTCGCCGGTGCTGACCTTGCAGGGTGCGGTCGCCCATTGCGACATGCCGCTCGAGAGCGGCCCGACGCTTTTCCTGCCGCACAGCCAGACCTATGAGCCCGGCTACCTCGCGCTCAAGCGCCAGGAATTCAAGGATTATTTCGACCAGAACCATATCCAGCTGTCGCTGAAAAAGGGCGATGTCGTCTTCTTCAACCCCGCCCTCTTCCATGCCGCCGGTACCAACCGCTCGAAAGACATCAAGCGCGTCGCAAACCTGCTGCAGGTCTCCTCGGCTTTCGGCCGGGCGATGGAAACCGTCAACCGCGAACGCATGAGCGCAAGGCTCTTCCCCGCCCTCAAGGCACTGAAAGCCAAGCTTTCAGCCGGCGAGATCGCCAATGCCGTCGCCTCCTGCGCCGAAGGCTATTCCTTCCCGACCAACCTCGATCGTGATCCGCCACTCGGTGGCCTCGCGCCGAAGACCCAGGCCCAGCTCATGCACGAGGCACTCGCCGAAAACTGGAGCGACGACGCCTTCAGCAAAGCCCTTGCCGAACAGGCAGCCAGGAAGCTGAGCTGACGCGGCCATCACAATACCATCATCCAAGAGCCCCTTGCCGCTGGTAAGGGGCCATTCGCATGTCATCAGGAGGAAAAAACACATGAGCACGGATTACGCTCGCCTCGACGGCAAGATCGCCATCGTCACCGGCGGCACACAGGGCCTCGGCGCCACCATTACCCGCCTCTTTGCCGAACGCGGCGCTAAGGGCATCATCATCTGCGGCCGCAACGAGGCCAAGGGCAAGGCGAAGGCGGAGGAGATATCGGCAAAGACCGGCGCGAAGGTCGTCTACGTCAAGGCCGATCTCGCCAAGGTCGAGGATACCAGGAATGTCGTCCATGTCTGCGACCAGACCTTCGGCCGCGTCGATGCGCTGGTCAATGCCGCCGCCATCACCGACCGCGGCACGATCCTCGATACCAGCCCCGAGCTCTTCGACGCCATGTTCGCCATCAATGTCCGCGCCCCCTTCTTCCTCATGCAGGAGGCGGTGAAGGTCATGCGCCGCGAGAAGATCGAAGGCACGATCGTCAATATCGGCTCCATGTCCGCCAAGGCCGGCCAGCCCTTCATCGCTGCCTATTGCGCCTCCAAGGGCGCCTTGGAAACGCTGACGAAGAACACCGCCTACGCGCTGCTGCGCAATCGTATCCGGGTCAATGGCCTGAATATCGGCTGGATGGCCTCCGAAGGTGAAGATCGCATCCAGAGGGAATTTCACAAGGCCGACGACGACTGGCTCACCAAGGCTGCCGCAAGCCAGCCCTTCGGCCGGCTTGTCGATCCCGAAGAAGTGGCCCGCGCCTGTGCCTATCTCTCGTCCGGCGAATCTGGCTTGATGACCGGCTCCGTCATCTGCTTCGATCAGTCGATCTGGGGCGCTTATGACGGCTCGCCGCATCCAGTCGCCGCGCTCTGACGTGCCTTTGTGACGCTCCAGAGCCCGGCGCCTTTCCGCCTCCGGGCTCTGGCAGATTGCTTCGTTTCCCGCTACGAAGAAACAATATCGATCTGGGAGGAATCGGGCATGGCTGGAAGCGAGCTTTATGACATCAGGGATGAGCGCTTTGGAGCGCTGATCGCCGGCAGCGCGGTGCTGGAGGAATTGTACAGGGGCTGCCGCTGGGCTGAGGGACCTGTCTGGTTTTCCGATCTGAACTGCCTGATCTGGAGCGACATTCCGAACGAACGCCTGATGCGCTGGGTACCGGATGGCTCGGTCTCCGTCTTCCGCTCACCGTCCAACTATGTCAACGGTAATACCCGCGACCGGCAGGGCCGCTTGGTCTCCTGCGAACATGGCGGTCGCCGTGTGACCCGCACCGAACCTGATGGACGCATCACCGTGCTGGCCGACAGCTTCAATGGCAAACGGCTGAACTCCCCGAACGATGTCGTTGTGAAGTCCGACGGCTCGATCTGGTTCACCGATCCGAGCTACGGCATCATGTCGGATTACGAAGGCCACAAATCTCCGGAAGAGCAGGAAAGCCGCAACGTCTATCGCATCGATGCCGCAACCGGCGATATCGAAGCTGTCGTCACCGACTTCATCCAGCCGAACGGGCTGGCCTTTTCGCCGGACGAGCGCCAGCTCTTCATCGCCGATTCCGGTTCTGCCAATCACGATGTCCCGCGGCACATCCGCGTCTTCGACGTCGTGGATGGCCGCAAGCTGACAAACAGCCGCTACTTCTGCTCGATTGACAACGGCATACCGGATGGTTTCCGTTTCGATGTCTCGGGGAATCTCTGGACCAGTGCCGCCGACGGTGTGCACTGCTTTGCCCCAGACGGGACGCTGCTCGGCAAGATCAAGGTGCCGCAGACCGTCTCCAACGTCACGTTCGGCGGCCCGAAGAAGAATCGTCTCTTCATCACCGCGACGCAATCGCTCTATTCGATCTACACGACGACGAACGGCGCGCAGTACCCGTAAGCCTATGCCTTGCGCGCTGCCGCTCTGAGTGCCTGCTGGAAAACCTGCTTCATCTCGGCAAAACCATCAAAGCCGAGATGATGCGCGAAGCGGATGACGCTGGTCTGCGAAACATTGCAGCGCTCGGCGATCTTCTGGCTGCTTTCGAAAGCGAACACATCGGGCCTCTCGGCGGCGAGCCGCGCCAGCGCATCCAGCCGTTGCGGCAGATCGCGATGGATGGAAACCCAGAATGCCTTGCTGAGAAAGGCATCTCCGTCGGCCTTCATCGAAACAGTCTGCATTCCAGCCTCCATCGTTTACCGCCCGTGGAGGCCAGGATCATCATGGCCCAGCCCCCCACGGGAGGAACTGTTTAAGCCTTCACCTTGTCCGGCCGCCCGTGCAGCGGCTCCTTGCGGTGCCAGTTTTCGAGGATGCGGCCGTCGGTGTGCTTCTGCTGCGCCCAGCGGATGCCGTTCGAGATGACCTTGTGCACGGTCTTGTCGTGATAGATCGGATAGGTCTCGTGGCCGGGGCTGAAGAAGAAGATGCGACCGCGGCCGCGCTGGAAGGTGCAGCCGCTGCGGAACACTTCACCACCCGAATACCAGGAGATGAAGACCAGCTCGTCCGGCTGCGGAATGTCGAAGGGCTCGCCATACATTTCCGAGGCATTGACCTCGAAATAGGGCGGCAGGCCCTCGGCGATCGGATGCGAGGGGTTGACCACCCAGACGCGCTCCAGATCTCCCTCAGGCGTCTCGCGCCACGAGAGATTGGCATTGGTGCCCATCAGCCGGCGGAAAAGCTTTGAGTGATGGCCGGAATGCAGGACCAGAAGGCCCATCCCCTTCAGCACCCGCTGCTGCACTCGGTCGATCAGCCCGTCGCTGACTTCCTCATGCGCCATATGGCCCCACCAGAGCAGCACGTCGGTATCGTTGAGCACCGAATCCGGCAGGCCTTCGTCCGGATCGTCGAGCGTGCCGCGGCGGATATCGAAATCGGGATGGGCGATACCGGCAGCGATCGCGCCGTCGATACGATCGGGATAAATATCCTGGACCTCCTTGTGGACCTGCTCGTGGCGTCCTTCGTTCCAGATCGTGACCTTGATTGTCATGCTATTCCTCGATGTTTCAAATTTGAGCCGAACGGAGAACCCGGCCGGCGGAATCGAACAGATGGCAAGCGGCGCGTTCCGCTGTGAGCGAAACGCGATCGCCGGGCCGAATGGTCATGTCGCCTTCTGTGCGCACGACGATCGGCTGCTGCTGCGACCCGACCGTCAGATAGGTCTCGACACCAAGCCGCTCGACGATGACGACCTCGGCCGAAAAATCGCCCTGCCCCTGCGGCGCGAGCTTCAGATGCTCCGGCCGGATACCGAGTTTCGCCTCACCCTGCGGCACGGAACCGTTTGCATCCGTCAAATCGATCGCAAGCCCGAGCGGGCTTTCCAGATGCACCTTGCCGGCATCCCGGCGTGTTGCTGTCATCGGCAGCACGTTCATCTTCGGCGATCCGATGAAGGTCGCGACGAACTCGTTTTCGGGCTGATGGTAGAGTTCCATCGGCGCGCCCTGCTGAGCCACGAGACCCTTGTTCAGAACGACGATGCGGTCGGCCATCGTCATCGCCTCGACCTGGTCGTGCGTGACATAGACGACGGTTGCCTTCAGCTCGCGATGCAGGCGCTGCAACTCAGCGCGCATCTGCACGCGCAGCGCAGAATCGAGGTTCGACAGCGGCTCGTCAAACAGGATCAGCGACGGCTTCTTGATGATCGCGCGGCCGATCGCCACGCGCTGGCGCTGGCCACCGGACAGTGCTCCCGGCTTGCGGCTGAGATAGTCAGTCAGCTGCAGGATCTCCGCGACGCCTTCGACCTGCTTCTTGATTTCGGCTTCCGGCACCTTCTTGAGGCTCAGCGAAAAGCCGATATTTTCAGCGACCGTCATATGCGGATAGAGCGCATAGGACTGGAATACCATGGCGATGCCGCGCTTGTCCGGCGGCACGTCGTTGATGCGCTGGCCGTTCAGCACCAGATCGCCCTCATCGATGCCTTCGAGGCCGGCGATCATACGCAACAGCGTGGACTTGCCGCAGCCCGACGGGCCGACGAACACGGCGAATTCGCCATCCTCCACCGTGATATCGACGCCCTTGATGACTTCGAGCGCGCCGTAGAATTTGCGAACGTTTCTGAGATTGATCATTCGTTTCTCTTTCTTGATCTCAGCCCTTCACACCGCCCGAGAAGGTCTGGACGAGGAAGCGCCGCGCAAAGCCGAAGGCGACGACGGCAGGCAGCAGGTAAATGAAGGCGAGCGCCGTCAGCAGGCCGTAATCGATCTCGTTGATGCGCAGGAAGGCGCGGAAGAGGCCGAGCGGCAGCGTCTGCAGCTCTGGCGACGACAGGAAGATCAGCGGCAGCAGGAAATCGCCCCAGGCCGACATGAAGGCGAAGAGACCGGCGGCCGCGAGCCCAGGCATGGCAAGCGGGATCAGCACCCGGCGGATGCGCTGCATCATCGTCGCCCCGTCCATGACGGCCGCTTCCTCATAGTCACGCGGCAGGCCGTCGAAGAAGGTCTTCATGATCCAGAGCGCCAGCGGCAACTGCATGGTGGCGAGCACCAGCATGATACCGAGATAGCCGTCGATGAACCCGGTCCAGCGCATGATATCGCGGGCATAGCTGCCGAAGATCGGGCGCAGGATCGCGCCTTCCGCATTGTTGAGCGTCAGCAGGAACTTGTAGAGCGGCACGACGAGCGCGGTCGGCGGCAGCACGCGGATGAGCAGGATCGCGTAAAGGAACGGCAGCTTCCACCAGGCCCGCGTGCGCGACAGCGCATAGCCGCCGAGCCCCGCCAGAACCATGACGATAAGCGTCGCTCCGCCGACCACGAAGAGCGAGTTGAACAGCCACTTCGCCCCATCCTCCTTGGTGAAGACGCGCACATAGTTTGCAAGCGTCCATTGCTCCGGCCAGCGCAGGAAGAGCTGCGCATTGCCGTCGAAGGAGGCAAGCAGCACCCAGAAGAAAGGCACAGCGCAGAAGATCGAGATGATCGTCAATGTTGCGTAGGCAAGCAGGTCGGAGCGGGTCTTGTTTGCCCCTTCGCTCGGGGAAATAGCGGTCATGTCAGACCTCCACTTTCATGGCTCGGACATAGCCGATGCCGAGGATCAGCGAGATGATGAGCGCGACGACCGCGACCGCAGCACCGTAACCGAGCTGGAAGGCCGTGAAGGACTGGTTGTAGATGTAGATGCTGACGACCTCCGTCGCCCCGCCCGGGCCGCCGCGCGTTAGCGCGTAGACGAGACCGAAGACGGCGATGGTGGAGACGGCCGAGATCAGCATGTAGAGCAGGATTGTCGGCATCATCAGCGGCAGGGTGATGCGGCGGAACATCTGCGACGGTGTCGCGCCATCCATGCGCGCCGCCTCGTAGATCTCGGCGGGGATGGTGCTGAGGCCCGCCGTCAGCAGGATCATCGCGGTCGCGATACCGCGCCAGGTATTGACGATGATAATCATCGACAGTGGGAAGGCGTTCAGCCAGTCAGCGGGATCAATGCCGAAGAAGGCAACGATGCGCGAGAGCGTCGCATGTTCGCCGCCCGCCAGCATCGAGATCCACATGAAGCCGGCAACGACTTCCGGGGCGGCATTCGGCAGAAGAATAATCGAAGAGAAGAACTGGCGGAAACGGATCGGCCGGCGCAGCGCCATTGCCGAAATCAGCCCGAGCACGAACTGCCCGATGACGGCAGAACCCATGACGAAGACGAAGGTGACGAACAGCGAATTCCAGAACTTCGCATCGTTGAAGAGGCGCACATAGTTGCGGATACCGACGAAGCGCGGCCGCAGGGCCGCAGCTCCCGTCAGCGCCTCATTGGTGAAGCTCAGGTAGACGGAATAAAGGGCGGGATAGATCACAAAGGCCAGAAGCAGGACCAGCGACGGCAGCAGAACCAGCAGGAGTTGGCGCTCGGTTCGCTTTTCATGAGAGTTTCGGGCCATTGAAGCTCACAACCTTATCGAATGAAATCGGGAAGACGCGGCGAGAATGCCGCGTCCCCGTCTTGGCGGGAGGAAGATATCAGTGGCTTACTTGACCATGTCGTCGCCGAGCGTTTCCTTGACGTAGTCGACAAGGATCTTCTGGGCGCCGGCCGCATCGGTTTCCTTGCGCAGCAGGGCTTCGGTGGCGCGCGCCACACCTTCGGCAACCGTGCCGAAGCCGGAAGCCTGCTTCAGGAAGACGCCGTTTCCGGCAGCCGCATGGATCGGAACGAGTTCCGTCAGCTTCTGGAATTCCGGATCCTTGGCAGCATCCTTGCTGGCCGGAATGTTGCCGATGCGGGCAGCATAGGAAACCTGCGTTTCGACCGAGCCGATTTCCATCAGCGCCTTCTTGGCCAGTTCCACATTGGCGGACTTGGAGTTGACGGCCCACGGAGCAGCGAGGTTGGCAAGCACGTACTGGCCACCGCTCTGACCCGGAACAGTCCAGGTGCCGACGATCTTGGTCACGTCGGGGATCGGGTTCTTGCTCTCGCGACCCCAGTCGAAAATGTAGCACCAGGAGCCGCAGGTGGTGGCGGCAAGCTTGCCGGCCGGGAACATTTCATACTTCGGCACGACCCAGGGTTCCGGTCCGAGCAGCGGCTGCACCGGCATCAGATCCTTGTCGATCAGCGTCTTGTAGACGTTGAAGACATCCTTGACGCCTTCGCCGTTCAGGTCGAGCTTGCCATCGGCACCGACGAGCTGCGGCGTCTTGGAACCGACGAGCAGGTGCTGGAAGCCTTCGTCGAAGGCGCCGCTGCCCCAGGAAACGCCGGCCGGGAAGAGTAGGCCGTAGGAACCGGTCTTCTGCTTGACTTCGGCGGCGCGATCCAGGAGCTCCTGCCAGGTCTTCGGCTGCTCGGTGGAGATGCCAGCCTTTTCGAGAACGTCCTTGCGGAAATAGATTTCCTGAATGCCGAGCATGAACGGCATCACATAGGTTTCGCCGTCAGGGCTGACAGCAAGCTGCTTGGCGACGTCATAGAGGTTGGCGTAACCATCCCAGGCCTTGAACTCGGTGGAAACAGGCGCGAGGTAGCCGGCTTCGACCATGTCGGCAACGGCAGCCGTCGTCGGGATGGAGAAGAGGTCGGGTGCGTTGCCTGCGCCAAGCTCAGTCAGGAGCTTGGTGAGATAATCCTTGTCGGGCGCCGGATATTCGACGACCTCAACCGTTACGCCATATTTTTTCTCGATCCGCTCGACGGTCGACTTCATCGCGTCGATGCCGGCCTGACCGTGATTGGCGATACGAATTGTTTCAGCATGGGCCAGCGTCGAAACCGCGCTGAGCAGGATGGCGCACAGGCCACCGATAACCGTCTTCTTCAACGGAAGTCCTCCCTTTTTTAGAGCCACGGCGCCCTCCAGCACCGGCGAGGAAAATGTACACGCATTCTGAATGCTGACAAGATGATTTTTTAAAGCCGCAACCAACTCAAATATACAATATTGATTTTATTGAGTTATTTATAACTTGCACCAATGGTGACGTTTGTGTAATCGTTTGCACAACGATATCAGGGAGGATTTCGATGTCTCAGAAATTGCGCCTCGGCGTCATCGGCGCCGGCTTGAAGGCGGCTGAATATGCTCAGAGCTGGGCGAAGATGCCGGAAATCGAATTCGTAGCGCTCGCCGACACGACGGAAACCTCGAGAAAGCGCCTCATCGACGTCTGCACCGCAGCCGGAGCACCGGAGCCGAAAAGCTTCGAGGACTACCGCGACATGCTCGTAAAATGCCGCGATGAACTCGACATCATCTACGTCTCCACCCCGCACGCGTTCCATGCCGAGCAGGCGACTGCCGTTGCCGAAGCCGGCCTCGATCTTTTCCTCGAAAAGCCGATGGTGACGACCGTCGCCGAGGCCGAAACGCTGATCGCGGCGCAGAAGAAAAGCGGCGTCACTATCGTCACCGCCTTCCAGGGCGGCCTCTCGCCGCTTGTGCTCGATACCCGCAAACGGGCTCTCTCCGGTGAATTCGGCGATCTCATCGCCATTTCCGGCATGATCTGGGAAAGTTGGTCTTCCAACTATGACGGCCACTGGAAACAGCAGCCGGAAATCTCCGGCGGCGGCTTCATGTTCGATACCGGCGCGCACATGATGAACACCGTCTGCCTGCTCGCCAATTCCGATTTCGACAGCGTTTCCGCCTATATGAACAACCACGGCAAAAAGGTGGATATCGCCACCGCCGTCTCCGCCCGCCTGAAGAATGGCGCGCTGGCGACGCTGACGGCCGCCGGCGAAGGCCCTCCCGGCTGCGCATCCTACATCACCTTCTTCTATTCCAAGGCGATCGTCCGCATAGACGCCTGGGGCGGCTGGCGGGAAATCAGCATCGGACGCACCAGCGAACCGCGCGAAGAAGCCGAGATTCTCGGCAATCCGATGAAGAATTTCCTCGCCATCCGTGCCGGAACGATGGAAAACTCCGGCTCCGTTGAAATGGGTCTCAGATTCGCTAGGCTCTGGGATGCAATCAAGGAATCGGCAGCAGCCGACGGCACCCCCGTCAGGATCGCCGGATAGGCGCAAAATAATGAGCGGAACGAACAGACGGCGGATCACCTCGAAGGAACTGGCGAAACTCGCTGGTGTGTCCTCGGCGACGATTTCGAGGGCTTTCTCGCCGGATTCCAGGATCGGAAGCGCCACGCGCGACCGCATCCTCGCCGTTGCTCGCGAATATGGCTACCAGCCGAATGCGATCGCCCGCTCGCTGAACAACCAGCGCTCGCGCTTGGTCGCCCTCGTCGTCAACGCCATCGGCAACCCCTGCGAGGCCGAGGAGCAGCAGCTCCTCGTCCACCGCCTGCAGGCCCGCCAGCTCCTGCCGATCCTGCTCTGTTGCGCCGACCACTCCGATCGCCTGCAGCTGATGCGACTCGCCTCCACCTACCAGGTCGATCATGTCGTCATCTTCTCCGACATGGTCTCGATGCAGGATGCGGTCGATATTTTCCACACGACCAAGCCGATCATCGTTTCCTTCGAGCCGCTGGAAAACGAGGATGTATCCAACATCCGCATCGACGGCGCGGTCGGCGCCGGCGAGATCATCGACAAGGTTGTCGGCGACGGAAAGAAGCGCTTCGCCTATCTCTCCGGCACCAAGTCAAGCTGGATCGACAAGCTGCGCCGCAAGTGGTTTGCCGATGCGCTCGCGCGTCACGGCCTGTCTTTCGAAGCGGAAGCCTTCGGCGACTATTCCTATGATTCCGGCTTCAAGGAAGCCGTCCTGCTGCTGCACCGCTCGAAAGTCGATGCCATCATCTGCGGCAATGACGTCATGGCGATCGGCGCGCGCGATGCCGCCCGCCGCGTCCTCGGCAAGAATACGCCCGAGGATATCGCCATTGTCGGTCAGGACGGTATCGCCATGGCCGCCTGGGATTGCAACGACCTGACGACGCTGAGCCTCGACCACGCAGCCTTCATGGATGCGGTCGTCGAAGTGATCGAACGCCACGAGGCCGGCGACGAAGGCCCGCACAGCATCACGCTTGCCTGCACGCCCCGCTGGGGCTCGACCGCCTGAGGGGCGGTTCATTCATTCGCTTCGAGGAGGACTACCGATGATCACCCTTTGCCGCGCCGCTAGCAGGCGCCACCTCTCTTCTGCCGCCTGCCGGGGAGAATGAGATGCGCTCAGTCGTTTCCTTGAATGAATCCTGGAGCTTCCACGAGGGCTTCGGCCAGAACCTGACGGAAGCCTTCGATGGCGCCGCGATGGTCCATCTGCCGCACACCGCCGTCGAGCTGCCCTTCAACTATTTCGACGAGAAGCGTTATCAGCGCGCCTTCACCTATCAGAAGGTGCTGCGCTGGCTGCCGGAATTCGAAGGCCGCGAAGTTTCCATCCTCTTCGACGGCGCCATGGCTGACAGCGTCGTCTATCTGAACGGCGAAGAGATCATCGCCCACAAGGACGGCTACACGCCGTTTGAAGCTCGTCTTACCGGCAAATTGATCAAGGGCGACAACCTGATCACCGTTAAGATCGACGGCAGCGAGAACCCGGCGATCCCGCCCTTCGGCGGCCGTATCGACTATCTGACTTATGCCGGCATCTATCGCGACGTCTGGCTGAAGGTCACCGACAGGATTTCGATCCGCAATATCAAGATCGAGACGCATGATGTCCTCTCGGACAGGAAATCGGCGACAGTACGTGTCGATATCGCCAACCCGCAGGGCCTCACCTATGCGGCGACCGTCACCGGATCGCTGCGGGACGCGCATGGCAACATTCTGGCGAGTGCTGCCGGCGAGACGATCGGGACCAGCACCACTCTTTCCTTCGGCGGCCTGACCGACATCGAGCTCTGGGATCTGTCGAACCCGGCGCTCTATGAAGTCTCCGTCGAACTGAAGACGGAACATGGCGCCGACCGGACCACCGGCCATTTCGGTTTCCGCACCGCCAAATTCACCCCGGAAGGCTTCCTGCTGAACGGTCGCCCCGTAAAGCTCCAGGGCCTCAACCGCCATCAGGCCTATCCCTATGTGGGCTACGCCGCCGGCCGCTCCGCGCAGGAGCGCGATGCCGATATCATGAAGACGGTGCTGAAGTGCAATATCGTGCGCACCTCGCACTATCCGCAGTCGAAATGGTTCCTCGACCAGTGTGATCGCATCGGCCTGCTCGTTTTCGAGGAAATCCCGGGCTGGCAGCATATCGGCGATCTCGACTGGCAGCAGGAGTCCATCGAGAATGTTCGCCGCATGATCGAGCGCGACTGGAACCACCCCTCGATCATCATCTGGGGCGTGCGTATCAATGAATCGCTCGACAATCACGACTTCTATACCGCCACCAACCGCCTGGCCCACGAACTCGATTCCACCCGCCAGACCGGCGGCGTTCGTTACCTGACGGAAAGCGAGCTGCTCGAAGACGTCTACACGATGAACGACTTCATCCTCGGTAATGAGGAACTCCCGGGTGCAAACCGTCCGCGCACGGCCCTTCGCAGCCAGCAGGAAAATACCGGCCTGTCCTACAAGGTCCCGTACATCATCACCGAATTCAACGGCCACATGCATCCGACCAAGATGTATGATGCAGAGCAGCGCCAGGCCGAGCATGTGCGCCGCCATCTGGAAGTGCTGAACGCCGCCTATGGCGATCCGGATATTTCTGGCGCGATCGGCTGGTGCATGTTCGACTATAACACGCACAAGGATTTCGGCTCCGGCGACCGCATCTGCTATCACGGCGTCATGGATATGTTCCGCGAACCGAAATTCGCGGCCTATGTCTATGCCAGCCAGTGCGACCCTTCGGAAGACGTCATCATGAAGCCGGTCACCTTCTGGGCGCGCGGCGAGCGCAGCATCGGCGGCGTGCTGCCACTGATCATCCTGACCAATTGCGATGAGGTAGAGCTCAAATACGGTTCGCTGACGAAGCGCATCGGTCCGGACCACGAAAACTACCCGCACCTGCCGCATCCGCCCGTGGTGCTCGACCACCGCCATTTCACCCAGGACGAACTCGGCCGCTGGGGCCTGGAATGGATCGACGGCGAATTCACCGGCTTCGTCAACGGCGAGCCTGTAGCCAGCCTAACGCTCGCGGCCGATCCCCTGCCGACCGCACTGGAAGTCGTGCCCGACAGCACCACGCTGAAGGCGCGCGAACGCGACACGACCCGCGTCATCATCCGCGCGCTCGACCAGCGCGGCCAGCGGCTGCCGTTCCTCAACGATGTTGCAACCTTGACCGTGAAGGGGCCTGGCAAGATCGTCGGGCCAGCGGCCGTACCGCTCCAGGGCGGAACGACGGGCTTCTGGCTGGAGGCAACAGGCCTGACGGGCGAAATCACCGTCGAAGCGACCTCGAGCCACTTCGCACCAGTCACGATTTCCGTGGCGGCCGTCTGACGGCCGCCAGAGAATATTTTGCTGGCTAAGCGATCCGCAACTGGCTGGCCGGATCGAAGAAGACCGCCTTGTCGAGATTGAAGGCAAGGCGGGTATTCTGGCCCGGCAGGATGCCGGTATCCGCTCCAAGGCGCGCCACTACCGACTTGCCGCCGAGCTTGGTGACGGCAAATGTATCTGAACCGGCCGGCTCCACGACCTCGATGGCGCAATCGCCATGGACGACCGACTTTGCCTTGCGGTCAGCTCCGTCAATATCCGTCAGTGCTTCCGGACGGATCCCGAAAATGACCTGCTTACCGGTATAGCCTGTCAGGCTGTTGTTGCCGGTATTGACGGGCAGCTTCAGCGGCTCGCCATTCGGCCGCTCCAGCGACACCTGCAGCCCGCCGGCGCCATTCTCGACGGTGGCGTTCACCAGGTTCATCGCCGGCGATCCCATGAAATCCGCCACGAACACATTGGCTGGGCTGTTGTAGATCTCGGCCGGCGTGCCGAACTGCTGCAGCACGCCATCCTTCAGCACCGCGATTTTCGTCGCGAGCGTCATCGCCTCGATCTGGTCGTGGGTGACGTAGACGATCGTCGTTCCCATGCGCTGGTGCAGGCGCTTGATTTCCGTACGCATGTCGACGCGCAGTTTCGCATCGAGGTTGGAGAGCGGTTCGTCGAAGAGGAAGACCTGCGGATTGCGCACCAGCGCGCGACCCATTGCGACGCGCTGACGCTGTCCGCCCGAAAGCTGCGACGGCTTGCGGTCGAGCAGATGGCCGATCTGCAGCATGTCGGAGACCTGCTTGATCGCCTTTTCGCGCTCTTCCTTCGGCACGCCGCGGATTTCCATGCCGAAGGCGATGTTGCCGGCAACCGTCATGTTCGGATAGAGCGCGTAGCTCTGGAAGACCATGGCGATATCACGCTTGGACGGATGCAGATCATTGATCGCACGGCCATCGATACGGATTTCGCCAGAGGTGATCGCCTCGAGCCCGGCAATCGTGTTGAGCAGTGTCGACTTGCCGCAACCGGACGGACCGACCAGCACCAGGAAGCCGCCCTTTTCGAGTTCCAGATCGATCCCCTTGAGAATATCGACGGCGCCGAAACGCTTCTTGAGACCGGAAATTTCAAGGAAAGCCATGGATCACCCTTTGACGGCGCCCGCCATCAGACCGCGCACGAAATAGCGGCCGGCGAGGATATAGACGATGAGCGTAGGAACGGCCGCGATCATCGCGGCAGCCATGTTGACATTGTATTCGACGACGCCGGTCGAAGTATTGACGACGTTGTTCAACGCCACCGTCATCGGCATCGATTCGCCCGTGCCGGCATAGGCCGAAGCGAAGAGGAAGTCGTTCCAGATATTGGTAAACTGGTAGATGACCGTGACGACGATGATCGGCAGCGAGTTCGGCAGCATGATGCGGCGAAAGATCTGGAAGAAGCTCGCGCCATCGACCTGCGCTGCCTTCACCAACTCCGTCGGGAAGGCTTCGTAGAAATTGCGGAAGAAGAGCGTCGTGAAGCCGAGACCGTAGACGACATGCACGAAAACCAGGTTCACCGTCGGATTGCCGAAGCCGAAGCTGAATCCGGTCGCGTTCTGAAGGGTCGTGCCAAAACGGCCGAGAAAACCGAGAATGGTGGCCATCGGCAGCAGCACGGACTGGAACGGTATGAAGCAGGCAAACAGCATCAGGCCGAAAACCAGCGTATCGCCAGGAAAGCGCCACTTGGTCAGTACGTAGCCGTTGAGCGCGCCGAGAATGGTGGAGATCGCGACGGCCGGCACGACCATCTTGATCGAATTCCAGAAGTAGCCCTTGATGCCGGCGCAGGTGAGGCCGACACAGGTCTCGCCCCAGGCCTTGAACCACGGATCGAGTGTCGGCGACTGCGGCAGCGCCAGCATATTGCCGTTCTGGATTTCGTCCATGGTCTTGAACGAGGTCGTCAGCATGACGAAAAGCGGCATCAGGTAAAGAACGGCAAAGATCAACAGCAGGCCGTAGATGACGACACGGCCGATCCAGCGACCGCTAGTGCCGCCATGCGAAGTTGCGATTTCGGAAGAGGCAATGCTGCTCATCGTCCCTTCTCCCTCAATTCGGAATAGAGATAGGGAACGATGATGGCCGAGATGGTCATCAGCATGATGATGGCGCTTGCAGAACCGACAGCCATTTCATTCCGCTTGAACGTGTATTCGTACATGAAATTGGACGGCAGCCAGGCCGAGCCACCGGGGCCGCCGGAGGTCAGCGCCACCACAAGGTCGTAGGACTTGATCGCCATATGGGCGAGCACGATGAAAGCCGACAGGAAGATCGGTCGCAGCAGCGGAATGATGATCCGGCGGTACATCTGGAAAGGCGAGGCGCCATCGATCTGGGCAGCCTTCATGATCTCGCCGTCGATACCGCGCAAGCCGGCAAGAAACATCGCCATGACGAAGCCGGAGGCTTGCCAGACACCGGCGATGACGACGGTGTAGATGACGAAGTCCTTGTTCTTGATCCAGTCGAAATGGAAGCTCGTCCAGCCGAAATGGTGCAGCGTCTGCTCGAGCCCGAGGCCCGGATCGAGAAACCATTTCCAGGCAACGCCTGTCACGATGAAGGACAGCGCCATCGGATAGAGGAAGATCGGCCGCAAGATGCCTTCACCGCGGATCTTCTGATCGAGAAGAATCGCCAGCATCAGCCCGAGCCCAAGGCAGATGAAAATATAGAGGAAGCCGAAGATCCCCATATTGGTAATCGACGTGTACCACGAGGACGGCGGGTCGCTCTCGAAAGTCCAGCGCCAGAGCCGCTCGTAGGCACGCGTGCCCGTTAGCGCATAGGACGGAAAGGTCTTGGAATTGGTGAAGGAGAGATAGGCTGTCCAGACGATGAAGCCGTAGACGAAAATCACCGTGATGAGAAAACTTGGCGCCAGCACGATCTTCGGCAGCGCATCCTGCAGCCGGCCACGAATGGACGTCCGGCTTGAGGACTTCGACGTCAGTATCGGGTCTGTGGTCGCAACTGTGCTCATGAAATCATCTCCTCCAGCACCCGCAGGGGCTGAGGCTTTCCCGCGCATCGCGCGGGAAAGCCGTTGTCGATGGGAATATTAGCGGGCGTCGTCGATGGCCTGGACGAGCTGGGTAACAGCGTCGTCGGAGGTCTTGATCTGACCATGAACGAACTTCGAGACAACGTCCTTATAGGCGTTGGCGATAGCCGGAGGCGCGCCATAACCCTGTGCCAGCGAGCCGAACAGCGTGCCGCCCTCGTTGGCAGCTTTCAGGTCGGCAATACCCTTCTTGCCGCAAGCGTCGAAATCCGTATCCGGAACGTCGGTACGGGCCGGAACCGAACCCTTGACGACGTTGAAAGCGGACTGGAAGCTCTTCGACAGCGTTGCCGTGGCGAGCGCTACCTGAGCGGCCTTGCGGTCGTCAGGAACGTTGAACATGCCGAACATGTCGGAGTTGTAGATCACGCTGCCGTCGGTGCCCGGGAAGCGGTAGCACAGGAAGTCGGTATCAGGGGTCTTCTTGGCGGCAACGAATTCGCCCTTCGCCCAGTCACCCATGACCTGCACCAGAGCGTCGCCCTTGATGACCATCGCGGTTGCCAGGTTCCAGTCGCGGCCCGAGAAGTTCGGGTCGACATACTGGATGATCTTGGCAAGGTTATCGAACGACTTCTTCATCGTGTCGGACTTCAGCGAAGCCTCGTCGAGGTCGTTGAAAGCCTTCTTGTAGAATTCCGGACCACCGGTCGAGAGCACGATGGAGTCGAACATCGTGGCTTCCTGCCAGTTCTGACCGCCGAGTGCGAGCGGAATGACACCGGCTGCCTTCGCCTTGTCGAGCAGGGCGGTCAGGTCGTCGAAGGTCTTCGGCTGCGTGCCGCCGATCTTGTCCATGACGGACTTGTTGATCCACAGCCAGTTGACGGAGTGAACGTTGACAGGTGCTGCGACCCACTTGCCGTCATAGACAGAGAATTTCTGCAGTGCCGCCGGCACAGACTTGTCCCAGCCTTCCTTCTTCGCCGTCTCGGTCAGGTCGCCCATCACGCCAGCCTGGGCGTAGTCAAGCACCGTATAGCCGAGCATCTGCGATGCCGTCGGATAGGTACCGGCCGCGACCATCGCCTTCAGCGCGGTCATGGCTGCGTCACCGCCACCGCCGGCAACCGGGACGTCCTTCCAGGCGTAACCTTCCTTGGAAAGGTCGCCCTTCAGCACGTTGAGCGCCGCGGCTTCACCGCCGGACGTCCACCAGTGCAACATCTGAACTTCCTTGACATCGGCCGCATGGGCGCTGCCGAAACCAGCCATCATCACGACAGCAAGAGCTGCCGAGCTCAAAAACTTGCGCATGAATATCCTCCCGTTCGTAAGTGGGCGGCGAGACCCTCCTCAGCCACCCCGATGTCTTCCGCCCGTAATGACGATCAAACACCGCACCGCGCCTCCCAGCGCGATTGACAATTTAAAACGTTATAAACGCAGCGACGTCAAGCCCTTCCTCGACTCCCGAGAAAAATATGATTAACTCACAGCACCGTTGTTTTTATTATACTTTTTTCCAATGCCTAACAAATTGTAAAAATTTAAATCGTTTGCATTGATCGATTGCATGCCGGTTTCATCGTGTTATGGTAGCCGCGATCCAGCACGGAATGTCCTCAGTGACCGAATCGTCCCAACTGCAACGCGGTGAAAATCCGGATGGCGCGCAAAAGCGCGGCAAGCCGACCTTGCGTACCATCGCAACATTGACCGGTCTCGCGGTAACGACAGTTTCGCGCGCACTAAGCGACGCTCCGCAAATATCGGTCGAGACCCGCGAACGCGTTCATCGCATTGCCCGCGAGATCGGTTACCTGCCGGACCGGGCTGCCCAACGCCTGAAGACGGGCCGCACAAACGTCATCAGCATCCTTCTCGATCCGCATCAGGAAGTCGTCGGCTTCGGCACCGCCATCATGTACGGCATCGCCAAGGTGTTGAAGGAGACATCCTATCACCTCGTCGTCGCCCCGAACTTCCTGTCGACGACGGATCTCGAAGCGGCGGAATATATCGTCCGCAACAATTTCGCCGATGGCCTGATCTTCACACGGACGGAACCCTTCGATGCGAGGGTGCGGATGCTGCAGGAGGTCGGCTTCCCATTCGTGTCTCACGGGCGCACGGAGTTTTCGACACCGCATGCCTATGTCGATTACGACAATTATGCTTTCGCCTACCAAGCCACCCGGCGCCTGATCGCCAAGGGCAGGAAGAAGGTTGCAGTCGTCATGCCGCCGAAGCGGCTGACTTTCAGCCAGCATATCCTTCATGGCTTCATGACCGCTGTGCGCGAGGCTGGCGTGGCCTACGAGATACCGGAAGCCGTTACGCTCGATTCACCGGCCAATGAAATTAGAGATTTCTTCCGCGCGCGCGCCACCGCACCCGATGTTCCCGATGGCTTCGTCTGTCCGGGTGAGGTTTCTGCGCTCGCGCTCGTCAGCGCAATGGGTGATGCGGGCAGTATTCTGGCCGAGGACTATGACATCGTCGCCAAGGAGACGTCGCATCTCCTCACGCATCTGCAGCCGAAGATCGAGACCATATACGAGGATCTGGTCGAGGCGGGCGAACATCTCGGCCAGATGCTTCTTCAGCGCATCGGCAATCCGTCAGCAGAGAGCCAGAGCCTGCTCCTGCCGCCGCAGATCAATTTTCCGGTAGCCTAAGCTGCGTCACGACCGGCTGTCGGCTTTTCGCGGAAAGCGAAGACTTCCACCGGCTCCCCAAGCCCGCGCAGAGGAAAAGTGCCGAGATTGTCCATCTCTTCCGTGCAGGTCGCCATCTCAACGAAAGCGCGAGACAACAGGACCGGCCGCCTGACTTCCTTGGTCAAGGTTTCAAGCCGCGAAGCGACGTTGACTGCCGGGCCGATGACCGTGAAATCCAGCCGCCGGCGCGAACCGATATTACCATACATAACGTCGCCGACGTGGACGCCGACACCATAGCGCAGTGGATCACGTCCCAGGCGCTGATGTTGCTCATTCACTTTCGCCATCGCCTCCTGCCCTTCACGGATCGCCGTCAGCAGGTCTTCGCAGGCAGAAGGCTTCGACAGCGGGAAGATGGCGAGCAGTCCATCGCCCATGAACTTCAGGATTTCGCCGCCGTGCCGTTCGATCGGATCGGACATTGCATCGAAATAGTCATTGAGCAACTGGATGACGTCGTCGCGCGGCCAGAGATCGGAGATCGCAGTGAAATCGCGCAGGTCGCAGATCATGATCGCCGCGCCGACGGTCGTGCCGCTGCCGCGGGTGATGACGCCGGAGAGAATCTGTTCGCTCGCATGCGGCCCGACATAGGTCTGCAGCAGAGTGCGCGCCATGATGTTCTTGAGCCTGATCTCGCTGACGAGAGTGAGAGCCGGCAGCAGATCGCGCAGGAAATCCACGTGCTCACCGGTAAAACCGCCCGGCCTATTGGTGGAGAACGTAACGACGTGACGCTTGTCGAACGTATGATCGATCGGCCAGGCGATATATTCGGAATAGCCGTCGTCGCGTAGTTCCTGGTAGAAGGGATAATCGTCGCCCTCCCACAAATCCTCCAGGTTCTTCCGCACCTCGTTGGCGCCGTTATGAATCTCGTTGACCGGGCTGTTGAGGAATTGCGGCGTGGTTTCCACCCCGTAGGCAAAGGTGTTGATCTTCGCCTCTTCCATGCCTTCCACCCACAGGATGCGGGCGCCGATCCATTGCGGATGGTTGGTGCGGAAATGCAGGCTGGAGCGGTTCACCGGCACGCCAGCTGCCAGCAGCCGCTTGCACATCTCCACCAGGATATTGTCGATGAAACGCTCGCCGCGGGTCTCATTGATCAGCCAATCGAGAATTCGGCGCCTGCGGATTGGCCAGACACCTTCGGCATCTTCACTTGCCGGATCAGTCGCTTCGAAAGAGGGCCTCATGAAAAACTCCCGCTACGCCACATTCAACGAACACATCGGGCTGAATGTGGGCGATAGCGGGCCGAATGATAAGAGGCTTCGTAAAGATAAACCTCAGAAATCCCAGTCTTCGTCCTCGGTCGCCACCGCCTTGCCGATGACATAGGAGGAGCCGGAACCCGAGAAGAAGTCGTGATTTTCATCGGCATTCGGCGAAAGCGCAGACAGGATTGCCGGATTGACCTTGCAGGCTTCGGCCGGAAACAGCGCTTCGTACCCGAGGTTCATCAACGCCTTGTTGGCGTTGTAATGCAGGAACTTCTTGACGTCCTCCGTCAGCCCAACGCCATCATAGAGCGCTTCGGTATATTTAGCCTCGTTGTCGTAGAGTTCGAGGAGCAGATCGAAGGCGAAGTCCTTGATCTCCTGCCGGCGCTCTTCTGAGAGTTTTTCCAGTCCGCGCTGAAACTTGTAGCCGATATAATAGCCATGCACGGCCTCGTCTCTGATAATGAGGCGGATCATGTCGGCGGTGTTGGTCAGCTTGGCGCGGCTTGACCAGTACATCGGCAGATAGAAGCCTGAATAGAAGAGGAAGCTCTCGAGGAAGACGCTCGCGACCTTCTTCTTCAAGGGATCGCCGGACGCATAGTGCTCCATGATCAGCGCCGACTTCTTCTGCAGGAACTCATTCTCTTCCGACCACCGATAGGCATCGTCGACATCGGGCGTGAGGCAGAGCGTGGAGAAGATCGAGGAATAGGAGCGTGCATGCACCGCTTCCATGAAGGAGATGTTGGAAAGCACTGCTTCCTCATGCGGGGTGACCGCATCCGCCATCAACTTCACGGAGCCGACACCGTTCTGGATCGTGTCGAGCAGAGTCAGCCCGGTGAAGACGCGGATCGTCAGCTGCTGCTCGACCGGCGTCAGCGTTCCCCACGACGGAATGTCGTTCGACAGCGGCACCTTTTCCGGCAGCCAGAAATTGCCGGTCAGACGGTTCCAGACCTCGAGATCCTTGTCGTCCTCGATGCGGTTCCAGTTGATGGCGCGCACGCGGCTGACCGGCTTGACTTGCATGTTCATGGTTTTCTCCGGTCGGTTATAGCGTGCAGGAGACGCAGCCCTGCACCTCGGTGCCGGATAGCGCCATCTGGCGAAGACGGATGTAATAGATCGTCTTGATGCCCTTCTTCCAGGCATGGATCTGGGCGCGGTTGATGTCGCGCGTCGTTGCCGTGTCGCGGAAGAACAGCGTCAGCGACAGGCCCTGGTCGACATGCTGGGTGGCAGCCGCATAGGTATCAATGATCTTTTCCGCGCCGATCTCGTACGCATCTTCGTAATAGTCGAGGTTGTCGTTGGTCATGAACGGTGCCGGATAATAGACGCGGCCGATTTTGCCTTCCTTGCGGATCTCGATCTTCGAGACGATCGGGTGGATCGAGGAGGTGGAGTGATTGATGTAGGAGATCGAGCCCGTCGGCGGCACCGCCTGCAGGTTCTGGTTATAGAGCCCGGAGGACATGACGACCTTCTTCAATTCCAGCCAGTCTTCCTGCGTCGGGATATGAATGCCGGCATCGTCGAACAGCGCCTGCACCTTCTCGGTCGCCGGCTTCCACTCCTGCCCGGTATATTTGTCGAAATAGTCACCTGAGGCATATTTCGAATTCTCGAAGCCCTTGAAACTTGCGCCATGCTCGACCGCCAGGCGGTTGGAAGCACGCAGAGCGTGATAGGTCACCGTGTAGAAATAGATATTGGTGAAATCGACGCCTTCTTCGGAACCATAGTGGATGCGCTCGCGGGCAAGATAGCCATGCAGGTTCATCTGTCCCAAGCCGATCGCGTGGCTATCGTCATTGCCCTTCTCGATCGAAGGCACCGAAGAGATATGGCTCATGTCGGAAACGGCCGTCAGCGCGCGGATCGAGGTTTCGATCGTCTTGCCGAAATCGGATGAATCCATCGCCATGGCGATATTCAGCGAGCCGAGATTGCAGGAAATATCCTTGCCCATCGTCTTGTACGAAAGGTCGTCGTTGAATTCGCTGGCCTCGCTCACCTGCAGGATTTCCGAGCAGAGGTTGCTCATGCTGATGCGGCCGGCGATCGGGTTTGCCCGGTTCACCGTGTCTTCGAACATGATGTAGGGATAGCCGCTCTCGAACTGTATTTCGGCGATCACCTGGAAGAATTCGCGGGCCTTGATCTTCTTCTTGGTGATACGGGCATCCGCCACCATCTCGCGATAC
Organism: Sinorhizobium sp. B11; assembly: GCA_039725955.1. Lineage (NCBI taxonomy): Bacteria > Pseudomonadati > Pseudomonadota > Alphaproteobacteria > Hyphomicrobiales > Rhizobiaceae > Sinorhizobium > Sinorhizobium sp. B11. The sequence goes on from CP091034.1 coordinate 4,118,074, forward strand.
TTTTCCGTCACCGATATCTCGGTGAAGGGGACGCCATAGACCCGCTCCACGTCATAGGGCGAGAAGAGGTACATATCCTCATTGTTCTTGGCGAGTTCGAAGGTGATGTCAGGCACGACGACGCCGAGCGATAGCGTCTTGATGCGGATCTTCTCATCGGCATTTTCGCGCTTTGTATCGAGGAAGCGCATGATATCGGGGTGGTGCGCGTTGAGATAGACGGCACCTGCCCCCTGCCGTGCACCAAGCTGGTTGGCGTAGGAGAACGAGTCTTCCAGCAGCTTCATGACGGGAATGATGCCGGAAGACTGGTTTTCGATCTGCTTGATCGGCGCACCGGCCTCGCGGATGTTCGTCAAGGACAGCGCAACGCCTCCGCCACGCTTGGACAGCTGCAGCGCCGAATTGATGGAGCGACCGATCGATTCCATATTGTCTTCGACACGCAGAAGGAAGCAGGAGACGAGTTCGCCACGCTGCTTCTTGCCGGCATTGAGGAAGGTTGGCGTTGCCGGCTGGAAACGGCCGGAGATGACCTCTTCCATCAGATCGCGGGCAAGCTGTTCATTGCCTCTGGCAAGCGCGAGCGCCACCATGCAGATACGGTCTTCATAACGCTCCAGGTAGCGCTTTCCGTCGAAGGTCTTCAGCGTGTAGCTGGTGTAATATTTGAAGGCGCCGAGGAAGGTCGGGAACCGGAACTTCTTGGCATAGGCTTCGTCGAACAGGTCGCGGACGAAATTGAAGGAATACTGGTCGAGCACTTCCCGCTCGTAATAGCCTTCAGTTACCAGATAATCGAGCTTCTCCCGGAGATTATGGAAGAACACCGTGTTCTGGTTCACATGCTGCAGGAAATACTGCTTGGCCGCCATGCGGTCCTTGTCGAGCTGGATCTTGCCCTCATCGTCATAGAGGTTCAGCATCGCGTTCAGCGCGTGATAATCCAGCGCTTCCGCGGCCTTGAGCGGCTTGACGCCCGCATCCCGCGTCAGATTTGTCCCCGTGTCCAAAATCGTCCCATCCCGTCTTTGACATTGGCGACATCCTCGGCAGTCCCCAGGAGCTCGAACCGGTAGAGGTAAGGCACCTGGCATTTTTGCGAGATCACGTCGCCGGCAAGCCCGTAGGTCTCGCCGAAATTGCTGTTGCCCGCAGCAATGACGCCGCGGATGTTGGAGCGGTTTTCCGCATCGTTGAGGAAACGAATCACCTGCTTGGGCACGGCCCCTTTTCCGCCGTCCCCGCAATAGGTGGGCGAGATCAGCACATAGGGTTCGCGAATGTGGATGTCTTCAGCGCCAGCGGGAATGCGCGCCGCGCGCAGTCCCAGCCTCTCGACGAAACGATGGGTATTCTCGGACCGGCTGGAATAATAGACGATCAGGCCCACCGCTTTTCTCCGGTCAGGAGAGCGCGCTGATCATGTCGGGACGGAAGCCCGCCCAGTGGTTCTCGCCGGCAACGACGACCGGAACCTGCATGTAGCCCATGCCGCGCACGCGATCGAGCGCCTCGGCATCCTCGGAGATATCGATGATCTGGTAATCGACGCCCAGACGGTCGAGGGCGCGGTAGGTAGCGGTGCACTGTACGCAGGCAGGCTTGCTGTAAACGGTAACGCTCATCATGTTCCTCGTGATGTCAATGGATTCCGGACGCAATACTGGGATCGGGCGCCTTGCGGCGTCCGAGGCAACGCTTGGTATTGATCTGACAAAGTTGGCGCTTTACACGCCGAACACTCTTCCCCGCACGATCTGGGCGGGCGGCGGTTTTAATGCTTTCAACATGACTTCAACCCCGAAGTGTTCAGCGGACATTCGGGGGCAGCGCAACAGGCGCGGATTTGATCCGCCTGCGTATACGCGACCTTCCGGACACCCCGCCCGTGGATACCTCGTTCAAGGCAGGTCTCCTGGCTCGCGGGTCGAAGCACCCTGCCCCCAGCCTTCCCAAAGCTTCATGCCTCAGTGACCTGAAATCGGACAGTTGCTCGCCGCTTACAGTTGCGGGGGCAGCTCCGGCTTTGTCGCGCCGTCATGGCGAGACGCACCGTATTCCCATCTTAGCCCCCGACCCTCACGAATCGAAGGAACCTTGAACACTAGATATAGTACTCGAATCCCGGTTTGCGTCAACGGATGGTTTGTGCATCGCGTTACGGCATGTTTGAAATCGCTGCATTCCTGTGAAAAACGTGGTTAATGAATGGTTAACGAAAGCAGGCTGTGGAGAAGGCAGCATTGGGAAGAGCCGGCCTATAGGCTCTCCATGAATCGATTAGGCGCGTGTCGGCGCTGCGGCGTTACGCAACTGCCGAGCGGCGGCAACCATGTTGACGAGTGCCGGGCGAACCTCTTCCCACTTGCGTGTCTTCAATCCGCAATCTGGATTGATCCATAGCTGTCCGTCCGTCAAACGCTTCCGCGCCAGCGTCAGAAGCTCCGTCATCTCGGCGACCTCGGGAACGCGGGGCGAATGGATGTCGTAGACGCCGGGGCCGATCTCGTTCGGATATTTGTAGCTGCGGAAAGCCTCCAGCAGTTCCATCTTCGATCGTGAAGTCTCGATCGAGATCACATCGGCATCCATCGCGGCGATGGCATCGATGATCTGGTTGAACTCCGAATAGCACATATGCGTATGGATCTGCGTCTCGTCGGAAACACCGGATGCGCAGAGGCGAAAACTCTCGACCGCCCAGTCGAGATAGGTCTTCCAGTCGGCCTTGCGCAATGGCAGACCCTCACGGAGAGCGGCCTCGTCGATCTGGATCATCGCAGCACCCGCCTTTTCGAGATCGAGCACTTCGTCGCGGATCGCCAGAGCGATCTGCCGGCTGACATCGGCGCGAGAAAGATCATCACGCACGAAGGACCAGTTGAGGATCGTCACCGGCCCGGTCAGCATTCCCTTGACCGGCTTGTCCGTCAGCGACTGCGCGTAGCGCCACCACTCGACTGTCATCGGCTTCGGCCGAGAGACATCGCCGAAGATGATAGGCGGGCGGACATAGCGTGAACCGTAGCTCTGCACCCAGGCATGTTGCGTAAAGGCGAAACCGGAAAGCTGCTCACCGAAATACTGCACCATGTCGTTGCGCTCGAATTCCCCGTGGACGAGCACGTCGAGACCGATTTCCTCCTGCCAGCGGATCGCCGCTTCAGTCTCCTTTTTCAGGAAGGCATCGTAGTCCGCCTCGCTGATCGTACCCTTCGCGAAGGCCGAGCGGGACTTGCGCACGTCAGACGTCTGCGGGAAGGAGCCGATCGTCGTTGTCGGGAAGAGCGGCAGGCGAAGCTTGCGCTCCTGCAGGTTGGTCCGCTCGGCAAAACCGCTGCTCCGCGTCATCATCGTCTCATCGATTGCCGCGACCCGCTGCCTGACTTTGAGATCATTCACACGTGGAGAAGCCGCTCGAGAGGCAACGGCCTGAGAGGCTGCAGCAATTACTTGATAAGCCCCGCCGGAACTGCCGAGCGCCGAGAGTTCATCGAGTTTCTGGGTGGCGAAAGCGAGCCACGACGTCAGCTCCTCATCCAGTCCGGTTTCCAGATCCAGGTCGATCGGCACATGCAGCAGCGAGCAGGACGGCGCGATCTGCAGCCCATCCGCACCGAAGCGCTGAACCAGTGGCTCGATCTTTTTCAGGATCGCGGCAAGGTCCGCCCTCCAGATATTGCGTCCGTCGATGATGCCGAGCGACAGCGTCAAATCGGGGGACGCCTTGAGAAGGGCATCGATCTGCTGCGGAGCACGAACGAGATCGACATGCAGGCCGGAAACCGGCAATGCGAGCGCCGTCGGCAGGTTATCGCCTATATTGCCGAAATAGGTGGCGAGCATGATCTTCAGGTTCGGTACCAGCTCATGCAGCGCGCGATAGGCACATTTCAGTGCTGCCTGCTCTTCTCCTGAGAGATCCAGCACCAGGCAGGGTTCGTCGATCTGTACCCAGTCGGCACCGGCAGCGCTCAGTTCCGCAAGCACTCTCGCGTAAACAGGCAACAGGCGTTCAAGCAGGCTGATCGGCGCAAAACCTTCCTCGGTTCCCTTGGCGAGTTTCAGGAAGGTGACAGGACCGAGGATGACTGGCCGTGTGTGGATTCCAAGCGTCTTCGCCTCGATGAAGGCATCGAGCGGCCTGTTTGCGGTCAGCGCGAAGAATTGATCGGGACCGAGTTCCGGCACCATGTAGTGGTAGTTTGTGTCGAACCACTTGGTCATTTCCAGCGCTGGCACGCCATGACCGTGGTGATGCTGGTGGCCGCAATCGGCATGCGCCTCTTCGCCGGTCGAGCCGCGCGCCATGGCGAAATAGGTATCGAGCGCAACAGGCCCGCCCTTCCAGCCATAGGCCGAAGGTATGGCGCCGACCATGACAGTCGTGTCGAGCACATGGTCATAGAACGAAAAATCATTGGAGGGGATGATATCGATCCCCTTCTCTTTCTGCAGGGCCCAGTTTTGCGCCCGCAGCCGCTTGCCGACATCGAGAAGCACGCCGGCATCGAACCTGTCGGCCCAATAGCTTTCCAGTGCGAATTTGAGTTCGCGATGCTTTCCGATCCTGGGAAAGCCGAGATTTGCAGTCTTGATGGTCATTTCCTTACCCCGAAGGTTATGGGCAAGGCTCAGGCGCAACGCATCGACGAGGTGTGGCTACAGACGTGCCGTCTCGCGCAAAGCGGCACACCGGGACACCCCGCCCGTGGACGTTATCTATCGCGGCAGGTCTCCTGGCTTGCGGGTCTTCAACACCATCCAGTCTTCCCAGGCGTCTTCCCAGTGACGTCGAAGGACGGTGTCTATCCGCTTACAGTTGCGGGGGCAGCTTCGGTCTTGGCGTTAGCCTCACCGAATTCCCTCTTAGCTCAGGATCGTCAAATCCAGAGAACCACGATGCGACAAGCATGCACCTGTCGCATCGGATCGTCAAGACGACATAAAGAAATCTTTATATCTTTATGCGAAGAAGGCGAAGTGCATTCATCGTCACCAGCACCGTCGCGCCTGTATCCGCGAGGATCGCTGGCCACAGGCCGGTAATACCGACGATGGTGGTGACCAGGAACACGGCCTTCAGCCCGAGCGCGATGGTGATGTTCTGGAAGATATTCCGCATCGTCCGCTTCGAAAGGTCGATCATGCGGGCAACGTCGCCGACACGCCCATGCAGTACCGCCGCATCCGCCGTTTCCAGCGCAACGTCGGTGCCGCCGCCCATGGCGATGCCAACATCGGCTGCGGCAAGTGCAGGCGCATCATTGATGCCGTCACCGACCTTGGCAACGAACAATCCTTCCTTCTTCAATTCGCCAACAATGCGCTGCTTGTCCTGCGGCAGCAGCTCGCCGCGCCAGTCGATGCCGAGGTCACCGGCAACGGCTGCTGCCGTGCGCTTGTTGTCGCCGGTCAACATGATGGCGCGCACGCCTGCCGCCTTCAGCGTCGCAAGCCCGCTCTTGGCGTCGTCGCGTGGCTCGTCGCGCATGGCGATGAGACCGGCGGCGACACCATTGATGAGCAGGACCGAGACGCTCTTGCCCGCGCCATTCAGCGCCGCGACCCGCTCATCCTGTTCGGCATTCAGCGCCCCGCGCTCGCGCGCGGCCGGCGGCGACAGCAGATCGAGCGTCTCCCCACCCACCTTCCCGGTCATGCCCTTGCCGGGCAGCGCTTCCACTTCGAAGGCCGGCGGCACGGGCACGGCATCGGCCTTGGCACGGTTGAGGATCGCCAGCGCCAGCGGATGGCTGGAGCCCTGCTCGAGAACGGCAGCGCGCGAAAGCACCTCAGCCTCCGAGCGCCCATAGGCGATGATATCGGTGACCTGCGGCTTGCCTTCGGTCAGCGTACCGGTTTTATCGAAGGCAACAGCCGTCACCTTGCCGAGCGATTCCAGAACCGCCCCACCCTTCATCAGCAGACCGCGGCGCGCGCCCGCCGAAAGCGAGGCGGCAATCGCTGCCGGCGTGGAAATGACCAGCGCGCAAGGGCACCCGATCAAAAGGATCGCGAGTCCCTTGTAGATCCATTCGCCCCATGCTCCGCCCATCAGCAGCGGCGGCAGAACGGCGACCAGGGCCGCCACGACGACGACACCAGGCGTATAGTAGCGGGAGAAACGGTCGATGAAGCGTTCCGTAGGTGCCTTCGATTCCTGGGCCTCCTCTATAAGCTTGACGACGCGGGCAATCGTGTTGTCCTCGGCAGCTGCCGTGACACGGACGCGCAATGCAGCGTCGCCATTCACCGTGCCGGCGAACACCGTTTCGCCTGCGCCCTTGCGCACCGGCGTGCTTTCGCCCGTCACCGGCGCCTCGTCGATCGCGCTTTCACCGGAAAGAATGGTGCCGTCGGCGGAAATCCGGTCTCCCGGCCGCACGAGAATGATGGAACCGACCGCAAGCGTCTCGGCCGGCACTTCCTTCACTTCGCCAGCCGCCTCGAGCAGTGCATTCTTCGGCACCAGCGTCGTCAGCGACTGGATGCTGGCGCGCGCCTTGCCGGCGGCAACCCCTTCCAGCAATTCGCCAACGAGGAACAGGAACACGACCGTCGCTGCCTCTTCACCGGCATTGATGATGACCGCGCCAACAGCAGCGATCGTCATCAGCATTTCAATGGAAAAGGGCGTGCCGGAAAGTGCGGCCATGACCGCGCGACGCGCGATCGGCACCAGCCCCACCAGCATGGCGATGATGAAAGCGTACGGAGCAACCGAAGGCACCAGGTGGCCCACGACATAGGCAACGACGAGTGCAAGTCCGGAAAGGATCGTCAATCGGCCCTTCTTGCTCTGCCACCAGGGACCGCTCATAGGCCCGTGATCGTGGCCGTGCAGGCCTTCCACTTCCGGGGCATCATGCGAATGCCCGTGGTCGGCATGATTGTGATCATGGCCTTCATGGTCATGTTCATCATGCTCGTGCCCGTGGCGATCATGGCTGTGCCCGTGATCGTGGTCGTGATGCGCATGGTCATGCGCGGGCTTGCTCTCTCGAGCTGGAGCCTTGCCCGTGAGCGGAGCAACCGAATAACCGAGGCCGGTCACTTTCTTCTCGATCGCCTTGAGATCACTGCTGCCGTCGTGGCGCACCGTCATCGTGCCTGCCGTCACCGACACGGAGACGTCTTCGACGCCGGGCACGCGCCTGACGGCCATATCGATTTTCGTTGCGCAGGCGGCGCAATCCATGCCGCCAACCCGGTACCGTGCCTGTGCTGCTTCGCTCATGATTTCGATCCTTGCTTGTAGGCAGTATCGTTCCTACATCCTCTAGCGACTAGAGGTGCAAGAGGAAAATCATGAAAAAGATCACCATCGGTGAAGCTGCCCGCCAGAGCGGCGTCAAAGTGCCGACGATCCGCTATTATGAGGGCATCGGTCTGCTATCTGCGCCGAGCCGCAGCGAGGGCAATCAGCGCTCCTACGAGCCATCGGATCTCAACCGTCTTGCCTTCATCCGCCATGCCCGCGAGCTCGGCTTCGAGATCGAGGCAATCCGCACTCTCTTGCAGCTTCAGGACGACCCTCACCAGTCCTGCGCATCCGCCGATGCCATCGCCAAGGCCCGCCTGATCGAGGTCGAGCAGCGCATCCGCAGCCTCAATGCCCTGAAGGCAGAGCTGGAACAGATGGTCGAAGGCTGCGGCCATGGTCGCGTCGACCAGTGCCGGGTCATCGAGGTGCTGGCCGATCACGGCAAGTGCGTGCATCCACATCACTGAGACTTGCGCTCGCCGACTGCCCACGCCAAGAAGGCGCAATGAAACAGAAGAAAATCGCGATCATCGGCGGCGGCCCCGCCGGCCTTTCGGCAGCCGAAGTGCTGTCGGCAAGCGGCCATGCCGTTTCCGTCTATGATGCGATGCCGACCTTTGCCCGCAAATTCCTGCTCGCTGGCAAATCCGGTCTCAACATCACCCATTCCGAAGACTACGAACGCTTCTCCACCCGCTTCGGCAACGCCAATCCCCGCCTGCGCGCAGCCCTCGATGCCTTCACGCCGGCCGATATCCGCGCCTGGGCGTCAGACCTCGGCAGCGAGACCTTCGTAGGCTCGTCCGGCCGCGTCTTCCCCGATGTGATGAAGGCCTCGCCGCTGCTGCGCGCCTGGCTCGCCCGGCTGGAAGCCCGCGGCGTCAGCTTCTTCACCCGCCATCGCTGGATCGGGTTCACAGAAGACGGCCATATTTTCGAAACGCCTGACGGTCACAAGACCATATCCTGCGATGCAACCCTGCTCGCACTCGGCGGCGCCAGCTATCCGCGCCTCGGCTCCGATGCCGGCTGGGTGTCATTGCTCTCCGAGCGCGGGGTGGCGATCGCACCGTTTCAACCGGCCAATTGCGGCTTCGATGTCGCCTGGAGCGAGATCTTTCGCGAACGCTTCGCCGGAGAGCCGCTGAAATCCGTGACGGCAACATCACGCGCCGGGACATTTCCGGGCGAATTCGTCATCAGCAAGCACGGTCTCGAAGGCAGCCTCATCTACGCGCATTCGGCCGCTTTGCGTGACGACCTGCTGTCGCATGGTGAGGCAAGACTGACAATCGACCTTGCCCCGGGCCGCACCGCAGATCGCCTGTCACGCGATCTGACCCGGCAGGATGCCAAGATGAGCTTTTCCAATCGCCTGCGCAAAGGTGCCGGGCTCGATGGCGTGAAGGCGGCACTTCTGCGTGAACTGTTGCCGGAGACCGATCGCAACGATCCGCACAAACTCGCTGCCGTCATCAAGTCGCTGGCCATCCCATTGCTGCGCCCACGCCCCATCGCCGAGGCCATATCCTCTGCCGGCGGCATCGCCTTCAGCGAGGTCGACGAAACCTACATGTTGAAACATCTCGCCGGCACGTTTGCGGCCGGAGAGATGCTGGATTGGGAGGCACCGACAGGTGGCTATCTGTTGACCGCTTGTTTCGCCACGGGCCGGGCGGCAGCGAAAGGCATCGAGGCCTGGCTCAGCCGAAGGTGAAGGCGAAAGCCTGCACGCCGGCATCGAGAAAATGGATCTCGAATGTGTGGTCGCCGACCGGCCCGGCTTCGCGTACCAGCTGATAGAGCCGCTGTCCCGTCACCGTGCCATTGCCGTCGGCATCCGTATCCACCCCATGCCCGTCGCCCGGCGCCTTGCCATCGACCGTTACCTTGAAGCGCACCGGCTTGCCATCCGCGTCCGGGCCGAGAACCAGATGCAGGTCGCGGGCATGGAAGCGATAATAGATGCTTCCATCAGCGGCATTCAGCGATGCCTGCTCGGGGCCGACTGTCCAATTGCCGGTCAGGCCCCATTCATTGAGTTTCGGCGTCGCGGCGACATAATCATGCGCGGCATCGTTGACCGTGCCCTTGTCGTCAACAAAGTTCTCCGAGCGCTGATAGCCGACATAGGTTTCCGGCGATTGCACATTGGCAGCATCGGAAGCGGCTTCGGCACCGGTCGCCTTCACATCCACGATATCACTGGAAACACCGGTCTCGCCGGCTTCGGCCAGCAATTGCTGGATTATCCGTTCGGACTGGTCGTAATCGCCCTCGCCGAAATGATGGTGGCGGACCTGCCCTTTCGCATCGATGAAATAATGCGCCGGCCAATATTCGTTGTCGAAGGCGCGCCAGATCGCATAATCATTGTCGACGGCGACCGGGTAGGTGATGCCAAGATCGGAGATCGCCTTCTTCACATTGTCGACATTCTTCTCGAAGGCGAATTCAGGCGAATGCACGCCGATGACGACGAGACCCTGATCCTTGTATTTATCCGCCCAGGCTTTGACATAGGGAACGGCGCGCAGACAGTTGATACAGGAATAGGTCCAGAAATCGACGAGCACGACCTTTCCCTTCAGCTGCTCAGCCGTCAGCGGGCTTGAATTCAGCCATTGCACCGCGCCGTCGAGCGGTGGCATCTGTCCCTCGACCGGTAGTTGCTCGCCAGCACCTTTCGGCTTCATCGCCATCGCCATGCTATCGCCGCTCATCGCGGCCGGATTACCGGACATCATCATCTGATTGTTGCCCGTCATCGCCATCGAACCGCCGCCCGCCGACATGACAACCGACTTCATGGCGCCGCCGGTATCGTCGGCCGTCTGTTGCTGATGGAACTTGTCGACGAGCCCCTGTTCAAGAACATTGGTGCTGGCAAGCGAGGCTTGCGTCAGGAAGCCGGTATCGAGGCCGAGCGCAATCGCCACGACTGCGACAAGAACCGCAACGCCGACACCGCGTCGCAGCCATTCGCCGATACCGAGCGACTGTTTCATCACCTGATAGACCTTGCCGCCGATGAGAAGCGCCAATGCCAGCGAGGTCGCGGCACCAAGCGCATAGGCAAGCAGCAGCAAGGTCGTGCCGACATTTGCACCCTGAAGCGCCGCACCCGTGAGGATCAGGCCGAGAACCGGTCCGGCGCAGGGCGCCCAGAGCAGACCGGTCGCAACACCGAGCAGCAGTGAGGCGGCAACAGCCGAGCCGCCGCTGCGTGTGTTTTGATCGGCAGACTGCGACAGGCGCGCACCGAGCGAAACGAGCGGCCGTGTCAGATAGTCCGACAGCGCCGGGAACAGCAGGATAACGCCGAAAATCGCGAGCAGCACGATGGCGGCATAGCGACCATATTCATTGGCCTGCACCGCCCATCCGCCGCCGACGGCCGCCAATGTCGCGACTCCAGCGAATGTCGCCGCCATGCCGAGCATCATCGGCAATGTGCTGCGCAGGAAAGGTTGGCCTGCACGGGCGAAAACGAACGGCAGCACTGGCAGGATGCAGGGGCTGACGATCGTCAGCACCCCACCGAGATAGGCAAGGACGAAGAGAAGCATCAGAGTGTCCCGTCGATCAGGCAGAAGCCGGGTGGAATGTCATGGCCACGCCGTTCAAGCAGTAGCGTAAGCCGGTCGGCTTCGGCCCGTCGTTAAAGACGTGGCCAAGATGCCCGCCGCAGCGTCCGCAATGGACGGCATCGCGCACCATGCCGAAGGATGTATCGCGCGTCGTGCCGACGACCTTGTCATTGAGCGGCGCCCAGAAACTCGGCCAGCCTGTGCCGCTGTCGAATTTCGTAGTCGATGAAAAGGCTTCCTGATCACAGCCCGCACAGGCGAAATTGCCCTTGCGCTCCTCGTGCAGCAGCGGGCTTGTGAACGGATATTCCGTTCCCTCCTGCCGCAGTACCGAATATTGATCCGCAGTCAGCAGCTTCTTCCACTCTTCGTCTGTATGGCTAACGGCAAAGGTTTCCTTCGCCATGGCTTGGCTGCCGAAACCCAAGCGCAGGGCGAAGGCGCCAAGTCCCGCAGTGATCAGCAGCAATCGTCTGTTCAGCATCGCGTCGCTCTCCTATGTCTACAGCATCTGCGACAGGCACTTTCATTCAGTAGACAACGATCGGCAGGTTTTATTCCCGCCATGCCGATCTTTTGTCCACGCCGAGAACTACGGAGCCAAGCAGTGTTTTGTTACGCAGTCGCCCATGGGGACACGCAAAAGTGAGAAGGCGCCATCCCGGATCGTTATATCCAAATAAATACGACGCTATGCCGTAAAGCGAGGCCGAGCAAGCGGATGAGCGGTCATATTATCGCGAGCATGATGGTCACCTGACCCGGCACAACTGTTTCAGAAATGCGCCACTCGCGGCAACGCAAATTCGATCCATGCAATCTGCCGTCATGCCCGCTGATTGCAAAGCCGCCGCATTTACATCAGAGTATGCGCAAGTTCCGTGGGAGGAGCCTCAATGCACGAACAATCCGCGCATGCGGAACATGTCTATACGTGCGCCCAGCAAAATTCCGCTGCGGCCAGCTCTCCAATCGTCGCCTCCTGGCGCCGCTGCATGACCATGTATCAGCTTGCTCCCGAAGATAAGCGCGCGCCTCTACGTCTTACCGAACAAGAATTCAGCGTTGCCCGGGAGCAATCGGATCAGTTGATCGCCGATGCGCGCGACGAACTCGACCGGCTTTTTGCAACGGTCGGCAAGGCCGGCTGCTGCCTGCTCCTGACCGATCGCAACGGCATTGCGCTGGAACGCCGCGGCGCCGTCGGCAATGACAAGGAATTTCATGATCTTGGTCTATGGACCGGTTCGGTATGGACGGAAGCCAGCATCGGCACCAATGGCATCGGTACTGCGCTGGCCGATGATCGTGCAGTCGCTGTCTTTCGCGATCAGCATTTTTACTGCTCCAACATCAAGCTCAGCTGCACCACGGCCCCGATCCGCGATCACCGCGGCCTGCTGGCCGCTGCCCTCGACATCTCCACCTGCCGCGATGACGTCAACGAAATGACGCTGAGCATCCTCTCGCAAGCCGTGCGGGATGCGGCGATGCGCATTGAGCTCAATCTCTTCCGCTCCGCCTTTGCCGGTGCACGCTTCGTCATGGTGCCGGCCGGCGCCAATTCCGCGAACGCCTTGCTGGCCGTCGATCGGCATGATCTCGTTCTCGGCGCCACACGCGCCGCCCGCCTCGTCCTTAAGTTGGATGACGTGCGCATCGCTGCCGGCCTTCCCGCCTCCGACGCCCTGCATGAAGGCCATGTTTCGCAGGAAAAAGAAATGGCCGAGGCCGAGAAAGCGGCGCTGCTGCGGGCGCTTTCCCGCACCCATGGCAATGTCTCCCAGGCCGCTGCGGCCCTCGGCATCAGCCGTGCAACACTGCACCGGAAGATGAAGAAACTCGACCTCCACTAATATCGAGCAAGGGTTCGGTCACAATCTCGTGGTGACGCCGAAACCTGTCGCAACTCTGCGACACTGTGCGGTGCGGTATTGGCAAGCCGCCCTGTTCTATCGCGCCAAAGCGACACAGATTTCCTCCCACTGGTTCGATCCGGAACCTGTTCATCAAGGGAGGATGACATGCTTCATCAGAAAATCGTCGAGTCGCCGTTCAAGCTGAAATACGGCAACTATATCGGCGGCGAGTGGCGTGAGCCGATCGGCGGCAAATATTTCGACAACGTCACGCCCGTCACCGGCGGCAAACTCTGCGAAATCCCGCGCTCCGATGAAAAGGACATCAATGCAGCACTCGATGCCGCCCATGCCGCGAAGGAAAAATGGGGCCGCACCTCCGCCACCGAGCGCTCCAACATTCTCATGAAGATCGCCCAGCGCATGGAAGATAAGCTGGAGCTTCTGGCTCAGGCTGAAACCTGGGACAACGGCAAGCCGATCCGCGAGACCATGGCGGCCGACATTCCGCTCGCCATCGATCATTTCCGCTATTTCGCCTCCTGCATACGGGCCCAGGAAGGCACGATCGGCGAAATCGACCATGATACGGTTGCCTATCATTTCCATGAACCGCTCGGCGTCGTCGGCCAGATCATTCCCTGGAACTTCCCGATCCTGATGGCGACCTGGAAGCTGGCGCCGGCCCTCGCCGCCGGCAACTGCGTCGTTATCAAACCGGCCGAACAGACACCCGCTTCCCTGCTTCTCTGGGCAGAACTCGTCGGCGATCTGCTGCCGCCCGGCGTCCTCAACATCGTCAATGGCTTTGGTCTCGAAGCCGGCAAGCCGCTCGCCTCCAGCCCACGCATCGCCAAGATCGCCTTCACCGGCGAGACGACGACAGGCCGCCTCATCATGCAATATGCCAGCCAGAACCTCATTCCGGTCACGCTGGAACTCGGCGGCAAGTCGCCCAATATCTTCTTTGCAGACGTGGCGGCCGAAGACGACGATTTCTTCGACAAGGCGCTCGAAGGTTTCGCCATGTTTGCGCTGAACCAGGGCGAAGTCTGCACCTGCCCGAGCCGCGCTCTCGTCCAGGAATCGATCTATGACCGCTTCATGGAACGGGCCGTCAAGCGCGTCGAGGCCATCAAGCAGGGCAACCCGCTCGATCCGGCAACGATGATCGGCGCTCAGGCCTCCACCGAGCAGATGGAAAAGATCCTCGCCTATCTCGATATCGGTAAGCAGGAAGGCGCACAGGTGCTGGCCGGCGGCTCGCGCAACGATCTCGGCGGCGAACTGTCTGACGGCTATTACATCAAGCCGACCATCTTCAAGGGCCACAACAAGATGCGTGTGTTCCAGGAAGAGATCTTCGGCCCGGTCGTCTCGGTCACCACCTTCAAGGATGAGAAGGAAGCACTCGAGATCGCCAATGACACGCTTTACGGTCTCGGCGCTGGCGTCTGGACCCGCGACGCCAACCGGGCCTATCGCTTCGGCCGGGAAATCCAGGCCGGCCGCGTCTGGACCAATTGCTATCACGCCTATCCGGCCCACGCGGCCTTTGGTGGCTACAAGCAATCCGGCATCGGCCGTGAAACGCACAAGATGATGCTCGACCACTACCAGCAGACCAAGAATATGCTGGTCAGCTACAGCCCCAAGAAACTTGGTTTCTTCTGAGAAGCAGTCGATTGTGCTATCATTGAGCCTCCTCCCTTGACGGGGAGGAGGCATTGTCTTGGAGGAGGCAATCATGGAACAGATGGTCAATGGCGAACCGCGTGTACTTGCAACCGATGCGGCGCTCGACCTCATCAAGGAAATTCAAAGGGACTACCCTGATGTCCTCTTCCATCAGTCCGGCGGCTGCTGCGACGGCTCATCGCCCATGTGTTACCCAACGGATGATTTCATCGTTGGCGACCAGGATGTGAAACTCGGCGAAATCGGCGGCGTTCCCGTCTATATCAGCGCCAGTCAATTCGAGGCCTGGAAGCATACCCAACTCATCATCGATGTCGTACCCGGGCGCGGCGGCATGTTTTCGCTCGATAATGGCCGCGAGAAACGCTTCCTCACGCGCTCGCGCATGTTCGGCGGCGGCGAGGCCTGCGCCATTCCCGCTGCCATGACCCGCGAGGCGACCTGAGCAGGAGCCCGGTGTAGTATTCCCTTAGTACCCGCGGCCCGCGATCCTTTGTTAAAGTCCATCTGTTGGTTTTTAGAGGAGGAAGAAATGCCAGCGTCCAAAATCCTGATGATCACAGGCGATTTCACTGAAGATTACGAAACGATGGTTCCGTTCCAGACACTGCTTGCCTGCGGCTACACGGTCCACGCCGTCTGCCTCGGCAAGACAGCCGGCCAGACGGTCGCCACCGCTATCCATGATTTCGAAGGCGACCAGACCTATTCCGAAAAGCGCGGTCATAATTTTGCGCTGAACGCCACCTTCGAAAGCGTGCGAGCCGAAGATTACGACGCGCTCGTCATCCCGGGCGGCCGCGCGCCGGAATATCTCCGCCTCAACCCCGAAGTCATCAAGGCTGTCAGGCATTTCTTCGATGCCAACAAGCCGGTCGCTGCCATCTGCCACGGCGCCCAGCTTCTGGCGGCCGCCGGTGTGCTCAAGGGCCGCACCTGCTCGGCCTATCCCGCCTGCCGCCCGGAAGTCGAGTTTGCCGGCGGCACCTATGCCGATATTGCCATCACTGATGCTGTTTCCGATGGTAATCTCGTCACCGCACCGGCCTGGCCGGCCCATCCCTCGTGGTTGCGCCAGTTCATGACGGTGCTTGATGCGGCAACGGTCCTGGAGACCAACGCCGCCTAAAGCATGTCGCGCAAAAGTGCGCAGCGGTTTTGCGATAACGACATGCAAAATCAAAGCCTTAAAGCGTGACATCGCGGCACGCTTTAAATGAACCGGCGGGAGGAACGTGATGTGTGAACTGTTTATCAAGGCGGATGCCCGGCTCTGGGAAAGCACCACCCGGTCGCTGCGTATCGACGGCATGGTGACCAGTGTGCGGCTGGAGAATTTCTTCTGGTCGAAACTCGAGGAAATTGCCGCCCGCGACGGCATGAACGTGGTCCAGCTGATAACCAGACTGCACCACGAGTCGATCGACGCCGGCCATGATCTCGGCAACTTCACCTCGTTCCTCCGCGTCTGCTGCGCCCGCTATCTGGATCTCCAACTCGCGGGCGACATCCCCGCCGATCTCTCAAGGCCGATTGCCGGCCTCAACGCCCCGGAAATTCTGGGGCGGGAGAAGCGGAAGTATCATTAAATTCGCCTTGAGCCCGCAGCGATGATTTTTAGATAGGCGCGTTGCCCCTCTGCGTGAGACAATCAGCCGGCCAGTTGGGAGGCGGAGGGGAAAATGACAGTGATCGCGGTTGTGAAGCGACGGCATTCCGTGGCTGGCGGTGGTGCCGATGACTGACAGCCCCGCCCTGCATCCCATAAGCATAACGAGCCTGGCACGCGAGGAATGGTTCATTGGCGTCAGCGCCGCGACCAGCCTGATTTTCCTCGCTTTCCCCGATCCGATCTTCGCCCGGATTGCCGAGCCATTCTGGTTCGTCGTCATTTTTTTCTGGCTTTTCGCTGTCGTTCTAGGCTCCGCCCTGTCGGTCGTTCGCCATGCGGATCATCTGGCAGAGCAGCTTCGCGAGCCCTACGGGACCCTCATCCTGACCCTTGCGATTACCTCGATCGAAGTGATGGCGATCTCGGCTGTCATGCTGCATGGGGAAAATAATCCAACACTCGCACGCGACACGCTGTTTGCCGTGGTCATGATCATCCTGAACGGCATGGTGGGCCTGTCGCTGCTCTTTGGCGCCTGGCGGCGGGAAGATCAGCAGCACAATCTGCATGGCGCCAATGCCTATCTTGGGGTGATCGTGCCGCTCGCAACCCTTGGTCTCGTCATGCCGACTTTCCTCGCCGGCCCGGATGGTCCGCACCCCGCGGCCGCGCGGCAGATGTTTCTCGGTATCGTCTCGATCGGTCTCTACAGCATATTTCTCCTGCTGCAGTCCGGCCGTCACCAGCGCTACTTCGCCGAAGACGGCAACAATCTTGAGCGGCGCGCAGTCAGCATTCGGCCCCACCGGGGGGTATGGCATCATGCCGTTCTGCTGCTCGCCTACATGGGGCCGGTGGTCTTCCTGGTTGAACAGCTTGCCAAGCCGATCGACTATGTGATCGAAACCCTGCATGCACCGGCGGCATTCGGCGGCGTGATCATGGCTGTGCTTGTCGCGACACCTGAGGCGATCAGCGCCGTGCGCGCTTCCGTCGCCAACCACCTGCAGCGCGCCATCAACATCTTCCTCGGCTCAGTCCTGTCGACGATCGGCCTGACAGTACCGGCCATGCTCGCAATCAGCCACTTCTACGGGCACCCCGTCACACTAGGGCTTGAGGGTCCGGATCTCGTCATGTTCGCTCTGACAATTACCGTCAGCATCATTACCTTTTCAAGCGGCCGCACCAATCTCATGCAGGGCGCAGTTCACCTGGTGCTGTTCATCGCCTACGTACTGCTCATTACTCAGCAATGAATGGAAAATATCCAGACTGAACCACGATAGGAATGCGGAGTCATCAATCGTTTAGACACAGCTAAATTGCATGCCATAAGCTATTGCAATTTCGGACGATTCCGCGACATAGTACCGCATGCCTGAAACACTTGGCGACTGATGGGGCCGCCACCAGGGCACGCATGACGACCGGGACACATAGATCATCGGGGCAGCAAGAATGCGTGAGGGATTGCATCGGGGCCTGCAGATTTCTGTGACACTCATCGGCATGGCAGCGCTCGCTGCCTGCGATGGAAGCAGCAATACCTACGTCCCGCCTCCGCCGCCGGCCGTCCGTGTTGCACAACCAGTCCAGGAGCCCGTCACCCTCTATTTCGAACTCACAGGCAATACTGCGCCGCTGAACTCGGTCGATATCGAAGCACGCGTCCAGGGTTACCTTCAGTCGATCGATTATCAGGATGGCACGACCGTAACGAAGGGAACCAAGCTCTTCGGAATCGAGCGCGACACCTATCAGGCCCAGCTTGATCAGGCCAAGGCATCCCTCGCATCGCAACAGGCATCCCAGGTTGGGGCTAAGCAGGAGTACGATCGTCAGGTCAATCTGATGAAGCAGCAGGTCACGACGCAGACAGCCGTCGACAGCGCCAAGGCGACGCTCGACGAAGCCAATGCGCAAATCCTCAATGCCCAGGCCAATGTCGAACTCGCAACGATCAATCTTGGCTATACCGAAGTGATTGCACCCTTCGATGGCACGGTGACCGACCACCTTGTCGATATCGGCACGCTCGTCGGCGTCTCAGGCCCCACCAAGCTCGCCAGCATCGTCCAGACGGACCCGATCTATGCCTATTTCAACGTCAGCGAAACCCAGGTGCTGCTGATCAAGGATATGTTGAGAAAGCAGGGACGTACCTTCAAGCAGACGGATCTGCCGAGCATCCCAGCCGAACTCGGCCTGCAATCCGAAGAAGGCTACCCGCATAAGGGACATCTCGACTACGTCTCGCCGCAACTCGATGCATCGACCGGCACGCTTCAGGTCCGGGCTCTGTTCGACAACAAGGACAAGGCGATGCTGCCCGGCTTCTTCGTGCGCGTTCGCGTACCGATCGGCCGGAACGAGAAAGCGCTGCTCGTGCGCGACGATGCGATCGCCACCAACCAGCTCGGCAGCTACCTGCTCGTTCTCGGCAAGGACGATACGGTCGAGCAGAAGCAGGTGAAGACGGGCCAGCGCGAAGGCGGTCTCCGCGTCATCGAATCCGGCCTCGAACCCGCCGACTGGGTCGTCGTCCAGGGCATCCAGCAGGCGATCCCCGGGAGCAAGGCCGCGCCTGAGAAAATCGACATGAAACCGCAACCGGCGGCGGCCGGCACCGATGCAAAGGCTACGACGACGACGCAGTAATTTCGCAGCAACGCCTCATCCGAACGTCCAAGGGCAACAGCATGATCTCGCGCTTCTTCATCGAACGGCCGGTGCTCGCCAATGTTCTGGCCTTGGTCTTTGTTCTCATCGGCGCGGTAGCTCTCTTCCAATTGCCGGTCGCGCAATATCCGAATGTCGTTCCACCCACCGTGCAGGTGACGACGCGTTTTCCGGGCGCCAGCGCCAAGACGCTTGTCGATACGGTCGCGCTGCCGATCGAGCAGCAGGTCAACGGCGTGCAGGACATGCTCTATATGCAGTCCACGAGCGCAAGTGACGGCACCTATTCCCTCACCGTGACCTTCGCGATTGGAACGGATCCCGACCAGGCACAGGTCCTCGTGCAGAACCGCGTCGCGATTGCCATGTCGTCGCTTCCACAGGCGGTGCAGGTCCAGGGCGTCAGCACCCAGAAGAAATCGACCGCCATCCTCGGCTTTGTCACCCTGACCTCCCCGGACAGCCGCTATGATAACCTGTTCCTCTCCAATTATGCGGTCATCAACCTCCAGAACGAACTTGCCCGCCTGCCCGGCGTCGGCAATGTCACGGTCTTCGGCGCCGGCCAGTATGCCATGCGCATCTGGATGGATCCGAACCTGCTGCAGGCTCGCGGGCTGACACCACAGGATATCGTCAATGTCGTGCAGCAGCAGAGCCAGGAGGTCACGGCTGGCCAGATCGGCATTCCGCCGGTACCCCAAGGGCAGACATTCCAATACACGCTGAACATCAATGGCCGGCTGAACGATGCTGCTGACTACGAAAACATCATCGTCAAGGTTGATGGCTCAGATGGCGGCCGGGTAACGCGCATCCGCGATATTGGCCGGGTCGAACTGGGTGCGCAGACCTATAGCCAGACCTTCATGCAGAATGGCCGACCGGCTGCGGGCATCGGCATCTCCCAATTACCGGAAGCAAACGCCATTGCTGTGGCCCAGGCAGTCGATGTGAAGATGGCGGAACTGGCGAAGGCCTTCCCGCCGGGCCTCGAATATCATCTCCCCTTCGACACCACGAAATTCGTCAAGGCCTCGATCGACGAGGTCTATGTCACGCTGATCGAGGCAGGCGTTCTCGTTCTCATCGTCATTCTGCTGTTTCTGCAGGACTGGCGAGCCATGCTCGTTCCGGCGACGACTGTTCCTGTCACCATCATCGGCGCCTTTGCCGCGATGGCGGCCATGGGCTTCACGGTTAACCTCTCCACTCTCTTTGCAATCGTTCTCGCCATCGGCATTGTCGTCGACGACGCCATCGTCATTGTCGAGGGTGTCGCAAGACATATCGAGGCGGGCATGACCGGCCGCAAGGCCGCTGAAAAGGCAATGGACGAACTGCTCGGTCCCGTCATCGGCATCACGCTGGTGCTGATGGCGGTTTTCATCCCAGCCGCCTTCTTGCCGGGGCTGACGGGCCAGCTTTACCGGCAGTTCGCGCTCGTCATTGCCGCAACGGCGCTGATCAGCGCCATCAACGCTGTGACGCTGAAACCGACGCAATGCGCCCTCTGGCTGCGCACGCCGGTGCCTCCCGAGAAGCGCAACTTCGTCTATCGCGGTTTCAACAGGATCTACGACTGGGGTGAACGCGGATACGTCCGACTGATCGGCTCGATGACGCGCCACGCCGCGGTCATGGCTATTCTGGCGTTGGCGCTGATGGGAGTAGCTGTCTGGGGGCTGACACGCGTGCCGAGCGCGTTCCTGCCGATCGAGGATCAAGGCTACGTGCTGATCGGCGCGCAACTGCCCGATGGCGCCTCCAAGGAGCGCACCGACGCCGTCATGGCGGAGGTCGGCAAGATCGCCCAGGAGACGCCGGGCGTCGATCAGGTCCTGACAATCAGCGGCATATCCGTTCTCGACAACAACGCCAGCCTTCAAAACGCCGGCGTGGCCTATGTCGTGCTGAAGGACTGGGACGAACGCCTCAAGGTAAAGGGGCAGGATCTTCTGTCCATCTACCAGCATCTGAATGGCGCGCTGCAAAGCGTATTGGTCGCGAAAACCCTGGTGATCGTACCGCCGCCGATTCAGGGCGTCGGCAATGCCAGCGGCTTCACGATGCAAGTGGAACTCAAGAATGGTGTTTCCGACTATGCACTGTTGCAGTCGCTTACCGATACGATTGTGAAAAATGGCGAAGCCCAGTCATCGCTGCAAAGGCTGAGTACGTCGTTCCGCTCGAATGTGCCGCAGCTCGAGATCGTGGTCGACCGTATCAAGGCCGAGACATTGGGCGTCACGGTCGGACAGGTTTTCTCTGCGCTCTCGGGCTACGTTGGATCGAGCTACGTGACACAGTTCAACAAGTTTGGCCGCACGTTCCAGGTCTACGCCCAGGCATCTCCGGAATTCCGCGTCAGCCCTGACGATATCCGCAATCTGGAGGTCAAGGCCGGGGATGGCACGATGGTGCCGCTCGGAACCGTCGTCGACATCAAGCCGATGGAAGGCCCCTCCCTGATCAGCCTCTACAACCTCTACCCGTCAGCAACGATCGTCGGCGGGCCTGCGACCGGCTTCAGCTCCGGCCAGGCACTCGATGTCATGGAGCAGATTGCCGACCAGACCTTGCCAACAGGAACCGGCTATGAGTGGACGGCGCTTTCCTATCAGGAAAAGGCGGTCGGCGGACAGATCTACTATATCTTCGCGCTCGGCATGCTGCTCGTCTACTTCGTGCTCGCGGGTCAATATGAAAGCTGGATCCTGCCGCTCGCCGTGTTGCTGGCTGTCCCGCTTGCCCTGCTCGGCACCGTCGGCGCATTGATGGCGGCGGGCGTCGCCAACAACCTCTACACCCAGATCGGCCTCATCCTTTTGATCGCTTTGGCATCGAAGAATGCCATTCTCATCGTCGAATACGCCCGAGAAAAGCGAGAGGAAGGCATGGAAATCCTCGAAGCAGCCGTTGAGGCTGCCCGCCTGCGCTTCCGACCGATCCTCATGACATCCTTCGCCTTCATTCTCGGCGTCCTGCCGCTTGTCCTCGCGACGGGAGCTGGCGCATCTGCCCGCAAGTCGATCGGCATATCGGTCTTCAGCGGCATGATCGCATCGACCTGCCTTGCCGTTTTGTTCGTTCCTTCTTTCTACGTCGTGCTGCAGCGCCTTGAAGAGTTCAGAAGGCGCCGCGGTAAAGCTCCTGCTGTAACCGATACTGAAATGACGGCACAATAGGCTGGCAAGCAGCCTATTGCACGATCACCTGAACATAGACGCCGCCGCTCTTGGCATAGTAGAGGCCGCCGCAGCGATAATAATAGCCGCCATAATAAGGGCCATAGATGCAGCCTGGAGGCAGCACGGCGATTGTCGTCGCCGTGCGCCGGACTACTCGGCGGGTGGTGCGACGCGCCACTCCGGCATAGGAGAGCGGCGTCAAGGGACGGCCGATGACCGCCGCCGCCGGCGTGGCGAAGCCGATCGACAGCGGTAGCGGGCCTTCTCCTTCCAGGCGAAAATCGGTGAAGACCATCACGCCGGCGAGGCACAGAGCGAAAAAGAGCTTGCTGCGGATCATTGCATATCTCCTGTAACGGCGGGCGCCGGAAGCTCATCGATCGATTGGAGTTCACTCAGATCCACGGTTTTCGCATTGGCTGGGATCTCGATATTGTAGGAGGTGGCGGCGACATCCGCCCCGCTTTTGAAGTTGCTGATCTCGAGCGTATATTGCGGCGCCTGTACGACGTGTTTGCTGGTGATTACATAGCGCCGCGGTATCGGCTGCGAACCCGTCTGTATCCAGATCTGCCAGTCAAGTTCTGGTGTGCGGAAAGCCAGATATTCGCATTCCACACCGTCGACGAAGGCGCTGGAGATGTGCTTGGCCTCGGTCACGTCGGACATCAAGATGTCATAGACGTGAGACGAGAGTAGATCGGCGCCTGGTGCTTCCACGCCAGCATCGGCGAGCCTGTCGATCAGATCATCAAGCGAGCCCTTGCCATCGACCTTCGCATAGGCATCGAGGTTCTTGCCATGCACGGTCAGCGTCGAACCGTCGAAACTGACATCGATATCGGCAAAGCCTCCGGTCCGCGTAACACGCAGCTTGTCGGGGCGGGTGATATTGGCTGTACCCGAACTGACGAATTGCAGTTTCTCGAAGTCCGGGGTCACAGCCTCGAGTGATGATTGGTAGTTGAAGGATATGCTCTTCTGCGCCACCAGAAAATCGGACATGGCCTTCAGAAGATCTTTTGCATCATCCGCCCATGCATGGGTCGGCAGCACAAGGCCGACGGCAACAGCGGAATAGCTCAGTATTCGTTTCAATCGCGATAGAGAAGTCGATGACATGGCACTGCCTTTCATTTGTGTCGTCATTGAATTCATCGGATGCGGAGATTTCGGATCGTACTGCGACGATCTCGAAACGGCTGAGCGGAACCGTCAGGAGAATGCCTGACGGCTCAGGCATTCCCGGCGAAACCGGATAGGAATTGGAAGGCCGCTACAGGCCCGAGGTCAGCACCCTGTGACAGGCTGGCGACACGCGCTGCAGATTGTCCCGCAGGCACTCGATCACCCGCCCGCCGCCGATCGGCACCATGCGGCAGAAAGCTCGGAAGTCCGGCCCGCAAGTCTCGCGCACGATCATCACTTCCTCGCGGGGAGAGAAGACAGGCATCGCAGCCTGCCGGGTCGCCGGCGGTGTGGCTGCCGTTGCGGCACCTGCACCCGCACCGGCCGCGGGCGCGCCCGCCGCACCGATGGCCGCAACGGCCTGCTGGCAAGGCGCCGACAGGCGGGCACTATGCTGCTGCAGGCAGGCGAGCGCCGCGGCACCTCCCGGAGTCACGCCGGAGCATTGCGCCATAAAATCGGAGCGGCAAGCTGACTTGACGGCGTCGCGCTGTGCGTCGGTCGGCTGAGCCGCCGCCTGGGCACCGGCTGCTGGTGCCGCCGTGGCCGCCCCTGCCGTCGCAGGCGCCGTCTGAGATGGCTCCGCAGATGTCGATTTCGGCTTGGCGCTGACGGCGGAGACTGCCTTGCGGCAGGCTGCGGAAAGCGTGGAATCATGTTGCTGCAGGCAGGTCAGCGCCTCGATACCTCCCGGCTGCACCCCTGAACACTGTGCGATGAAATCCGAACGGCATGCTGCTCGGATCTCATTGCGCTGCTCTTCCGTCGGCGCCTGCGCAACGGCAACTCCGGTCAGAAGACTGGCCGCGCAGATGACGCTTGATATCGATAACCCGAACTGAAACCAAAGCCCGCTGCGTCGTATTGCCGATCGAGAAGATGCATATATCCGCATTGTTCCCCTCCCTGGAAAGTTCATCGATTTACGGCATGAAAAGAAGTACTGCGGCTGAACGAGACAGCAGACTTCGAAAAACGAATTGAAATCCGTGCGCAGAAATCTAAAGCGCCACGCGAATTTACTTTAGCACATTCGAAATTTTGATAGTAGACCCGAATATCCGGATGCGATTAGCTGACTGTGCTTAAGATGTATCGAACATCGGAAATATCCGCACCGGGATATTTAGACGAGATGGAAGTGAGGGGAGATTTTGGTTTCGCCGCGTCGGCTTTGGGAGCTTTGGGCGTTTTGGCGGCTTTCGAGCGCGTTGCATGCTCGCCGTGTTATCAAACAAAAAAAGCCCGCTTGGATGCGGGCTATATGTTTGGTTGCGGGGGCAGGATTTGAACCTGCGGCCTTCAGGTTATGAGCCTGACGAGCTACCGGGCTGCTCCACCCCGCGTCCAGCGCAAATCCCTTTGGGATTTGTCGCGGCTACGCAAAGCGCGTGCGCTTTGCGGATCTGTGCCGAGCAAATTGCGAAGCAATTTGTCTCGTGTTCATGAGGCACCAAACACAAAAGGCCGCTTTGATAGCGGCCCTTTGATCGGCTTTGGGCCGTAGAGTTTGCGAAGAGAAGATTTGTTTTTCACGAGTTGCGTTTAGCAGACCTGGCAGCGACCGACTCTCCCGCGTCTTAAGACGAAGTACCATAGGCGCTGGGGCGTTTCACGGCCGTGTTCGGAAAGGGAACGGGTGCAGCCACCCCGCCATGACCACCAGGTCAGCGAAGCGCAACTTGTGTGAGAAGCTGGTGATGTTTTCACATCGTTTATTTGAACACGTCTTCAGCATCATCACCCGAACAAACACTGTCGTGTTTGCCGGTGATGAGCATAGTCAATGAGAACGATCAAGCCAATCGAGCTATTAGTACCGGTAAGCTTCATGCGTTGCCGCACTTCCACACCCGGCCTATCAACGTGGTCGTCTTCCACGGCTCTGATAGGGAACACTCGTTTCCAGGTGGGTTTCCCGCTTAGATGCCTTCAGCGGTTATCCCGTCCATATATAGCTACCCTGCTATGCCCTTGGCAGGACAACAGGTCCACCAGAGATATGTCCATCCCGGTCCTCTCGTACTAGGGACAGATCCTGTCAATATTCCTACACCCACGGCAGATAGGGACCGAACTGTCTCACGACGTTCTGAACCCAGCTCACGTACCGCTTTAATTGGCGAACAGCCAAACCCTTGGGACCTGCTCCAGCCCCAGGATGCGATGAGCCGACATCGAGGTGCCAAACAACCCCGTCGATATGGACTCTTGGGGGTCATCAGCCTGTTATCCCCGGCGTACCTTTTATCCGTTGAGCGATGGCCCTTCCACGCGGGACCACCGGATCACTATGACCGACTTTCGTCTCTGCTCGACTTGTCAGTCTCGCAGTCAGGCGGGCTTATGCCATTGCACTCGACGACCGATTTCCGACCGGTCTGAGCCCACCATCGCGCGCCTCCGTTACTCTTTCGGAGGCGACCGCCCCAGTCAAACTACCCACCATACACTGTCCCGGACCCGGATAACGGGCCGCGGTTAGACATCCATGACGATAAGGGTGGTATTTCAAGGATGGCTCCACAGAAACTGGCGTCCCTGCTTCAAAGCCTACCACCTATCCTACACATGCCGACACGAATGCCAGTGTAAAGCTATAGTAAAGGTGCACGGGGTCTTTCCGTCTGACCGCAGGAACCCCGCATCTTCACGGGGAATTCAATTTCACTGAGTCTATGTTGGAGACAGCGGGGAAGTCGTTACGCCATTCGTGCAGGTCGGAACTTACCCGACAAGGAATTTCGCTACCTTAGGACCGTTATAGTTACGGCCGCCGTTTACTGGGGCTTCGATTCAAAGCTTGCACCTCTCCTCTTAACCTTCCAGCACCGGGCAGGCGTCAGACCCTATACGTCGTCTTGCGACTTCGCAGAGCCCTGTGTTTTTGATAAACAGTCGCTACCCCCTGGTCTGTGCCACCCCACCATAGTTGCCTACAATGGGGTCACGCTTCTTCCGAAGTTACGCGTGCAATTTGCCGAGTTCCTTCAACATAGTTCTCTCAAGCGCCTTGGTATACTCTACCTGACCACCTGTGTCGGTTTCGGGTACGGTCTATACGGTGGAGCTATTTCCTGGAACCGCTCCGCTGCCCATCCAATCCAATAAGAATGAACAACTTGTGCGATCCGTCACTTCCACCAGGCCCACGAATATTAACGTGGTTCCCATCGACTACGCGTGTCCGCCTCGTCTTAGGGGCCGGCTAACCCTGCTCAGATTAACTTTAAGCAGGAACCCTTGGTCTTTCGGCGAGAGGGTCTCTCACCCTCTTTATCGTTACTCATGTCAACATTCGCACTTCCGATACCTCCAGGACCCCTCACAGGTATCCCTTCATCAGCTTACGGAACGCTCCGCTACCACTCCTCAAAGAGGAATCCTCAGCTTCGGTGCATGGCTTTAGCCCCGTTACATTTTCGGCGCAAAGACCCTTATTTAGACCAGTGAGCTGTTACGCTTTCTTTAAATGATGGCTGCTTCTAAGCCAACATCCTGGTTGTTTTGGGATCCTCACATCCTTTCCCACTTAGCCATGACTTGGGGACCTTAGCTGGAGGTTAGGGTTGTTGCCCTTTTCACGACGGACGTTAGCACCCGCCGTGTGTCTGCCTGGTAGTACTTCCCGGTATTCGGAGTTTGGTTAGGATCAGTAAGACGGTGAGTCCCCATAGCCCATCCAGTGCTCTACCCCCGGGAGTATTCGCCAGACGCTCTACCTAAATAGATTTCGCGGAGAACCAGCTATTTCCGAGTTTGATTGGCCTTTCACCCCTAGCCACAAGTCATCCCAATCTATTGCAACAGATGCGGGTTCGGTCCTCCAGTTGGTGT
>CP091034.1:4450000-4662500 GCA_039725955.1 Sinorhizobium sp. B11
TGCTGGCAATTGCCCGCGCGGCCGGTCTCGGCGGAATGGCCGGCGGCCAGGCGCTCGATCTTGCAGCAGAAAAGCAGGCGCCGGACGAAGCAGGCATCGTCCGCCTGCAGGCGATGAAGACAGGGGCGCTGATCCGCTTTGCCTGCGAGGCCGGCGCCATCATCGCCGGAGCATCTGCAGAGAACCGTCAGCGCCTACGCCGCTTCGGTGAAAAAATCGGCCTCGCCTTCCAGCTTGCCGACGATATTCTCGATCTGACTTCCGATTCCCTGACCATGGGCAAAGCGACTGGCAAGGATGCGGCCCGCGGCAAGGGAACGCTCGTGGCGCTTCACGGCATGGAATGGGCAGAAAAACAGCTGCGCCGGCATGTCGAGGACGCGGAAGAACTGCTCGCCCCCTATGGCGAGCACGCCGCATTATTGATTACGGCGGCCCACTTCATAGCCGAGCGCAAGAGCTGAGGCTGATGAAAGGCGGAGTGATTATTCCGCTGCTGTCTTCTGGCCGAAGCGCTTCTCGATATAGTCGATGACGAGCGCTTCGAAATCCGAAGCGATATTCGGGCCGCGCAGCGTCAGGGCCTTCTTGCCGTCGATGAAGACGGGGGCAGCCGGCGTCTCTCCGGTGCCGGGGAGCGAGATGCCGATATCAGCGTGCTTGCTTTCACCCGGTCCGTTGACGATGCAGCCCATGACCGCGACATTAAGCGCTTCCACGCCCGGATATTTCTCACGCCAGATTGGCATGTTTTTGCGGATGTCGTTCTGGATGTTCTGTGCGAGCTCCTGGAACACCGTCGAGGTCGTACGCCCGCAACCGGGACAGGCCGCAACGACGGGCACGAACTGACGGAAGCCCATGACCTGAAGCAGTTCCTGCGCCACCTGAACCTCGCGGGTGCGGTCGCCATTCGGCTCCGGCGTCAGGGAAATGCGGATCGTATCGCCGATACCGTTCTGCAGCACATAGCCCATCGCGGCCGAGGACGCGACAATGCCCTTGGTGCCCATGCCGGCTTCGGTCAGGCCGAGATGCAGCGCGTGGTTTGAGCGCTCGGCGAGCATGGAATTGACGGCAATCAGGTCCTGAACCTGGCTGACCTTGGCCGACAGGATGATACGATTGCGCGGCAGGCCGATCTCTTCGGCAAGCTGTGCCGACAGTAGCGCCGATTGCACGATCGCCTCGTGCGTCACCTGCCGGGCAGAAAGCGGCGAACCCTCGGCCTGGTTCTTGTCCATCAGCTGCGTTAGCAGTTCCTGGTCCAGCGAACCCCAATTGACGCCGATGCGCACCGGTTTGTTATAGCGGATCGCCATCTCGATGATTTCGGCGAACTGCTTGTCCTTCTTGTCCTTGAAGCCGACATTGCCAGGATTGATGCGGTACTTCGCCAGTGCTTCGGCACAGGCCGGATGATCGGCAAGCAGCTTATGGCCGATATAGTGGAAGTCGCCAATCAGCGGCACATCCATGCCGAGGCGCAAGAGGCGCTCGCGGATCTTCGGCACGGCGGCAGCACTTTCGTCGCGATCGACGGTGATGCGGACGAGCTCCGAACCCGCACGATGAAGTGCGGCCACCTGGGCGACGGTGGAATCCACGTCAGCCGTATCGGTGTTCGTCATGGATTGCACGACGACCGGCGCGCCACCGCCGACAATGACGCCGCCAACATCGACAGCAACGGAGGCGCGGCGCGGTTTCGGATCGAAATCGAAAGCAGACATGAAGAGCTCTACACCCGGAAAACAGAGCCTTTCAGGTGGATCAAGCCCGCGAGCTTGTCAACCGCCCCGTATATCACTTTTGTTTGGAGGCGGCTCAGTGGCCGCCACCCGAGACACCGTCGGCATAGTGCGCAAGTTTGGAGAATGCGAGAACCACGAGCAGCAGCACCGGCAGCGCCATAAAGACGGCAGCAAAACCCACATGCTCGGCGACGAAGCCGATTACCGAGGGCGCCACCAGCATGCCGGAATAGCCCATGGTCGTGACGACGGAGATACCGATGCCAGGCTTCAAGCCGGGGATGTTGCCCGCTGCCGAAAAGGCGATCGGCACCATGTTGGAAATACCGATGCCGCAGAGTGCGAAGCCGAGGATGGCGATCTCGGCGTCAGGCGCAAGGCTTGCAAGCAGCATGCCGGCAATCGCGAACAGCGTGCAGATACGCAGCGTCTTCACACCACCGAGACGATCGCGGACCAGGTCGCCGGCAAAGCGCATAATCGCCATGGTCGCCGAGAAGGCCGCAAAACCGAGGCCGGACAGCGCGACCGATGCGTCCATTTCCTGCCGGAGATAAAGCGCACCCCAGTCGAGCACCGCGCCTTCCGGTACCATGCAGAACAAGGCCATCAGACCGAGCAGCCAAGGGAGCGGCACCATCGGCAACCGCGTCTTTTCCTTCTTGTCTTCGGGATGCGGCGGGTCGGCCAGGATCATCGGCCAGGCGATAGCAACGAAGATCGCGGCAAGCACGGTTGCCAGTTCCGCGTGACCAAGAATACCGAGTTTGGAAATCACCAGGCCGCCGAGGCCGGAGCCGATCAAGCCGCCAAGGCTCCAGAAAGCGTGGCAGGACGACATGATAGCGCGGCGCATGGATTTTTCCACTGCCACAGCATTGGCATTCATCGCCACGTCCATTGCCCCGATGAAACCGCCGAAAAGGAAGAGCGAGATCGCCCCGGATATGACGTTCGGTGCAAGCGTCAGCGCCAGAAGCAGCGGCAGCACGCAGAGGGCCAGCACCCGCACGACAACGCGCGAACCATGTTTGGCGATCTGCGCACCGGCGATCGGCATCATGACCAGCGAGCCGAAACCAAAGACGAGGATCATCAGCCCGAGCTCGAACTTGGTCAGTCCCAGCCGCTCGGCAAAGTCGGGAATCTTTGGCGCCCAGCAGCCGACGACGAAACCATTCATGAGAAAGAGCAGCGAGACCGCCGCTCTGCTCTTGGTGATGAAACCGCTCCGTGCCCTCGGCACTGCACCCACGCTACTATCCATTTCCTTGTCTTTCCTCTTGATCGGGCAGCGTGCCCGATCCCCATAACAGGCGGAACGGCCTCAGCCAGTCTTGTCCGCAATGATCGTCCGGCACCCGCGTGCACGGTATTCCCGAAGCATGGTGGCATCCGCATCGTGCTCGACGATCAGGCATTCGCAATGAGCGACCGGCAGGACGCTGTGTGGTGCAGCCGTGCCGAATTTTTCCGATGTCGCAGCGACCATGACCCGCTTGCTTCTGGAGGTAGCGAATCTCTTGAACTCCGCATCCTCGAAGCCGAATGTCGTCAATCCCGCCTCGATATCGACGCCGCAGGCGCCCAGGATGCAGAGATCGGGTGCCAGCTGCTCCATGTCCCGCAATGCTTTGGCGCCAAGCGAACCGCCGGTTTGGCGGTCCACCAGACCACCGATCAGGATGACATTGACACCGGGCTTCTCGATCAACGCGGCAGCAATCGCAGGGGCATTGGTTGCCGCCGTCAGCGCAAGATCAGTCGGCAAAGCGTTGGCAATCGCCAGATTGGTGCTGCCCGCATCAAAGAACACAGTCGTCCCTGCGACGATTTCCTCCGCAGCAGCACGGGCCAGTGCCTGCTTTCGCTCAGTGGCAAAGCTCATGCGCTGGGTCAGGCTTCCGTGCGCCGGCGAAATCGGCAAGGCTCCGCCATATACCCTCTCGCAGAGCCCTGCTGCAGCCATCTCGCGCAGGTCGCGCCGCACCGTATCTTCCGAGACGCCGAATTCGAGCGCCAGTTCCGCGGCCAGCACCCGACCATGCGTCTTGAGCCGCTCGGAAATCACAGTCTGGCGTTCCCGCAACAGGAAATCTTGCATGTTCATACCGGATCAATTTCTCACAATCTGAAATCATGCATAAACACTGATAATCGTGCATGCAACATGCACAGCCACACATTTTCTGACGCTCTGAAACAAAGTGCCGCCGGCAGGCGAAATCTCGCATATTGACCGCCTCCGAGCGCGGGATTATCGATCGGGCATCCTCGATTCCCGCCGGCGTCACCCGCCTCTGGTACATCTCCGTGAAAAACTCCATCAGCCTGGGCATTCTGCTCACGACATCAGCCTACATGGCGTTCACTTTCCATGATGCGATCGTCAAGGTTTTGACGGCGAGCATTCCCGTCTGGCAGATCCTGTTTTTCCGCAGCCTAACTATTCTCGTCGGCTGCCTCGCCTATGGCCGCGGCCAGCTTGTCCATAAGACAATTACCTCACCGATCATCAAGCCGATGATCGCCCGAAGCATTCTGCTGCTTTGCGCGTGGCTTTCCTATTATACCGCCGCAAGCCATCTGCAGCTCGCTGAAGTCACCACACTTTATTACGCCGCTCCCGTCGTCGGCACCGTACTTGCCTGGTTCATCCTGAGAGAAGAGGTGACGCCCGCGCGTTGGCTCGCCGTTGGCATCGGCTTCGTGGGCGTTCTCATTGCGTGCAATCCCGCCGGCCTCACGATCTCCTGGTCCGTCTATCTGGCGCTGCAGGCAGCCGTACTCTGGGCCTCCGCCATGGTGCTGCTGCGCAAGACCTCGCTGCATGAAAAGACGATCATCCAGCTTGTGGTCTCCAATGTTTTCTTTCTCATTATGACGGGCACCGCTGTCGTCTACACCTGGCAGACACCAACCTTGACGCAACTCGGCTTGCTCGTCGGCACCGGTGTCGTGGCCGGCTGTGCCCAATTCGCCCTCTTTGAAGGCATGCGTCAGGCACCGGTCTCGGTGCTTGCACCATTCGAATATACATCGCTCGTCTGGGCCTTCATCCTTGGCTATCTGATCTGGGCCGACATTCCGACGCACAACGTTATCGTCGGAGCGATCATGATCCTTGGCGCGGGTTTCATCATTATCGTCAGCGAGAGACTGCGCCGCCGCGTCGCGGTTTGAGACCGGTTTCTGCGGAATTCGGGACTAGAACGACTGCTTGAGAAAAATATTCGCAGTTGCCGCTTTTATTTGCAGTTTTCTACGCTTCCGTCGCCGCAATTTTCTGCGATGTATCGCCATCCGAACAGCTTTTCCCAAGGATGGAAAGAACAATGAACTGGTTGAAGACCGTCGCCGCCGCAGCCCTTATTCAGGCCGCAGCCCTTATTCCCGCCCATGCCGGCGAAAACCTCAGCGCCATCAAGTCTGCCGGTGTCTTCAAGATCGGGACGGAAGGCACCTACGCCCCGTTCACCTATCATGACGAAAGCGGCAAGCTGGTTGGCTTCGACGTGGAGATCGGCGAAGCGGTCGCTGCCAAGCTCGGCGTTAAGGCCCAGTTCGTCGAAGGCAAGTGGGACGGTCTGATCGCCGGCCTCGACGCCAACCGCTACGACACGGTTATCAACCAGGTCGGCATCACCGATGCGCGCAAGCAGAAATACGACTTCTCCGAGCCTTACATCGCCTCCAAGGCCGTTCTGATCGTCCGCGACGGCGACGACAGCATCAAGTCCTTTGCCGATCTCAAGGGCAAGAAGTCCGCCCAGTCGCTGACCAGCAACTTCGGCAAGCTGGCGACCGAAGCCGGCGCAGAACTTGTCGGCACCGACGGTTTCGACCAGTCGATCCAGCTCGTGCTGACAAAGCGCGCCGACGCAACGATCAACGACAGCCTCTCCTTCCTCGACTTCAAGAAGCACAAGCCGGACGCTCCCGTAAAGATCGTGGCTCAGCAGGAAAATGCCGATTACTCCGGCATCATCATCCGCAAGGGCGAACCGGAATTGGTCGAAGCGATCAACAAGGCGCTCGCCGACATCAAGGCCGACGGCACCTACAAGAAGATCGCTGACAAGTATTTCGGTCAGGACGTTTCCAAGTAAGTCGCGACACACGCGGTTTCCCGCCGCCGCCATATCCTTTATAGCTGCATGAAAAGCGTCCGGCGAACCCTCGCCGGACGCATCTTTTCTTGAGGATACGCCCTTGCCGCACTGGCTCCAACTGATGGCGGAATCGCTTCCCTCGCTCCTTTGGGCCGGGCTGATCTTCACCATTCCCCTCACTCTGCTTTCCTTTGCCTTTGGGCTGATCCTGGGCCTGATCACTGCGATTGCCCGCCTGTTCGGCCCTGGACCCGTTGCAGCCATTGCCCGCTTCTATGTCTGGGTCATCCGCGGCACGCCGCTGCTCGTCCAGCTCTTCGTGATCTTTTACGGCCTGCCGAGCATCGGCATCCTGCTTGACGCCTTTCCGGCAGCACTCATCGGCTTCACGCTGAATATCGGCGCCTATAGCTCCGAAATCATCCGTGCTGTCATATCTTCCGTGCCGAAGGGTCAATGGGAAGCAGCCTATTCGATCGGCATGAGCTGGCGCCAGGCCATGAGCCGCACCATCCTGCCGCAGGCCGCCCGTGTCGCAGTGCCGCCGCTCTCGAATACTTTCATCTCGCTGGTGAAGGACACCTCGCTCGCTGCCGCCATTACCGTGCCGGAGCTTTTCCAGGCCGC
This sequence comes from Sinorhizobium sp. B11, assembly GCA_039725955.1. NCBI lineage: Bacteria > Pseudomonadati > Pseudomonadota > Alphaproteobacteria > Hyphomicrobiales > Rhizobiaceae > Sinorhizobium > Sinorhizobium sp. B11. The sequence goes on from CP091034.1 coordinate 4,456,494, forward strand.
CCAGCGCATCGTCGCGACCACCTACGAACCGCTGATCCTCTATATTGAAGCGGCGCTGATCTATCTCGCCTTGAGCTCCGTACTCTCGGCGCTGCAGCAGCGGCTGGAGCGCCGCTTCGCGCGTTATGGTGGGATGCTGGAGGCAAATGCATGATCGAGCTTTCCAATATCGAAAAGCGCTTCGGCGACGCGGTCATCCTGAAGGATATCAGTATCCGCATCCCCGAAGGCAGCGTCACCGCCCTCGTCGGCCCCTCCGGCGGCGGTAAGAGCACCCTGCTCCGCTGCATCAATCTCCTGGAGATCCCCACCGTCGGCACCATCCGCCTCGGCGAAGAAACGCTCTCTTTCACGCCCGGCAAGCGTGTCGGCTGGCAGGCGATCCAGAAGATCCGTCGCCAGACCGGCATGGTGTTCCAGAACTTTCAGCTCTTTCCGCACCAGACGGCGATCGAAAACGTCATGGAAGGTCTGGTCACGGTCCTGAAATGGCCAAAGGAAAGGGCGCGCGAACGCGCCATGGAGCTGCTGACCAAGGTCGGCATGGCGCACAAGACCGACGCCTGGCCCTCGACACTCTCCGGCGGCCAACAGCAGCGCGTGGCAATCGCCCGCGCGCTTGCGCCGTCACCGCGTGTCCTGCTCTGTGACGAGCCGACATCCGCGCTCGATCCGGAACTTTCGGCCGAAGTAGTAGACGTGCTGGGCCAGCTCGCCCGCGAGGGCACGACCATGGTCATGGCGACCCATGATCTTCGCCTCGCCTCCAAGATCGCCAATGACGTGGTTTTTCTCGAGGCCGGTAGCGTGGTCGAAACCGGCAGCGCCAGGGCGATCTTCAATACACCGGAGAAGGAACGCACCAAGCGCTTCATCTCCACCATCAACGCCGCTCATACCTACGATATCTGAGCCAATGCCGGGATGTTGGCATCCCGGCATACGGAATTCCGGTCAGGCGGACGTGACGACGGCACGCGCTGCCTTCAGCGCATTGCCCCACCAGGTCAGTTGATCGAGCAGGTTCTTGGCGGCTTCATTCAGATGCGCGTAATCGCCGAGGCTCTTGCCTTCCTTCAGAACGGCAAGATATTCGCTGAATGCGATGTGAACCCCCGTCCTGACGGAAGCTGCACTCATTTCGACGAAGACCAGGCGAAGCTGCTCGACGGCGCGTGCGCCGCCGACGCCGCCGTAACCGACGAAGCCGACCGGCTTCTGGATGAATTCGCCGAGATCGATCGCGTTTTTCAGAACGGCCGTCGGAGCATGGTTATATTCGGCGACCGTGAAGATGAAGCCGTCGAATTCGCGCAGCTTCTTCTTCCAGCGCTCGGCGGTTTCGCTTTCCGCCGTAGTGGCGCGCTCTTCGCCGAAGAAATGCATGGGGTAGTCGAGAAGATCGAGAACTTCGACTTCGAGATCGGAACGCTGGCCGACGAGCTCGGCGATCCACTTGGCCGGATGCTCGGCAAAACGGCCAATACGCGTGCTGCCGACGATGACGGCAATCTTCAACTTGCTCATGAAATGATCCTGATTGGTCTTGGGGGCGGTGAGGGGAGCCGAAGTCTATGAGAAAGCCTCCCCGCCCGACAAGGCGAGAAGGCTGCTAACTTATCGAAAAATCAGCCTTTTGACCGGCTGATCGCACACATTCGGGTGATCGCGGAAACGGTCGCGCGTTCCGAGCTCATCCCGCGTAGACGACGAGCAGATCCTTGGCATCGATCTGGTCGCCGGCCTTGACGAGGACTTCCGAAACGGTCCCGTCCTTCTCCGCATGCAGTGCCGTTTCCATCTTCATCGCCTCGATGGAGACGAGTACGTCACCGGCACTGACGACTTGGCCCGGTACAACGAAGGCGCGTGATATGACGCCTGGCATCGGCGCACCCACATGGGTGGCATTGCCCGGCTCCGCCTTGCGACGGGCTGCAGCGCCCGAAGCGCCATGGGCCCGATCCGGCACCTTGATGCGACGCGGCTGGCCATTGAGCTCGAAGAAGACGGTGACCATGCCCTGGCTGTCGGTGCCGCTCATTGCCTGGTTGACGATGACGAGCGTCTTGCCCTTCTCGATATCGGCAAACAACTCTTCGCCATCGGCGAGACCGTAGAAGTAGGCAGGCGTCGGCAGAACCGACACGGGGCCATAAGTGTCCGAAGCCAGCGCGAAATCGGTGAACACCTTTGGATACATGAGATAGGAGGCGAACTCGAAGTCGCTGACCTCACGCTCCAGCTTGGTCTCGATAGTCTTGCGCTCCGCATCGAGATCGGCATCATCAAGCAGCGATCCGGGGCGCACCGTATAAGGCTGTTCACCCTTCAGAGCCTTCTTTTGCAGCGCTTCCGGCCATCCTGACGGCGGCTGGCCGAGATCGCCCTTCAGCATGGAGACGACCGATTCCGGGAAGGAAACTTCCTTCTCGGCGCTGACCACATCGGCGACCGTCAGGTCCTGGCTCACCATCATCAGCGCCATGTCGCCAACAACCTTGGAGGATGGCGTTACCTTGACGATATCGCCGAACATCTGGTTGGCATCGGCATAAGCCTGTGCGACCTGGTGCCAGCGGGTTTCCAGCCCCAGCGAGCGGGCCTGTTCCTTGAGGTTGGTGAACTGACCGCCCGGCATTTCGTGCAGGTAGACTTCCGATGCCGGGCCCTTCAGATCGCTCTCGAAGGCTGCATACTGGTTGCGAACCGCTTCCCAGTAGAAGGAGATGCGGCGGATCCATTCCGGATCGAGGCCCGGATCCCGCTCGGAACCGCGCAGCGCTTCGACGATAGAGCCGAGGCAGGGCTGCGAGGTATTGCCTGACAGCGCATCCATCGCCGCATCGACAGCATCGACACCGGCATCCACGGCAGCAAGAACAGTGGCCGCGGCAATGCCCGACGTATCATGCGTGTGGAAATGGATCGGCAGGCTGGTCGCTTCGCGCAGCGCCTTGAACAGCACCTTGGCTGCGGCCGGCTTCAGAAGACCTGCCATGTCCTTCAGTGCGATGATATGTGCGCCGGCCTTTTCGAGCTCGACGGCAAGGTCCGTATAATATTTCAGGTCATATTTCGGGCGGGCCGAATTGAGGATATCGCCCGTATAGCAGATCGCTGCCTCGCAGAGCTTGTTCTCCTCGGCCACCGCATCCATCGACACGCGCATGTTCTCCACCCAGTTCAGGCAGTCGAAGACGCGGAAGAGATCGATGCCGCCCTTGGCGGCCTGACGGACGAAATATTTGACCACATTGTCGGAATAGTTCTTGTAGCCGACGCCGTTTGCGCCACGCAGCAACATCTGCAGAAGCAGGTTCGGTGCCGCCTCGCGGACCAGCCCCAGGCGCTCCCACGGATCCTCGGTCAGGAACCGCATCGAGACGTCGAAGGTGGCACCACCCCAGCATTCCAGCGACAGTAAGTTCGGCAGCGCATGCGCATAGGTGCCGGCGATCTTGGCAATGTCATAGGTGCGCATGCGGGTGGCGAGCAGCGACTGGTGGCCGTCGCGCATTGTCGTATCCGTTAGCAGCACCTGCTTTTGCTCGCGCATCCACTCGCCGAATTTCTTCGGGCCGAGCTGGTCGAGAAGCTGCTTCGTGCCATCGGGGATCTTGCCGCCATCAATATAGGGCACGATCGGATTGGCAGCGTCCTCCGACGGGCGCGGGCGGTCCTTTGCTTCCGGGTGGCCGTTGACGGTGACATCGGCGAGATAGGTGAGAAGCTTGGTGGCGCGGTCCTGACGCTTGACCTGCTGGAAAAGTTCGGGCGTCGAGTCGATAAAGCGGGTCGTATAGCTGTTATCCCTGAACTTCGGATGCGTAATGATCGCTTCGAGAAAGGTCAGGTTGGTAGCAACGCCACGGATACGGAATTCACGCAGTGCGCGGTCCATGCGCGAAATTGCTTCCAGCGGATTCGGCGCCCAGGCCGTCACCTTCACCAGCAGCGGATCGTAGTAACGCGTGATGATCGCGCCCGTATAGGAGGTGCCGCCATCAAGACGGATACCGAAGCCCGATGCCGAGCGATAGGCGGTGATGCGGCCGTAATCCGGAATGAAATTGTGCTCCGGGTCTTCCGTCGTGATACGGCACTGCAGCGCGTGGCCGTTGAGCCGGATATCCGCCTGCTTCGGCACGCCGGATTCCTCAGTGCCGATCGCAAAGCCGTCGAGGATATGAATCTGCGCCTTGACGATATCGATGCCGGTGACGACTTCGGTGACTGTGTGCTCGACCTGGATGCGCGGATTGACCTCGATGAAGTAGAATTTGCCGGTATCGGCATCCATCAGGTATTCCACGGTGCCGGCGCCGACGTAGTTGGTCGCCTGCGCGATCTTCAATGAATAAGCAGCAAGCTCCTGACGCTGCGCTTCCGAAAGATACGGGGCAGGGGCGCGTTCGACGACTTTCTGGTTGCGGCGCTGGATGGAGCAGTCGCGCTCGAAGAGATGCACGACATTGTTATGTGTGTCGCCGAGGATCTGGCTCTCGACGTGACGAGCGCGCTCGACGAGCTTTTCGAGATAGACCTCATCCTTGCCGAATGCGGCCATCGCCTCGCGCTTGGCTTCCGTTACCTCACGGGCCAGATCGGCTTCGGAGCGGATGACGCGCATGCCACGGCCACCGCCGCCCCAGGATGCCTTCAGCATCACGGGATAACCGATCACACCGGCCATCTTGGCAACTTCCGCCATGTCGTCCGGTAGCGGCTCGGTCGCCGGAACAACGGGAACGCCGACGGAAATGGCAAGGTTGCGTGCCGCCACCTTATTGCCGAGCTGACGCATCGTATCGGCCCTCGGACCGATGAAGGTAATGCCCGCAGCGTTGCAGGCATCGACGAATTCGGGGCTTTCCGAAAGCAGGCCGTAGCCGGGATGAATGGCATCAGCGCCGGAAAGCTTGGCAACACGGATCACTTCGTCGATCGACAGGTAGCTTTCGATCGGTCCGAGATCGCGGGAAAGATGCGGGCCGCGGCCGACTTGATAGCTCTCGTCGGCCTTGAAGCGGTGCAGCGCTAGCTTGTCTTCCTCAGCCCATATCGCGACCGTTTTTATTCCGAGCTCATTGGCCGCGCGGAAGACGCGGATGGCGATTTCGGAACGGTTGGCGACAAGGATCTTCGATATGGGCAATGTACTCTCCTCAAAGCACGAAAAAAACGGGCAATGCTGCACCCGCGAAGAGAATTCTTAACGTGCTGTTACAGAAAGTTCAATTTCCCTCATCTCGAGGAAATAGAATTTCTCCAGATCTCAGGTAATCAGACCATATCGGAAAGCAAGTGCCACGGCCTGCTGCCGGTTCTTGGCCCTGAGCTTATCCTGCAGGCCGTTCATGTACCAGTCGACCGTATGGTTGGAGATCTTCAGATGTTTGCTGATTTCCATCGAGGTCATGCCTTCGGCGAGATAATGCAGGATTTCCATTTCGCGCCGGGTCAGCTGCGTATCGGTTATCGGCACCGTTTCCAGTGCTGCAGCCTCTCCCTGCAGATCGAGCAGCCGCCAGAAGGCTTTGCGGGCAATCGCCTCGAAAAGTGAGATTTCCGCTGGTGAGAACTCCACGGGCTTGCCAGCGAGGCTGAGGCTGCCGAGGATGCCGTTTCGTCCGTAGATCGGGAAGACATAGCCGTCTTCCAGACCATGGCCGAAGGCATCGACCATCATCTGCTCCATGCGGCGCTGATGCGGATCATCGCGAAAGGCAGCCATGCTGTCACGCCAGCGGAAGGGCCGTTGCGCGCGAGCAAGATACCGTACGGTCGGATCGACGAGCACATATTTTTTTACCGCATAAACGTGTGACCACCTGTCCGGCCATCGACTGGCCATAGTCACACTCCATGGGTTGTCTCCCTGCTTGGGATGGCGAAGCAGCCCATAGAAATCGAATCCGCTCGCGCGGATCACCTTGTCGAGTTCGTCGACAGCACCTTCGCTGTCGGAATGTTCCTCTAGCGTGACAAGCAATTGAATTAAAGAATGAATTTGCACAAAATGCCCCTTGCCCGGACCAATGAGGCCGCCGAAGCAGGCCTTGATAACCCGCCACAGAACGGTCTTTACAAAAAATTACAGTTCACAAACTGGATGGTGCGCTAGACGCTCCAGGGAATGCAAGCGCAAATTGTTACGATCTAAGCCTAAGCAACAATTTCGAAACTATGGCCAGTTATCGCACTGGCGACTGCGCCAGAAGGCGAATTTCGAAGCCGGACCCCAAACCTGAATATCCTGTTAATCGTCGGTTCAGGTAGATTTCTGTAGCATCGCACCATCCCGTTTTTCGCAGATGCAAAAGAGGTCCCGACGTGTCGTTATTCAAGGTCTATGCAAGGGCTCTGCGCTATCTTGGCGCCTACAAGCTCCGCGTATCCCTCGTCGTTATCGCGAATATCGTATTGGCGGCCATCACCATCGCCGAGCCGATCCTGTTCGGTCGTATCATTGACGCGATTTCCGGCAAGGGTGAAGTCAAGCCGATCCTGATGATGTGGGCGGCATTTGCCGTCTTCAACACCATAGCTTTCGTTCTCGTGGCGCGTGAAGCCGACAGGCTGGCCCATGGCCGCCGCGCAACGCTTCTGACGGAGGCTTTCGGTCGCATCATCTCCATGCCGCTTTCCTGGCACCACCAGCGCGGCACATCCAACGCGCTGCATACGCTGCTGCGCGCTTGTGAAACCCTGTTCGGCCTGTGGCTGGAATTCATGCGCAACCATCTTTCGACGGTCATTGCGCTTGGCCTGCTCATCCCGACTGCAATGTCCATGGATCTGCGCCTCTCCGCAGTCCTGATCGTACTCGGTATCGCCTATTGGATCATCGGCCGCGTGGTCATGAGCCGCACCAAGGACGGCCAGGCTTCGGTCGAAAACCACTATCATACCGTCTTCGGCCATGTCAGCGATTCCATCAGTAACGTATCGGTGCTGCATAGCTATAACCGCATCGATGCTGAAACGCGTGCATTGAAGTCCTTTGCCGACCGCCTGCTGCAGGCGCAGTATCCGGTTCTCGACTGGTGGGCGCTTGCGAGTGCGCTGAACCGCATGGCCTCCACGATCGCCATGATGATCGTGCTCGTCATCGGCACCGTGCTGGTTCAGAACGGCGAACTGCGTGTCGGCGACGTCATTGCCTTCATCGGCTTTGCCAACCTGCTGATCGCCCGCCTGGACCTGATGCGTCAGTTCGCCACGCAGATCTTCGAAGCCCGTTCGAAGCTGGAAGACTTCTACAATCTGGAAGATTCCGTTCGTGAACGCGAGGAACCGGCCGGCAACGGCGAGATCAAGGACGTCAAGGGCGATGTCGAATTCAACGACGTTTCCTTCGGCTTCGCCAACAGCTCGCAGGGCCTGCACAACGTCTCCTTCAAGGTGAAGGCCGGCCAGACGGTTGCGATCGTCGGCCCGACCGGCGCCGGCAAGACGACGCTGGTCAACCTGCTCCAGCGCGTCTACGACCCGCAGGGCGGCCAGATTCTCGTCGACGGCCATGATATCAGCAAGGTCACGCGCAAGTCGCTGCGCCGCTATATCGCTACCGTCTTCCAGGACGCCGGCCTTCTGAACCGCTCGATCAGCGACAACATCCGCCTCGGCCGCGAGAACGCTTCGGAAGAGGATATGCGCCGTGCCGCAGAAGCTGCTGCCGCTGCCGACTTCATCGAGAACCGCGACGAGCAGTACGAAACCCATGTCGGCGAGCGCGGCAACAAGCTCTCCGGTGGTGAGCGCCAGCGTATTGCGATTGCCCGCGCCATCCTCAAGGATGCGCCGATCCTGGTGCTGGACGAGGCGACTTCCGCCCTCGACGTCGAGACGGAAGCGCGCGTCAAGGCCGCAATCGACAACCTGCGCCAGAACCGCACCACCTTCATCATCGCTCACCGTCTCTCGACGGTCCGCGAGGCGGATATGGTGCTGTTCCTCGACAATGGCCGCATCGTCGAGCACGGCAGCTTCGATGAGCTCAGCCATTCGAACGGCCGCTTCGCTGCTCTGCTCCGCGCAAGTGGCATCCTGACGGACGACGAAGTCCGCAAGGCTCATGCGACGGAAGCAGCCTGATCGGCTCGCAAGCGAATGACAAAAAGCCGGAAGGGCATCGCTCTTCCGGCTTTTTTGTTGGTTGGAAATTCCACGTGAAACACTGACGTCAGGCCCACTCGTCATATGCGACGCCGATCGCAGTACCGAGCTGACCTAGGCTGCCTCTTCATAGACAAGATCGGGCGCGACGATCCATTCACCCTGCTTGAGAGACAGGACATCCAGTCTGCCGCGGCCGTCTCTCGCAGCGACGCCAACGAAGCGGTAGCGGCTGCCGTTCCTGTCTATAACCAGAGCGGAAATCGGTTTGCCGCGAAGATGGCCGACCACAGGCCCGTCAGTCTTGGCCGCGTCTATCAGGAAATATTCGTGTGGGACATTACGGCTGACCATCAGGACCGGCCCCCGCCCCGGATGATCGTGCTCGCGGTCGTCTTGGTTCCCGCGTGCAGCACGACATCTACCCGTCCAGTCTCAGTCGAAGCGGGCTTGCGGACAAACTGTTTCGTCTTCTTGATCTCGACAACGAACGGCTTTCGCTGCGGCCTCATGATCTGTCCTTTCAGTTTGAAGTGAGTGTCACCCGAAGATGCATTCGACCTGTCCAAGTGGCCCGAAATCGGCGGCCAGATGCTGGCCGGGCCAGACCTGGAGAATGGCGGTGCACGATCCCGTGGCGACAATATCGTTGGCTTGAATCTGCCTGCCGTTTGCAGAGAGCCGGTCTGCCAGCCAGACAATTGCATTGAGCGGATTGCCCATGACTGAAGCTGCTGTCCCGGCAAAGACCGTCTGCTTGAATAGGAAAGTCGTAATCTCGATGGCAGCAAGGTCAGCGGGCGACAACGTTCCGGTATGATCACCACAGATGGTCGCGACATGCAGGCCGAAATCGGCGATCGCGGCGTTGTCTCCCACGAAGACACGCCGCGTCCGCCGCCCGAGGATGCCTATGGCCGGCCGGCAGTCGAGCACGGCGTCGGCAGCGGTATCGAGATTGATCGGTTCTCCGGCCTCCGGATAGGCCCGCAACATCTTGAAAACCAGTTCGCACTGGACACCGATTGTGCCGGTCGGAAGCCGGAATTCCTTGGTAGCGGCAAGCAGAGCGGAAGCGGGAATCTCGGAGTAGATCGACCTCTCAAGGCCGAGGACGCGGCGCGATTCCTCGCTGGTGCCGACAAGCGCATAGCCCTTGCGCTCAAAGCCCAGCGCATCCTGCGCAATCGCCTGAATGTCGTAAGCTTCACGTTCGGAGGAGATCAGGTCAAGCGGAAGGTCGCAGAGTTCGTTGCGCCAACGGCTCTTGGCGAGAATGTCGGCGGTGGCGTCCTTGAGTTCGAAGTACATCGTCGTGCTCCCTATCATTGGCATTGCCTTTGGGAGCAAAGATGGATCGAGGCTCGTAGCCGTTCCATTCCTGATGAACAGCGAAAAAATCAAAATCTCATAGTGATCGCCGAGGGATCGTCGTCACGGTTTCTATCGTAGCCTTGCACGCGTCTCGCGGCAGGCCCGTGGCCGTCTGCATCGAACCGGCAGCCTCTCGACTGCCGGCTTACTCAGACCCCAGGAAGCCTTGCCTATTTCCGTTTGTTGTGGCCGTAAGTATCCACGGCGCGGTTGACGCGGACCGGCACTGGGATGGCGCCGCCGGCGAGTGGCCGGGCCTTTTCCTGTTCGCGCTTGTATTCAAGATAATAGGCATAGGCGAACTGCGCTGCGATGCCGGCAAGCACGAAGATCGGGCCGATGATCTGGTCGCGATTGGTGATGTAGAGCAGCACTTGGCCGACCATTGCAAGGATGGTGCCGGCGACGAAGATGTTCAGCGAGTGGCGGCCGAGGATTGTCAGGGGGTGATCGGCCGGGCGACGGAAAGCCTGTGACACCGCTGGAATGTTGATCACCAGATAGGCCAGCGCCAGTATGTGCAGAAGACGTGGCAACGACAGAAATGTCTTGTCGAAACCGGTCAGCACTGCAGGCAGGCCAAGCGCGGCCAGATAGTTGCCGAGATCCCAGAGACGTGCCGTCACCCAGATGAAAGAGAGCACGACATAGCCCAGCGACAACGCGAAAAGCAGCGGATGGTGGGGAAGCGTGCCGCCGCGCTTTATATGCATCATCGAGACGATGCCGATCGTGAAAAGGAACTGCCAGGAGAAGGGATTGAGGAACCAGTCTCCCTCGAACAGCATGTTCTGCGGCGCGATCTGATAGATACCTGCAAGAAGCCAGACCGTTCCGGAAACGGCAAGCGCCAGCAACGTGCTTTTCTCGTTCAGAAGCAGGATCAGCGGCACCATCAGCATAAGCGCACCGTACATCGGCAGGATATTGTTGTAGCCGATCTGATGGCCGAGCAGGAGCAGCGCTGGAATGCCCTCCTTCAGGTTCATGAGCACCGCCAGAATGTTGATCTCGACCAACAGGCCCGGCCGGTGAAACAGCCAGGCGCCGCAGATGAAGAGCGCGAGCGTCACGAAAGTGGTGATCATATGGGCAAGATAAAGCGTGAAGGCACGCTTTGCCGCCTTGATCGCCACCTCCAGCCGCTTGCCCGCCTTGAAGCGCGAACCATAGGCAAGGCCGACTGCGATGCCCGAGATCAGCACGAAGGCTTCGGCGGCATCTGAAAAACCAAAATTCTTGGTCGTAATATATTCGAAAATTTGCCCCGGAACGTGATTGATGAAGATCGTTATGAGTGCAAGACCACGAATGACGTCGAGCCTCGTATCACGCTTGGACGCCGCTACTGACATGGAAGTTCGTTGGGCGCCAATGGCTTTGGTCGGCATACCTGCCATGGGTGTCTCTCCTGTTATCCGTTTTGCAAACGCTACGCCGGCCAAAAGGGTTCCCCGTTTGGCCGCACGAATCGCCGGAAAATCAGCTTGGAGATTGCTGTTGCCCGACCGGATATCCCTCCTGGGGATTGGCGACTTCGCTGCCGTCTATCGACACACTGTAGCCGCCAGCATTGGACGCTTTTGAGACCGAAATGCGGTATTTGCCTCCGTCGCGTTCGATCTCTGCCGCAAACCCGTCCCAATTGGAAGGGAGCGACGGGTTCACAAAAAGTTGTCCACCCTTTAGCCGGATACCGAGGATACCTTCCACAGCCGCGCGGTAGAGCCATCCGGCCGAGCCGGTGTACCAGGTCCAGCCGCCGCGCCCGACATAGGGGGCATGTCCATAGACATCGGCCGCTACGACATATGGCTCGACGCGATAGCGTTCGGCGGCCGCCTTATTCAGCGAATGGGTGATCGGGTTGAGGATCTGGAAACAACGCAAGGCATCGTCGCCCCGCTTCAATTCCGCCAGCGCCATGACCACCCAGGTCGAGGCATGCGTATACTGGCCACCATTCTCGCGAACGCCGGGCGGATAGGCCTTGATATAGCCTGGATCCTTCAGCGATCTTTCAAAAGGCGGTGTGAAAAGGCGAATGATCCGGGCATCTTCGTCAACCAGCCGCTCGAGCACCGCATCCATCGCCTTGGCAGCCCGCCCCGGATCACCTTCACCTGAGAGCACGCTCCAGGATTGTGCAATCGAATCGATCTGGCATTCCAGGCTCTCCGTCGAGCCGAGCGGCGTACCGTCGTCGAAAGTGCCGCGACGATAATAGTCGCCGTCCCAGGCAACGGTTTCGAGCGCTTTTTTGAGGTCGACGAGATGCGCGTTCCAACGCTCGACACGGGGTTTGTCGCCCCGCTCCTCGGCATAAGGAATGAAGGAGCGCAGCGTGCCGGCAAGCAGCCAGCCGAGCCAGACACTCGTACCCTTGCCGTCTATACCGACACGGTTCATCCCGTCGTTCCAGTCGCCGCCGAGGAAGAGCGGCAGGCCATTCGTCCCCTTGCGTGCAATGGCAAGATCGAGCCCCAGAGCCGCATGCTCATAGATGCTTGCCGTATCCTCGGATACTTCCGGTTTGAAGAAGGAGTCATGTTGGCCTTCCAGCAGCGCCGGACCTTCGAGGAAGGCGAGTTGTTCGTCGAGCACGCTCTTGTCGCTGCTGACGCTGCAATAATGATCAATCGCATAGGCGAGCCAAACGACATCATCGGAGATAGTGGTGCGTACGCCGGCTCCAGTCCCCGGCAGCCACCAATGCTGCACGTCGCCCTCGCGGAACTGTCGGGAGGCCGCATTGATAATCTGTCTTCGTGCAAGCTCAGGCTCCTGCAGCACGAAGGCCAGCGTATCCTGCAGTTGGTCACGAAAGCCGAAGGCCCCGCTTGCCTGGTAGAAGGCCGTGCGGGCCATGATGCGGCAGCCGAGGCTCTGATAGGGCAGCCAGATGTTGATGAGCTTGTTCATACCCTGATCCGGCGTCGAGATCTGCAGCTTGCCGGTGAATTCCTGCCAGAAATCCCGGTTTGCCTTCACCGCCTCATCGAACGAGGACTCTCTGATATTGGTAAGCAGGGTGCGAGCATCCTCTTCGGTGGACGCATCGCCCAGGAAGAAAGTGATGTTGCGCTCCTCACCGGCACCGAGTTCGATATCGATCGCGAGGATCGCCGCCGGATCGCCGTCGAGGCCTACCGAGCCGGAAAGAGCAGTAGCTGTCGTCACGGCAACAGGCGCCTCAATCCTCCCGCTTCTGCCTATAAACTCGCGACGGCTTGCCGAGAAACTCGAAATCGTCTCGCTTGCGGCGAAGAAAGCGGTGCGACCCGAATAGTCGATGCTGTAGGGGTTCGTCGCAAACAGCGCCCCTGTCTCCTCGTCAAGTTTCGACAGGATGAAAGAAGCGGTCTTCTGCGGATTATTCCCAAGGATCCATTCGACATAGGCGTAGAGCCTGAGCTTGCGGCTTGCAGAACCGGCGTTGCGCAGGCGCAGGCGCTGCAGCTTCACCGGCTTTTCGCGATCTACGGTCTGCGTCACCTCGAGCGCGATCTCGTGCTGCGTGGTGGAGAAGGTGGAATAACCGAGACCATGACGCGCTTCGAAACGAATATCGTTGCGACGGGAAAGGCCCGCAAATGGCGTCATAACCGCGCCACTTTCGAGATCCGTTAGGTAGAGAGCCTCGCCGGGACGGTTGATGACTGCGTCATTCGACCAGGGAGTGAGTTGGTAATCGCGCGAATTGACGCTCCAGGTGAAACCGGCACCTTCCGCCGAGACATGGAAGCCGAACCGCTCGTTCGAGATGACATTGATCCAAGGCTGCGGCGTTGCCTGTCCACCCGGCAGGCGCACGACATATTCATTGCTGTCGTGGGCAAAGCCGCCGATACCGTTCCAGAAGTCGAGATCGCCCTCCTCCTCGATGGCAACGGTCTTGATGGACGGAGCCGGCAGTGGCGGTATGCGCTTGACCGGCGTTAGGGCACGCTCGGCTTTTTCCGCGATCTCCGGCATTTCCTTAAGGGGCACAGACAGGACGCGGGCACGGTTGATCTGGTCGACCACTTTGCCGTTCTTTGCATGTAGCGTCACGCGCGAGGCGGCGATCAGCGCCTCATAGGTACTGTCTTCCATCAAGTCCTTGCGGACCGCAAAAATATGCTGACGCAACCCGTCGGCCTGCCCGAGGCGCCGCACGTTCTCGCACATGGCGTCGAGAGCGTGCTGCATATCCTGCGCATAGGACGAGGCGCGCTCATTCATGATGACAAGATCGGCGGCCACCCCGCGCGAACGCAGATATTCCTGCGCCAGCAGCGCTTCGCGGGCGACTTCAAGATCCATGTCGTCATCGATGCGCAGCGTGAAGATCGGGAAATCGCCCGAAATCGCCAGCGGCCAGAGCGCCGACTGCGACTGCATGCCCGCACTGACGGCGCGGTAGTCGCCGCGAAGCTGCATGTCGGGATAGACGAGATGACGGCCGAGATGCTGGAATGCTACCGCTTGCTGCGAACTGACACCGACATGGCGCATCTGCACCTGTGTGCGCGTCCAGGCCTGGATGAGCTCATGATTGAAGGCATCCGGATGGCGGTAGCGTTCGACCGCCTTGTCCACCTCGGCACGATCAGGTGCTGCAATCGTCCAGAAGATCACGCTGATCTTCTTGCCGGCCGGCACGCGCACTGTCCGGCGCAACGACAGGACAGGATCCAGCGTGAAACCGTCAATGCCGGAAAGGCGGACACCCGGATCAAAGGCAGCGGCATTCGAAAGGCTGCGACCACGACCGATGAACGCCCGCCGCTCGGTTTCGAATTCGGTGTGACGCGTGTCGCCGGCGTTGTCGACGATCAGATGCGCGATACTCATGTTCGGCTCGTTCGGATCACGCTTGTTGCGTTCGGCGCGGATGACGTCACCGCGCTTATCGATCTCCGTTCTGACGAACATGCGAGCGAAAGCCGGATGCGCGTTGTCCGTCTCGTCGGATGTGATGACCGGCTCCATATAGGAGGTTACTTCGATGAAGCGATCTTCGGCACCCATGTTGAACAATGTCAGGCGGCGGGCCTCCGCATCATGCTCGGTGGCAACGATACATTCGACCTCGCTCAGGAGCTCGCCAAGAACCTTTGTGAACACGGCCTTCTCGTCAGCAAATTCCACTCTGACCGCCTCACCTTCCACGCTCTTCGGCTCCGCTGTCGCCGACCACCATTCATTGGTCGCCGTATCGCGCAGGAAAATGAAATTACCCCAGCGGTCTTCGGTCGGATCTGGCTTCCAACGGGAAACGGATAGGCCGTTCCAACGGGCGTAACCCGCACCTGTTGCCGTCAACATTAGGGAATAATGACCGTTCGACAGGAAAACGAGCTCTCGTTCGCGCGAAGCCGGATCGTCGACTTTGCGGATCACGGGGCGCATCAGATCGTCCTGGATGCTGGCAGGCGTATTGGATTCATCCTTGCCGCTCATGACCGGAATGTCGCGCGGTGCTTTTTCCTGCAGCAGCAGTTCAGCCGCTTCGATGACCGGATCAGAGTGGAAGAGTTCACGCAGGTGGCCGTTGAAGGCAACGTTGGCGACAGCCGCGATCGACATGCCGTGGTGGTGGGCATAGTAATTGTAGACGACCGCACACTTCTTGCCCTCGGGTACGCGGGTCGGCGTGAAGTCGACGGCGTCGTGAAAGCCGAACTTGCCGAGAGCGCCAAGCTTGCGAAGCCTTTGCAGGTTTTCGAGCGATGCTTCCGGATAGTACTGGCTGGCGAGCAGCGAAGCATAGGGTGCGATGACGGCATTGTGGCCGAGACCGCGCTTCAGGCCAAGCGTCGGCACGCCGAAGTTCGTGTACTGATAGTTGAGGTTACGGTCGCGGGCATTAAAGGCCGCTTCCGAGATGCCCCATGGTGTGCCGAGCTTGCGGGCATGGTTCATCTGTTCGACAACGACGAGATTATTGGTCTGGTTGAGGATGCCTCCACCGCGCTCCTGCATGACGAGTGGCGGCATCAGATATTCGAACATCGAGCCCGACCAGGAGACCAGCGCGCCACGAGCACCAACCGGTACGACCTGGCGGCCGAGCTTGTACCAATGCTCCGTCGGCAGATCGCCCTTGGCGATACCGAAGAGCGACGTAAGACGGCATTCCGAAGCCAGAAGATCATAGCATGCCGCGTCGAGCTCGCCGCTTTCCACGCGGTAACCGATCGACAGAAGGCGACGCTCCGGACGAAACAGAAAGCCGAAATCCATCGAAAAGGCGAGATCGCGAGCCTTGTCGCGGAGCGCTATCAGGCGGGGCCGCAATGCGTCGATATTGGAAAGGTCGAAGGTACTGTCGGCGATATGTGCCTCACAGACCTTGACCAGTGACACCGCCCAGGCCGTGACTTCTTCCGTCTGCTTCGACTTCACTTCGTGATGCAGGTTGCCGGCGAGGTTCTGAATGTCGCGCGCCAGGACCGTAAGGTTGATCACACGGATGGAGGCAAATTCATGCTCGCGTTTGACGGCAGCAAGCGCATTCTGGAAGCCGGCTATGCGCTCTTCCAGACGGCGACGCAACGGCCGCACGGTCTTGCGATCATCAGGCAGGTCGGCCAGCACTTCACCGAGAATGCCGACGGTGTCACCCACACCGTCGAGATTGCCCTGGACATGCGCCGAAGGTGCTTCCGCCCAATCGCGGCACGCTGAGGAAATGGCAATCAGGTGACCGGCGAGATTTCCGCTGTCGACTGCAGAGACATAACGAGGTGCAAGCGCCTCAAGCGTATCGGTGTGATACCAGTTGAAAAGATGGCCACGGAACTTCTCCATGCGGTCGACCGTGGAGATGGTCTGCTCCAGGCGCTCGATCGTCTCCTGGAAGGAGAACCATCCGAAATGGCGTCCCGAAATGACGGACAGCAGATAAACGCCGATATTTGTGGGCGAAGTGCGCGTCGCGACGATGACGTGGGGCGTTTCCTGCACGTTGTCGGGCGGCAGATAGTTCTGCTCCGCCGTCGTGAAAGTCTCGAAGTAGCGCCAGGTGCGGCGCGCGATCTTGCGCAACTCGCTGGAAACTGCATCCGGCACGTCAAGCCGGTCTTCCGTCTCGGCCGACTGGCTCACATACCAGGCGACAGCCGGCGAAAAGATCCAGAGCAGCGCGAAGGGAATGCCGACAAGGAAAGAGTCACTGCCGGACAATGCGGCGAGGGCGACCGACAAAATCGCCAGAACCGGAGCGTGCCAAATCGCTCTGTAATAGGAGAGGATGGTGCCCTGCTTCCCGGCCCCGACACTGGCAGCGGTACGCCATTGCAAGAGAAGCTTGCGGCTGACGAAGAGGCGGTAGAGTGATCGGCCGATCGCATCCACCGTCATGCAGACGGTGTCGGCGATGAAGATGATGCGCAAAGCCACCTGAGCATTGGCGGCCGCGATATCCGACCAGACAGTATAAAGATGGGCGCTGGCGACTGTATCGCTGCTGCGCGGCATGATGCCACTGATGAGCGACAGGGTCGGGGCCACAAACAGGCAGAAGATCAAAAGGATCTGCCAGATCAATGCCCCGAAAGGCTCCATCAGATACCAGCCGAGCACCGATGCAAGAAACCAAGCGATCGGTGTCAGCGACCGACGCAGATTGTCGAACATTTTCCAGCGCCCAAGCGCGGTGACGCCGTATTTCGGATTGAAAAGGTAGGGCAGGAGCTGCCAATCGCCCCGCGCCCAGCGGTGCTGGCGCGAGGTTTCGACTTCGTAGCGTATGGGAAAGTCCTCGACGAGTTCGAGATCTGTGACGAGCGCGCAACGCGCCATTGAACCTTCGAGAAGATCATGGCTGAGCACCGAATTCTCTTCGATCCGCCCCTTCAGTGAACCCTCGAAGGCATCGACGTGATAGAGCCCTTTTCCGGTGAACGTGCCTTCGCCGACAAGATCCTGATAGACATCCGAAACCGTAAAGACATAGGGATCGAGACCGCGATTGATCGAAAAGATGCGTTGAAAGACCGACGCATCCTTGCCTGTCGTCAGTGACGGCGTCACGCGCGGCTGCAGGACGCCGTAGCCGCTTTCGACGCGTCCGCTTTCCGGGTCGATGACAGGGCGATTGATCGGGTGGTGGAGCTTGCCGACGAGTTTGGTGACGCTGTCACGCATCAGGCGCGTATCGGCATCGAGCGTCATGACATATTCGACATCGGCCGGGACGGTGTTGGCGCCCGGCAGATAGGTCGTATCGCGATCACCACGCAATAGCAGGTTCAGCTCGTGCAGCTTGCCGCGCTTGCGCTCCCAGCCCATCCATACGCCTTCAGAGGGATTATAGAGGCGGCGGCGGTGCAGCAGATAAAAGCGCGTCTTGCCGTCATGGGCATAACGGGCCGAGAGATTGGCGACTTCCCGGCGCGCATATTCCAGCACTTCGAGATCGGCTGAAGTTTCCTCAACCTCGCTATCCGGCCAGTCGCTCAGCAGCGCAAAATAGATCTCACCGCGCGGATTGGCGAAATAGTGGACCTCGAGATTGCGTACCATCTCGTCGACACTATCGCGATTGGAAATCAAGCACGGCACGACGAGGAGCGTGCGTGCATCCTCGGGAATGCCCTGCTTGAATTCATAGCCGACAAGCCGCGCCGGCGTGACGAAGAAAGAGAGGACGGTATTGAACAGGCCGCTCGCTCCATCGGAAGCGGGCAGCGAGAAGAGGATCAGCAGCAAGGCGATTTCAATCGGCCCCATGCCGGCACTGACCATGAAGCTTCCAATGACGGTCATGGCGGCGATGGTGACGAGCACGATCGGAACGGCGATAGCCATCCAGTTGAACTTTCGCACCGAGCGGGCGAGACGTTGCGCCAGCGTTGGACGATAGTTTGCGCGCGCCTCGAGCTTCAGGCGTTGAGTGCCTGCTATGAACTCGCCGACATTTGGCTGCTGCAGTGGTCGCTCATCGGAAAGCCTCGATTCCGCGACCATGTCCACGGCAAGCTTGGCGATTTCCACTTCGCTCAGCGGCGAGTGCATGGCAAGCTTCTCGATCTGTTTGCGAT
Source organism: Sinorhizobium sp. B11 (assembly GCA_039725955.1). NCBI lineage: Bacteria > Pseudomonadati > Pseudomonadota > Alphaproteobacteria > Hyphomicrobiales > Rhizobiaceae > Sinorhizobium > Sinorhizobium sp. B11. The sequence goes on from CP091034.1 coordinate 4,475,018, forward strand.
AGGTATTGCGCGAGCCGGAATCGAGATCGCCATAATCCGAATGATCCCAGAGCAGCCTGTCGACATGACTGACCTGCTCGACCCAGACGGACCAGTCCGCATCGTTTATCTCCCGCAGACTGCGGATGATGTTACCCATCATGACATTGCCGGAGGAGAGCCGGCTGTGTTCCGCCATCAGCGTTTCTTCGCTGTCACGACCGAGTTTCTCGAGCCGCTCATCGAGCCATGAAAGGGCGAGGCTCGAAGTCCGCGAGCCATCACGCATGCGATAGAGAAACTGCGTCGAAAACGTATTGTCCTCGGCAAACTCCTCGAGCGTCTTCAGATAGGCAGCGGCCTTTGCCGTATCGGCAAGGCGCACCAGCTCGTCCGCGGCCTCATTGGCACGGCGGCGCAGGCGGCGGCTACGCTCGACGCGGCTCGAAATACGCCGGAGATTTTCGACGAGCACGAAGCGTACCAGCGTCGGCAAAGCCCAAAGCTCGCCGATCTTCAGCGTCTCATGCTGCTGGAAGCCTTCGACCAGCGCCGTCAGGCTTTCCTCTGAGACGGTGCTGTGGGTATGGGCGACATAGAGCCAGGCGAGGACAAGCGTGCGTGGAATCCCGACACCGTCGACCTTCATCAACGGCAGTTCGCGATAGAAGCGGCGCGGGAAATCGCGGCGGACCTCGTGAATGGCCTCTTCGATGATATAATGGTTGTCGAGCAGCCATTCCGCCGCTGGCGTAATCGTCTCTCCGGCTTCGACATCGGTTGCGGTCGTGCGGTAGACGCGCAGGATTTCCTTCTCGTTCTCCCTGTTGCGCGCGAAGAAGTCGAAAGGTGCGAAGGCAGGCAGCGCGCTGACGGCATTGCGGGCTACATCTTCGCCCAGCACCCTGATGTCTTCGTTGGACAGATAGGTCGAGCGGATCGAGTCGCTTTGGTCGATCTGCTTCTTGTCGGACTCGCGCGACGGGCTTGGAGACGGGCTGGAAATGTTCATGGGTTCGGTTCTGGATCCAAACAACTCTGCGATTTTGGCTAGGTCTGCACTGCTTGCGATGACTGTCGCGTGAACGGGTCAGTCATCTTCGACGGCCGGCAAAAGCAGGATCATCAGACGGTTCGCACAGTTTTCGGCGATAAATCGTCCGGCTCCATGGCATGACTTTGCGGATGGTCATGGCTATCCGACGCCCCTGCGAAGCCACTGGGGAAACTTGGACACGATCGAAATAATTCAAGGCAATGACCACCTCGCGCTTTCCGCCGTCGGCATGAAAAAGGCGCATGGACATATCCATGCGCCTGCGCGGCGTTCCCGGCGCGATCCGCGCCCCACGCCTACTTTCGGCAATGGGCTAGACTGCGTGGAACAGGTAAAGAAGGATGATGATGGGGATCGGTATACCGAGCAACCACAGCAGGATGCCTTTCATGACCATTCTCCTATGAACACCGAAGTGTCAGGAGAATGCTGATGCATCCTAATTGTTCCGGACGGACATATGCTCGATCAGGCGAGCACCATCAAAGTGGCGCTCGAGGACGTGCCGGCATCAGCCGACGACGCCGCAAACCATGGCGACAACGAAAAGGAAAGCCGCCGTGAAAAGTGTTGCATGGATCGCGGTCTGGATTCTGTGCCGCGTGGTGACCGGCTTCTTCGCCGGTACGGATCCGTACTGGTTCACATGAGTATGCGAAATACCCAGATTTGCCATGTGTCGCCTCCGTCTGTTTGTTTTGCGGCCGAATTGCTGGCTCGCATTTATATTCTTATATTCCCTATAAGGTAGGTAGAGATAAAATTCCGTCCAGAGCAGACGGAAGAGAAAATCCACCCAGGCGTCAACTTAGCAGAGCGTGCGCCATGCCCAGATCCAGGAGCGCTCAACGGCACCATCGCTCTGGGGTGCATTGGGAGATGTTTCGATCAACCGGCGATCCTTTTCCGCCGGGATGGTCACGGAGGAGGTATCCCTCCGCTCCGCCTTAACCGGAGGATCGAGGTAACCCATGGTCATCCCACCGAGAAAGAACATGCCTCAACCTCCATCGATCACGAAAGCTAACGGTCGTTAACGGGATCATGACAGAACCAAGGCAGCTGTCAATAGTCTAGTCGAATGGTCGTGTTTTAGGAAAACATTATCCTTAACGCCGATGCCTTGCGAAGTTTTTCAAAGGCTTGAAAACATTGGCTTTCAAGCCTTCACGAAACCCTTGCTCGCGATCATCAAATTTCGCGTGTACTCCTCGTGAACGCTCCCGGCGGCAAGTTCGGCCGATGTCAGCCGTTCAACAACAGCGCCGCCGCGCATCACGGCAAGCCTCTCGCACATGTGGGTGATGACCCCGAGATCGTGGCTGACCATGACGAACGTCAGTTTCCTGTCACGGCGGATCTGTTCCAGAAGGTTGAGGACTTCGGCTTGGACGGAGGCGTCGAGCGCCGACGTCGGCTCATCGAGCAGCAGGATCGACGGCTCGACGATCAGGGCGCGGGCGATCGCCACACGCTGCCGCTGGCCTCCGGAAAGCTGATGCGGGTAACGGAAGCGAAAGCCGTTGCCGAGCCCGACCTCGTCGAGTGCCCTGGCAATGCGCTTCTCGCCGTCGCCGATACCGTGGATGGCGAGCGGCTCCAGAAGCAGCCGGTCGACGGTCTGGCGGGGATGCAGCGAGCCATAGGGATCCTGAAAGACCATCTGGACGCCTCGGTAGAAGCTTCTGCTTCGCTTCGAGCCTTTAAGCACCTCGCCATGGATGTGGATCGTTCCCTCACTGACCGGCGCAAGCCCGGCGACCGCGCGCAGCAGCGTCGACTTGCCCGAGCCGGACTCACCGACGAGGCCAAAGGATTCGCCGCTCTCGATGGAAACGCTCACGTCTTTCAACGCATGGAAATGGTCATAGACGACACCGAGATGGTCTGCAGACAGCGCTGTACTCATGCCGCCCACTCCGACTTACGGTCAAGGACCGGCAGCGGATGCCGATCTTCACCGATCTGCGGCATGCAGTTCAACAAGCCCTGCGTATAGGGATGCTTCGCATTGCGAAGCTCAGATGCGGCTATCTCTTCGACAATGCGGCCAGCATACATGACGATGACGCGGTCGCAGAAGGAGGAAACGAGCCTCAGGTCGTGAGAGACGAAAATCAATCCCATGCCACGCTCGGACACCAGCCGGTCCATGATCCTCAGGACATCGAGCTGGACTGTTACGTCGAGCGCCGAGGTAGGCTCGTCGGCGATCAGGAGTTCCGGCCCGGCGATCAGCATCATCGCGATCATTGCGCGCTGACCCATGCCGCCCGAAACTTCGTGGGGATACAGATCGAAGACGCGCTGGGGATCGCGGATCTGCACCGCTTGCAGCATGTCGAGCGCACGGTCTCGTGCCTCGCCTCTGCCGATCCTCTCATGCGTGCGCAGGGTTTCGCAGATCTGCTTGCCGATGGTCATCACCGGGTCGAGTGAATATTTCGGATCCTGCAGGATCATCGCGATACGTTTGCCGCGCAGCTTGCGCCGTTCGGCCGCCGACGCCTTCAGCAGATCGATGCCGCTGAAATCCAGCGTGTCGGCCGTGACGACACCGTGCTTCGGCGTCAGGCCCATGATGGCGCGGCCCGTCTGCGACTTGCCGGAACCGGATTCGCCGACGATGCCGAGCCGCTCCTTGCCGAGCGTGAAGGAGACGCCACGCACGGCTTCGATGACACCGGTCCGGGTCGGGTAGCTGACGCGCAGGTTTTTCACGGTTAGAAGCGAACTCATTGACCAGCCTCCTTCGGATCGAGCGCATCGCGCAGGCCGTCACCCAGGAGATTGAAGCCGAGGCTGACGACGAGGATGGCGATGCCGGGCATGGCCGCGACCCACCATTGGTCGAGGATGAAGCGGCGGCCGGAAGCAATCATCGCGCCCCATTCCGGCAGCGGCGGCTGAGCGCCAAGACCGAGGAATCCAAGGCCGGCGGCCGTCAGGATGATGCCGGCCATGTCGAGCGTCACGCGCACGATCAACGAGGAAATGCAGAGCGGCATGATGTGCCGCACAATGATGCGCAGGGGCGAGGCGCCCATCAGCTTAACCGCCGAAATATAGTCGGACCGCCGCACGGTCAGGGTCTCGGCGCGGGCGATACGCGCATAAGGGGGCCAGGAGGTGATGGCGATCGCGATGATGGCGTTCTGGATGCCAGGCCCGAGGGCCGCGACGAAGGCGAGCGCCAGCACGAGCTTCGGAAAGGCAAGGAAGATATCGGTGATGCGCATCAGCGTCGCATCCACCCATCCGCCCGCATAACCCGATACCGTACCGACGATGAGTCCGATCGGCGCGGAAATGATGGCGACCAGCACGACGACGAGGAGCGTCAGCCTGGAGCCGTAGACGAGGCGCGAAAAGATATCGCGACCCTGGTCGTCGGTGCCGAGCAGATAACCGGCGCTGCCGGGCGGCAGCAGGCGGGCATTTTTCAAGTCCCCCATGACCGGATTATGCGTGGCGATGACATCGGCAAAAGCAGCGACAAGCAGCAGCGCCAAAATGATGAGCAGACCGACGACGGCGAGCCTGTTGGCGGTGAACTGCCGCCAGGTAACATAGGCGCGGCCGAGCCGGGCCTGCGTGCGCGACTGCGGTCGATCCGACAGTAGCCACTCACGGCGGCTGATCGGCGTGGAAGGCGTGGTCGGAACCGTCATCGGTTTCGCGTCCTCGGGTCGAGTATCCGATAGAGAAGATCGGAAATGAGATTGATGCCGACAAAAACCGTGCCGATGACGATCGTGCCGCCGAGCACGGCGTTCATATCTGCGCTTTGCAGCGAGTTGGTGATGTAGAAGCCGATCCCGGGCCAGGAAAAGACCGTCTCCGTCAGCACCGAGCCCTCAAGCAGGCCTGCATAGGAAAGCGCAATCACCGTCACGAGTGGCACCGCCGCATTCCTCAATGCATGGCCCCAGATCACCCGCGTTTCCGAAAGTCCCTTCGCGCGGGCCGCCACCACATATTCCTGCGACAGCTCGTTCAGCATGAAGCTGCGGGTCATACGGCTGATATAGGCGAGCGAGAAATAACCGAGCAGCGAGGCCGGCAGGATGATGTGACGGAAGACGTCGTAGAAGACATCCCATTGGCCCTGCCAGGCGCTGTCGAGAAGGTAGAAGCCGGTAACCGGGGTGAAGCTGTATTCGTAGACGATGTCGATGCGACCAGGGAACGCTACCCAGCGCAGCTGCGCATAAAAGACGACGAGCGAGATCAGCGCCAGCCAGAAGATCGGCACCGAATATCCGACAAGCCCGATGACGCGCACGATCTGATCGACAATGCTGCCGCGGCGCACGGCAGCGAGTACGCCAAGCGGAACACCGATGACCGAACCGATGATCGTGCCGACGGTCGCAAGCTCCAGAGTAGCGGGGAAAACGCGGCGGATATCGACCATGACCGGATTGGTGGTCAGGACGGAATTGCCGAAATCCCCGGAGAGAATGCCTTTCAGATAGATGTAGAACTGCTCGTAAAGCGGCAGGTCAAATCCCATCTCGCGGCGAACGCGCTCCACGACATGGGTCGGCGCGCGATCGCCGAGTATGGCGAGCACGGGATCGATCGGCACGACGCGGCCGATGAAGAAGGTGACGGCCAGAAGGCCGAGATAGGTGGTGACTGCGGCGAAGAGGAAACGCCCCAACGCCTTTGCGAAGGAGAGTGCACGGCCCTTGCGGGGCCGCGCCTCCTGTCTTGTTTCGACAATACTCACTGGATCAGCCTGACCGGCTCATCACTTCGAGATCGGGCCTACATAGTTGGTATCGAAGCTTGGACCCAACTTGAAGTCCTTAAGGCTCTTGCGATAGCCGGCCACTTCGATCTGCTGGAAGATGATGACGAAGGGGCTGTTGGCGAGAAACTTCTTCTGCACGTCCTCATACATGCCGGCGCGTTTGGCGGCGTCACGTTCGAGCAGGGCAGCCTTGGTTTCCTTGTCAAGCTCGGGCGCTTCCCAGGTATTGCGCCATGCAAGGGTCTTCACCGTGCCAGCGTCGGAATTGTCCGGATTGGAGGTGAAGGTATCGGCGTTGGAGTTCGGGTCGAAATAGTCCGAGCCCCACTGGCCGATATACATGTCGTGCGTGCGGGCACGGTACTTCGTCAGCGTCTGCTTGCCGTCGCCGGGGATGATCTCCATCTTCACGCCGGCCTGGGCGAGCGTCTGCTGCATGGATTCGGCAATACCGGTGACCGGCTGCGTGTTGCGCACGTCCATGGTAACCGAGAAACCGTCCGGCAGGCCGGCCTTGGCAAGCAGTTCCTTCGCCTTGGCAACGTCGAGCTTGTAAGGGTTCTCGTTCAATGCGCCAAGTTGGCCGGTCGGCAGGAAGGTCTGGTGGATTTCGCCGATGCCCTTGATGAGGGTCGCACCGATCGCGTCATAGTCGACGAGGTACTTGAAGGCTTCCTGGACCTCAGGCTTCTTCAGGTTCTCGTTCTTGCTGTTGAGGCTGACGTAATAGACGGTGCTCTTCGGCGCATTGGTCGTCGCCAGATCTGCGTTCTTGGCAACAGCGTCGAGATCATTGGGCTCGAGGTTGCGGGCGATATCGATATCACCGGCCTCAAGCGCCAGGCGCTGAGCCGAGCTTTCCTTCATGTAGCGATAAATGACGCGGTTAAGCTTCGCCTTCTCGCCGTAATAATTGTCGTTGCGCTCCATGACGACAACTTCGTTGGCGCGCCACTCACGCAGCTTGTAAGCGCCGGAACCGGCATAATTCGTCTTCAGCCAGTCATTGCCGAAATCGTTGTCGTACTTGTGGTCGGCATCGACGGTGACCGGTTTCACGTGGTCCACCACCAGCTTCTTGTCGACAACGGAAGCAACCGTTGCCGTCAGGCAGTTCAGCACGAAGCTCGGCGCATAGGCCTTGTCGACAGTGAAGGTGAAGGTGGTCGGGTCGACAGCCTTGGCCTTCTCGGCGACGTTGTCGCCGGTCAAGCCGAACTGCGTGAGAATGAAGGCCGGGCTCTTGTCGAGCTTCACGGCGCGCTCGAAGGACCAGGCAACGTCTTCGGCGGTGATCGGATTGCCGGACGCAAACTTCAGATCCGGCTTCAGCTTGAAGGTGTAGGTCAGGCCGTCATCGGAAACCGTCCAGCTGTCGGCGAGGTCACCCTTGATCTTCGAGGTGTCGTTCATGTCGAGACGAACGAGCAGGCTATAGGTGTTGCTGGTAACCTCGGCCGTCGAAAGCTCGAAAGCCTCGCCCGGATCCATCGAGATGATGTCGTCGATGGCGAAACCTTCGACGAGCGTGTCCTTCGGCGTCTCTGCGAAGGCAGCAGGCGCTGCTACCATCAGGAGCGAAAGGGCCGCCCCTGCGGAAAGAAGGCGGAAGCTACGGTTCAGTTTGGTAATCATCATGGTTTGTTCCCCTGTTTTGATTGATTACTAAGTATTATTTGGTCTCAGGCGTCCTCTTCCCTCCACGCCGAAGCCAGAATGCGAAGCCAGTTTTCGCTGGCCATTTTGGTCAAGTCCTCCGCACCATAGCCAGCTTGCCGGAGAGCGGCAATCAGCCTCTGGTTGCCCGAGGCATCACCGATTTCTTCCGGAATGGTAGCACCGTCAAAGTCCGAACCGAGCGCCACGCAATCGATCCCGACCCGGTTCACGAGGTAATCGATATGGCGGATCATGTCGGAAAGCGGCGTATCGGCATCGGAGCGGCCATCCGGACGAAGCATCGCCGTCGCATAGTTCACACCGACAAGACCGCGACGCTCACGGATCGCGTCGAGCTGCCTGTCGGTGAGGTTGCGGGCGACCGGTGTCAGCGCATGGGCGTTGGAATGGCTGGCGACGAGCGGCTGGTCGCTCGTCTCCGCCACATCCCAGAAACCCTTCTCGGTGATATGGGCAAGATCGATCATGATTCCGAGACGATTGCACTCGCGCACGAGCGCGAAGCCGGCTTCCGTCAAACCCGGCGCCGTATCCGGCGAGCTCGGGAAGGCAAAGGGCACGCCATGCCCAAAGATATTGTGCCGGCTCCACACCGGGCCGAGCGAACGCAACCCGGCGGCATAAAGAACATCCAGAGCAGCGAGATCGGCGCCGATTGCTTCACAGCCCTCGATATGCAGGACAGCAGCAAAAACGCCTGATACCATCGCCTTGCGGATATCTTTCACCGTTCGGCAGAGCCGCCAGGCGCCGGCACGGTCGAGCCTGAGCGCGATCGCCGCCATCTCCGTGGCGATGGCAAGCGAGGGCAGCGGGTCGAGGGGAGCAGCAAGCGGCGTCGCGTAATGGCCGTTCACATCAGGATCGGCAAACACGAGATCGCCCGATGGGACGTAAATGGCACAAAGGCCACCCGCCAGACCGCCAGCCTTAGACCTGATGGCATCTATATGGCCTGCCGTCGTACCGTTTGCGAATTCCGCGACCGGATCGCTTCCGTCTTTCGCATGGGACCAGAGTCGAAGGAGAACGTCGTTATGACCGTCGAATACGAGTTGCATCTGCTTTCCTGCACTGCCCGAACGGGCGGACCGAAGCGGCAACAATAGAAAAGCTGACAGAAAGCGCCACCTCTTTTTTTACAAATGCGCAATGTGGAAACCATGCAATTTTGCGATGCAAAAGGGCGGCGCCGCAGATACCTTGCATCCTGCGATCCGCAGCCTCAATCAGCGCAGACGGTCTTTTCTGCCAATGATCTGAAAGAACTCCATGAGTGAGGAAATTTTCCACGCGCTTACCCGACGACACCCGAATGCCAGGCTGACGGCGACCGATCAGCCCCTACCGGAAGCTGATTTTGAGGCACAGAAACACAAGCACTTTTCCCGACGGGCGCGGGGCGGAGCGATCGGCATCATCCACAATGCCAGCGGTCAAATCGTCCTCGCGAAGAGAAGCGGCATGCACGCGGGCTGGTCCCTGCCGGGTGGAACGGTCGAAGAAGGCGAGGATTTTTCGGTCGCATTTCGCCGCGAGATATCAGAGGAGATTGGCGTTTCCCTGGATCGCGTGGATCTGATCGAACTCGAGCGAAAAAAGTTTATTTCACCGAAAGGCGAAACCTTCGACTTCCTGCTTGCGGTCTTCGAAGCGCGCATAGGTGAGAGACAATTGCCCGGACCGACAGATGACGCTCTCGCCGAGGGATTGGAAATCGATCTCTTCTATCCGGCCGATATCCCTCCCGAGATGATTTTGGGGGATCGCCAGAAACTCGTGCACCATCTGAAGATATCCGGAGCCCTGGATCCTTCGTTGTGACCACAGCCGTTCTCCATAAACAGTGAAGGGGGCCGAAGCCCCCTTTTCCCGGTTCAGTGCTTGGTTCGTTTCTTCTGCCTGTAGACGTCGATAACGACGGCCGCGATGATGATGACGCCCTTGACGATTTCCTGGTAGTAAGCGTCGATCCTGAGAAAGGTGAAGCCTGACGTCATGACGCCGAGAATGACGGTACCGATGACGGTGCCAGTGATGCGTCCGACGCCGCCGGTGAGCGAAGTGCCGCCGATGACGGTCGCGGCAATCGCGTCGAGTTCATATCCGACACCCATGCTGGCTTGGGCGGTTTCAGCGCGAGCCGCCGTAACAATACCGGCAAGACCGGCAAGCAATCCCGCAATCACATAAACCTTGACGAGATGCGCCTCGATATTGATGCCCGAGACGCGCGCGGCCTGCGGGTTCGCACCGATGGCGTATGTGAACTTGCCGTAGCGGGTGTAGCGCAGCGCAATGTGAAAGATCAGCGCAACAACCAGAAAAACGACGACGGGCCACGCCTTGGTTCCGATGAAATGGAATTGCTCGGTGATCCCGGAAACCGGCTGCCCCTTCGTATACCACTTCGCCACGCCTCTCGCCGAAACGAACATGCCAAGCGTTGCGATGAAGGGAGGGATCTTCGTATAGGCGATGAGCGCGCCATTTATGAGACCGGCAGCCGACCCGATCAGCAGGCCGATCATGATCGGCACGAGAGCGGGCAGGTCGGTCAGCGAGGGGAAGACGGCTCGTCCCCAGGTAGAGGACTGGGCGAAGCTGGTTGCGATCATCGCCGTCATGCCGACGACCGAGCCCGACGAAAGATCGATGCCGCCGGTGATGATGACCTGGGTGACGCCGACAGCGATGATGCCGATGACGGAGACCTGCAGGATCATGATCGTCAGGCGCTGCGAGTTCAGAAGAAAGCTCTGGCCGATAAAGATCCAGCCGAGAATTTCATAAACGAGCGCAATACCGACCAGCACGAGGAAGATGCTGAGTTCCGGCGGCACACGCCGCCGTCTCGGCCGGGTTGCGAGGGGTGCTGTGCCCTCTGCTGCCTTGATAGTCATGTCAAACCTCCCTTTGGCGATCGTTGTCACGCGCAATCACTGCGCGGCGAGTTCCATCACCTTGATCTGCGTTGCTTCGTCGCGATTGAGAAAACCGGTGACGCGCCCCTCGTGCATCACCATGATACGGTCGCTCATGCCGAGAACCTCGGGCATCTCCGAAGAGATCATGATGACGGCGACGCCGTTGCGCGCCATTTCCGTGACCAGCCGATGGATTTCCGCCTTGGCCCCGACATCGATGCCGCGTGTCGGCTCGTCGAGAATCAGGATTTTCGGATTGGTGAGCAGCCAGCGGCCGATCAGCACTTTCTGCTGATTGCCGCCCGAGAGGTTCTCGACCCGCTCATAGAGGGTCGGGGTCTTGACACGCAGCTTGCGCGCCATGTCCTCGCAGGTTTCCTCAATCGCGCCCTCCTGAACAAAGCCGCCCTTGACGAACTTGTCGTGCAGCACGGCGACCTGCATGTTTTCGAGCACGTTGAGGATCAGAAGACAGCCCGTATCCTTGCGGTCTTCCGTGAGGAAAGCCATGCGATTGCGGATCGCTGCCGTCGGCGAAGTGATCTGTACCTGCTTGCCGAAAAGCTCGATCGTGCCGGAGCTTGCCGGTGTCACGCCGAACAGCGTTTCGGCGACATTCGATCGGCCGGAGCCGACGAGGCCTGCCACACCGAGTATTTCGCCCGAGCGCACCTCGAAGGAAACGTCGCGGAAGATGCCGGACAGGCTGAGGTCCTTCACCGACAGTACTACCTCGCCGATCGGCACCTCTTCCTTCGGGAACATCTGGGTGATCTCGCGGCCGACCATCATGCGGATGATGTCGTCGCGGGTAACATCAGTGGAGGCATGCGTGCCGATATATTTGCCGTCACGGAAAACGGAGAACTCGTCGGCGATCTCGAAGAGTTCGTTCATCTTGTGGGTGATGTAGACGATGCCGATGCCCTGGGATCTCAGGTCGCGAATGATGCGGAAAAGATGCTCGACCTCGCGCTCCGTCAGCGCCGAGGTCGGCTCGTCCATGATGAGGACGTCGGAATTGTAGGAAACTGCCTTGGCGATCTCGACCATTTGCCGGTTTGCGACCGAGAGGTAGCGGACCTCGATATCTGGGTCGATCGCGATATTGAGCCGGGCAAACAGCGCCTCGGTCATGCGATGCATCGCGCCGTGGTCGACGAATCCGAAGCGGTTCTTGGGCTCGCGGCGGATCCAGATATTTTCGGCGACCGTCATGAACGGCATCAGGTTCAGCTCCTGATGGATCATGGCGATCCCATTCTCCAGCGCATCGAGCGGAGATTTCAACCGGATTTCCGCCCCTTTCAGGCGGATATCGCCCTTGTCGGGCGTGTAGATGCCGGCGAGGATTTTCATCAGAGTCGACTTGCCGGCGCCGTTTTCACCCATCAGCGCATGCACGGAAGCGCGCTTCAGCCGGAACTGCACATCGTCGAGCGCGACGACCCCCGGAAATTCCTTGCGAACGCCCTCTGCGCTCAAGAGATATTCCGCATTCGGAACTGCGCCGCTTGCGCGCACTGCGGCCATGGTTGACGGGCTGACGACCATATCATCTCCTCCGGATACGGACAGGCTGAAAGGATGCGGGCAGAACCCGCATCCTGCTTGGCGTTTGCCTCAGTTCTTGGAGACAAAGTCCTTGACGTTGGCAGGCGTGACGAGCTGGAAGGGGATGTAGACCTTCTTCTCGACCTTTTCGCCCTTGGCAATCTTGAGTGCCGTGTCGAGCGCGCCCTTGCCTTGGCCCGCGGCATCCTGGAACACGGTGACATCGAGGTCGCCGGCCTGCATTGCGGCAAGCGCGTCCTGCGTGGCGTCGACACCGCCGACGACGACCTTGGTCATATCCTTGCCGGCTGCCTTCAGCGCCTGGATGGCGCCGATCGCCATTTCGTCGTTGTTGGAGATCACGGCATCGAACTCGATGCCGCTGGAGAGCCAGTTGGTCATCAGGTCGGCGCCCTGGGTACGATCCCAGTTGGCCGTCTGCTCTTCCACGATCTCCAGTCCCTTGCATTCGTCTGTCTTGACGACATCATGAACGTCCTGCGTGCGCATGCGCGCAGCCTGGTTGGAAAGCTCGCCCATGATAACGACGGCCTTGCCCTTGCCGCCGAGAATACGGCAGATTTCCTTGGTTTCCAGCGTGCCGGATTCCTGTTCGTTGGAAGCGACGAAAGCCTGCTTTTCGGGCAGCGTGTCGACGTTGACCGGCTGACGGTTGACGTAAACCAGCGGAATGCCGGCATCGGCAGCGAGCTTCGACATTGCAGTCGTCGCATCGGTATCGACAGGGTTGACGATGATTGCATCGACCTTGGAGGCGATGAAATTCTGGATCTGGCTCTGCTGCTTGGAAACGTCGTTCTGCGCGTCTTCAACCTGCAGGGTCACGCCATTCAGCGTCTTTGCATAATCGGTCATCCCGTTGCGCAGAACGGTCAGGAAGTTGTCGTCGAATTTCGCCATCGAAACGCCAACGGTTTCCGCATGTGCGGCCGTCGACAGGACGAGCGCCATCGCGGTGCCCAGGATAAATCTTTTCATTGCATTTCCTCCACAAAGCGGTGCCCGGCTGCACCCTCCTCACGCCGGGGTCCCAGACATCCGTCTGCGAACCTCAATCCCATGCCGCCTCTCCCGTGGCGGTTCCGTTAAAACGGAACAAACAAACCGTAAAATTTGTTTCGCGGAATATTCATTCCATTTTATCGAAACGACGTCAAGTCTCTTTGCCGATTTCCGCTGTCGCTGCGGAGTAGAAGCCATTCTGCCAAGGTGAATTGTGCATGATTGGTCTGTTGCAATCTGGCCATCATGGGAAAGGACCGTCACAGGCGCGTATTGCGAAAGCCGTAGAGATCCCCATCTAGGCGGAGCCCCAACGGCCTGCGCACACAGCCGTTTTTTAGAGAATTTGGAGAGAGGACCAATGTCCATTTCGATGTATCGTTTGACCGTGCCGATGTTCCAGCGCGGCATTGCCAGTCTGAAGACCTATCTCGACAAGGCGGAAGCCTATGCCGAGGAAAAGAAAATCGACCCGGCCATCCTCATAAATGCACGCCTTGCCCCGGATATGCTGCCGCTTTCCGGCCAGTATCAGCGCGCCAGCGATAGCGCGAAGTTCGCGCTCGCCCGCCTGACGGCAACTGAGGCGCCGAAGTTCGAAGATAATGAAACGACGATCGCCGACCTGCGGGAGCGTATGGCCAAGACCGAAGCTTACCTTGCGAGCTTTTCTGCCGAAGCTCTTGATGGCAGCGGTCTAAGGGAAATCACGGTTCCGGGCCGCAACGGCTCTGTCGTTCCCGGCATCGAATATGTCGCGCTCTTCGCGCTGCCGAACTTCTATTTTCACGTGACGACGGCACACGCCATCCTGCGCAATCAGGGTGCGCCGGTCGGCAAGCGGGACTTCCTCGGAAACTTCTGACGCCGCTCAGGGCCGGTACATCACCGGCCCTTTTTCCGTCAGCTCGGTATAGGCAAGCGTCTGATCCAGATGTCGCGCTCTGAGCGACAGCAGCCGTTCGGCATAGTGGAGCCGCACCAAAGCATAGGCCGGGTCATCGGCAAGATTGCGCAGTTCCATCGGATCCTTGACGAGATCGAAGAGCAGTGCTGGCAATGAAGTGAAATGTACATATTTGAATCGCTCGTCGCGGATGACGGCAAGATTCAGCTCGTTCGGCCGAAGGCCGAAATGCCGTTCCGCTTCGCCATGGGCGATATCCCGGAAATCGAATTCCCAGAACGCCGCATCCCGCCAGCCCTGCGCCATACCGTCATCGAGGAAAGGCGCAAGCGAGCGCCCGTCGATATTGTTGGCAGGTCTGATGCCGAGCCGATCGCAGAGCGTCGGGAACACATCGGCAGCACTGGTGAAACTCTCGACGATACCGCCGGCTGAAGCCGCGCGAGGATCGCGGATGACGAGAGGAATATGATAACTGCCCTCGAAATAGCCGCCCTTGCCGAGCGTCCAGTGATCACCCGCCATCTCGGCATGATCGGACGTGAAGACGACGATCGTGTTGTCCCATGCGTCCGCATCCTTCAGCGCCTGCCAGATCCGACCGAGCTGGTCATCTACCTCGGCGATCATCCCATAGTAGATCGACCGGATGGCGTCGAAGTCGGCAGCGCTCAAATCGCTGAGCGGTCCCTCCGCTCCATGGATGAAGCTGCCTTTTTGAGTTCGCGGCATGGCATAGGCGAGATAGGGATGGCCTTGCTGTTCCCTTTCACGGTCCGTCGCACGCGCAAAAGCTGGGCCTTCCCCAGGCCCGAACATCCGGTTGAAGGGCTCCGGCACCGAGAAAGGCGGGTGCGGCCGCAGGAAGGAAATATGCGCGAACCATGGCGCATCCTGCTCGCCCATCCAGCGGATGAATTCCCCTGTCAGAAAAGCGGTCTGCGTTTCTTCGCGTGAATAGGCTGGCGCCGCATTCGAGATTTCCCCTGCGACAGTCCCGACCGGAATATGGACATCGCGGCTGGTGGCATCCGCGCGGCCGCGTGAGCGTAGCCATGAGAGCCACTGCCTCTCATGCTCCGGCAGAAGCTGGCGGACAGTGAAACCCGGCAACACACCTTCATAGGTCGTCAAATGCGGGTCATTGGCATCCATATCGCGCGGATCGGGCGCCGTATCCGTATAGCCGAACAGCGTCGGGTCGTAACCCGCCCGCCTTGCTGCCAGCGCCAGATTGTCGAAACGCCGGTCGAGCGGCGAACCGTTCCGGCAGACCCGGTGGTTCATCTGGTAGAGGCCGGTATAGAGCGTGGCCCGCGCCGGCGAACAGGGAGCGGCACCGGCATAATGCCGCCGGAAGAGCGTCCCGTCTTTAGCTAGGGCATCGACATTGGGCGTCCTGACGCAGGCGTGCCCCACAGAAGAGAGACAATCGCCGCGCCATTGGTCCGCAGTGATGACGAGAACGTTGGGCTTTGAGCCGCGTTCAGTGATGGTTTGATCGCGCATGCCAGTTCCAGGCCGACTGGATGATCCGCGAGAGATCATATTGCGGCACCCAGCCCAGCACGTCCCGCGCCTTGTCGTTATTGGCAACCAGCGTATGCGAATCGCCCTCGCGACGACCGATATACTCGACCGGGAACGGCTTTCGGGAGACGTCTTCGATGGCGCCGAGCAGTTCCTTCACCGTCGTGCCGGTGCCCGTGCCAAGATTGAGCGCGACGGATTCACCGCCATCAAGCAGATATTGGACGGCGCGCACATGTGCGTCCGCAAGATCGAGAACATGGATATAGTCGCGCACGCAGGTGCCGTCGCGCGTCTCGTAATCGCTGCCGAAAACCTTGAACCCCTGGCGACGGCCGAGCGCTGCATCGATCGCCAGCGGGATCGCATGCGTTTCCGGCTGGTGCCATTCGCCGATCCGGCCTTCGAAATCGGCACCGGCGGCATTGAAATAACGCAGCACGACGGAGCGAAGGCTCTTGTACTGGTCGTAATCGGCAAGCGCCTGTTCGACGATATATTTGGTACGGCCGTAGGGATTGATCGGCACCTGGCGATGCGTCTCATCGAGCGGCACGCTCTGCGGCAGACCATAGGTCGCGCAGGTGGACGAGAAGACGAAGGCATTGATGCCGGCGGCCTGCGCCGCCGACAACAGCGTCAGCGTGCCGATGACATTATTCTCATAGAACGAGACCGGATCCTTGACCGATTCGCCGACTTCGATCAGCGCCGCGAAATGCAGGATTGCCGACGGCTTATGCTTTGCCAGCACCTCATCGAGACGGGCCCTATCGCGAATATCGCCCTCTTCCGCCGGTCCCCATTTGACGAATTCGCGATGGCCGTTGGAAAAATTATCGAAGACGACGGGCTTGTAACCCTTGTTCGCCAGATCAAGACACGTATGCGAGCCAATATATCCCGCACCGCCGACGACGAGTACCGTTTCACCTGCCATGCATCTCACCTTTTGCAAGCCACAGATGCGCGGACCTTAGCCAAGTTACACGTCAGTAAAAAGTTATCTCGGTTACATATCTGCAAAAATAAGAAGATTAGAGGCGGCTTGTATATGAAAATGCACGTGTTTACAGGGCGATTGCTTGGCCGGTCCCGTCGAAAAGATGCAGTTCATTCCTGTCGAACTGAAGGCTGATGGCCTCGCCGACGGTGAGCCGGGCATTTCCGGCAAGCCGCACCGTTACCAGCGCACCGTCGGAAAGGGCGACATAGGCGTAAGTATCTGAGCCCAGTCGCTCCACCACGTCCACCTTGCCGTCGAGATTACCCTGGCCGACAGCGGTCACGGTAATGTCTTCCGGCCGTACGCCAAGCTTGGCTGCATTGGCGGGCGCCGAAGCGAGGTCGAGGCGCCCCGAACTGGCCACGCGTAGTCCACCATTCACGCGTTCCGCGTCGAAGACGTTCATCTTCGGCGAGCCGAGAAATTGCGCGACGAAAAGATTGGCCGGCCTCTCATAGAGATCGATCGGCGAGCCGATCTGCTGGATTTCACCGTCTTTCAAGACCACGATCTTGTCGGCAAGCGTCATCGCCTCGACCTGGTCATGGGTGACGTAAATCATCGTCGCTTTCAGCCGCTGGTGCAGCTTGGCGATCTCGATGCGCATTTCCGCTCGGAGTGCCGCATCGAGATTCGATAACGGCTCGTCGAACAGGAAGGCGACGGGATCGCGCACGATGGCACGGCCGATCGCCACGCGCTGCCGCTGGCCGCCGGAAAGCTCCTTTGGTTTGCGGTCGAGATACGGTTCGAGCCTCAGCGACGCCGCCGCCGCCTGCACGCGCCGCGCAATCTCCGTCTTCGGCGTGCGCGCCACCTCCAGCCCGAAGGCCATATTGGCGCGCACGGTCTTGTGTGGATAGAGAGCATAGGACTGAAAGACCATGG
Source organism: Sinorhizobium sp. B11 (assembly GCA_039725955.1). NCBI lineage: Bacteria > Pseudomonadati > Pseudomonadota > Alphaproteobacteria > Hyphomicrobiales > Rhizobiaceae > Sinorhizobium > Sinorhizobium sp. B11. The sequence continues at coordinate 4,492,328 of CP091034.1, forward strand.
ACAGGCTGCGGTCTGCCGGGCCGAGCTCCGTAACATCCTCGCCGTCGATCAGGATTTGGCCGGAGGTGGCCTCCTCCAGACCGGCGACGAGGCGCAGCAGCGTTGACTTGCCGCTGCCCGACGGACCGACGAAAACGACGAATTCGCCGTCTTCTATATGGAGGTCCAGTCCGCCGATGATGTCGAGTGCACCGAAGGATTTGCGGATCTTGCGAAGTTCAATGACGGCCATGTGCCAGTCTCCTCACGCCTTGACGCCGCCGGCGCCGAGGCCGCCTTGCCAGAAGCGTTGCATGACGATGAATGCGATGATGACGGGAACGATGCTGATGAGTGCGCCGGCCAGTACCAGCGTGAAAAGAGCCGCCCCGCCGCCCGAACCGACGGTCGCCGTCGCGTACCATTGCGCCAGCCCCACCGTGACGGGGAAATATTCGGCCGAACTCAGCACCACGAGCGGGAGGAAGTAGTTGTTCCAGGTCGCCACGAAGGAGAGGATCAGCACGGTGGCAAAGCCCGGCATCAGAAGCCTGAGCGTCAGCGCCGAGAAGATATGGAATTCACCGGCGCCATCGACTCGACCGGCATCGATCAGCTCATTCGGAATGGCATCGTCGGCATAGACCCGCATGAGGAAGACGCCCGGGGGATAGACCAGCGACGGCAGGATGACCGCCCACGGCGTATTGACCATGCCTACCTTCGACATGAGCAGGAAGAGCGGCACGACGAGCGCCGTCTGCGGGATCATGACGGCGCCGAGGATGATCGCAAAGATCAGGCGCTTGCCGCGGAAGTCATATTTTGCCAGCGCATAGCCGGCCATGGTTGAAAAGAGTGCCGCGCCGATGCCGGCAACCGTTGCATAGAAAACGGTATTGAGCAGCCACCGGGCAAAGATGCCACCCTGATAGGAAAAGACCTGGCGGATATTCTCGAAAAGCCGAAAGTCGCCCGAGAACCACAGCCCGAAGGTGGTAAAGAGGTCGTTGTTCGATTTGGACGCCGCCACCAGGACGTAAAACAGCGGCAGCGCCGTATAAAGCCAGATCACGGCGAGGATTGCCGTCAGCGTCCAGCGATTGCGGCGAAAGGCGGAAGAGCGTTTCGATTTGCCGACGATGGTCATTTGCGGCCTCCGCGGTTGACGATCAGCATGAAGGCATAGGAGATCACTGCCGTGACGCCGCCGAGCACAAAGGAAACCGCAGCCGAATAGTTGTACTGCTGGTTGGTAAAGGCGAGCGTGTAGGCGTAGTAGTTCGGCGTAAAGGCATTGTTGATGACAGTCGGCGCCAGATTGCGCAGCAAATAGGGCTCGGAGAAGAGCTGCAGCGAGCCGATGATCGAGAAGATGATGGTGACGACGACCATCGGAGCGATCAGCGGCAATTTCACCCGCATCGCATAGGTAAAGCTGTTCGCCCCGTCCATGGAGGCCGCCTCTTCGAGATCGGCCGGAATGGCCTGCAGGGCGGCGTAATAGATGATCATCTGATAGCCGGTATATTCCCAGTTCGCGATATTGGCGATCGACGGCAATATCGTGCTCGGCCCGAGAAAATTCGGCGGCGGCAGACCGATGGCCGTGGCAAGCTGTGTGAACGGTCCAAACGACGGGCCGTAGAGATAGCCCCAGATCAACGTCGCGATAACCGCCGGCACGGCATAGGGAATGAAGAAGCTGATGCGGAAAAAACTCTTTGCATAAACCGTGCCGCTATCGAGAATGAGAGCGATAAGTAGCGCCGCTGCCACCATGCCGGGGATCTGGATCAGGGCAAATTTCACCAGCACGATGACGCCCTGCCAGAACTTGGGATCGCCGAGCGCGCGCACGAAATTCTCCGCGCCGACGAATTTCGTCCCGGCAACCACTGTTGTCTTGTAGATTGCCAGCGTGAAGGCATAGGCCATCGGCGCGATCAGGAAGGCGATGAAAAGCAGTGCGAAAGGCGCGAGGAAGAGATAGGGCGCAATTCCCTTGCTCACCCGGTATCGCCGCTTGCGGCTTTTCAAACCGGCCATGTATCCGTCTCCGGCAGTTCAATGCGAAAGGCGCCGGCATGGCGCGCGTGATGCAAAAGGATGCGGGAAGAAAATCCCGCATCCCCGCGGCTCATCCTTGGGAGACGGTGTAGCCCTGGTCGGAGCAATAGGCGCTGACCCCTTCCTGCAAGCGATCGAAGGCATCGCTGAGCGAGCCCTTGCCGCCGATGGAGGCCGAGAATTCCTGCTGCACCTGGGCAGCGAGATAATCCTGGAACGGCGCATACTGGAACGAAGAGTCGACGTGTTTGGCGCTTTCGGCGAAGACCTCGTTGACGGCCTGGCCGCCATAGAGATCGTACTTGTGGCCCATCAGCTCCTGATCGGAGGTAAGCTCCTTCAGAACCGGGAAGAGGAACTGCTTGGTCGTCCACATGCGCGCCACTTCCGGATTGCTGCCGAGGAAGACGGCAAGCTGCGTGGCTTCCTTCGGATGCTTGGTCGTGTTGAAGACGGCGAAGGTGGAACCGCCGAGATTGGCGGAGACATATTTGCCCTCTTCCCACTGCGGAAGAGGTGCTGCGCGCCAGTGGCCGTTGCTCTTCTTGGCAAACTGCGGAATGAAGACGGCGCCCCAGGCACCCGTCATCCACGAGGCATAGGTGCCTTCATCGAGCCCGGTGAACCAGTCGGTCGTCCAGACCGGTGTCTTGACGCCGACGGCGTCGGCATCGATCAGGTCCTGCCAGAAGACGGCCCATTTCTTGGCGATCGCATCGTTGAGGTTCAGCTTGAGATCCGTGCCCTTGAGCTCGAAGGGCTTCCAGCCGGCCTGCGCGAGAAGTGCAATCACCCAGCCGCCGTCGGCCGTGCCGCCGAAATTGGTAAGGTAAGTGCCGGGCGCGGCCTTGGAGAGCGCCTTGGAGTTGGCGGAAAATTCGGCCCAGGTCTTCGGAACCGCAATCTTGTGCTGGTCAAGCACGTCGGCACGGTAAAGAATACCCATCGGGCCGGAGTCCCACGGAATACCGTAGACGGCATCGCCATCCGAAGCAGAGGCCCAAGTCCAGTCGATGAACTTGTCCTTGACCTCGTTAGCGCCATGCTGGCCCATATCAAGCAGCGCCTGCAGCTGGCGGAAACCCGGAATGTTCGTGAATTCGACCTGGCCGACATCGGGCAGGCCGCTGCCGGCCTGGATAGCGTTGCGCAGTTTCACATATTCATCCGGGCCCTGGCCGGCATTCTCGAGCTTCACGCCGATATTCGGGAAGGCCTTGGTGAAGAGGTCGATCTCGCTCTGCGTGTTGGGCGTCCAGGCCCAGATGGTCAGCTCCACCTTCTCCTGCGCGCTCGCAATCGAGCCGAAGCCGGACATGGCGGCAGCCGTAGCACCGGCGCCGGCAGCCTGCAGAAGCTGGCGGCGACTGATCATCGCCTGAATGAATTCGCGTTTCATGTCGTTTGTCATGGAACTCCTCCTCCCGAAACCGACGGCACCGGACTGAGCGCAAACGCAATGCGCGGCCGCGGGACCGTCCTTCTACAGGGCCGCAATTCTGCATGCGCAATTTGCGTTGTCAATTGCGCAAATTTCAGTTCTGTGCAAATTTGATTGCGCAACATACCGTCTCTTGCGCTGCGATAAGCTGCGAAGAGCTATTGAAAATGCGTGGCAAAGGGTGGATTTGTCGCGGGAATCCTCGTTTGATCGAAGGGTTCAGGAGGACAGGTAGTGAAGAAATCAGGCAAGCCCGACGCGAACCAAATTGCGATCGCAAAAGCAGCGGGCGTTTCCGTCAGCACTGTTTCGCGCGCACTGTCCGATGCGCGAGGCATCAGCGACGAGCGCCGCATGCAAATCCGCAAACTTGCGCAGGATGCCGGTTATCTCGGACGCGGACGCCAGCCGGCCGCGCAAATGCGCCACCTGCGCGCCTATGTGACGGGAAGCCTTGCCACGGGCGGCCTTGCGCCCTTCTACGAAGCTGTCATCGCCGGCCTGAAGAGCAGCGCCCGAGACGGCGGCTTCACGCTCTCCATCCGCATGGTGGACGAGACCTCCCTTGGTCCAGAGCGCATGCTGCGCGACCAGGAGAATGAAGAAGCGAACATGACGATCTTTGTCGGCATCGACCTATCCGAAAATCTTGCATCGCATTTCCTCGATGGCACGCGCCACGCCGTGCTGGTCAATGGTTATGATCCCGCCATGCGCTTTGACTGCGTGGCGCCCAACAATTTCTTTGGAGCCGAACTCGCAGGCCGCACCCTGCTAAACGCGGGTCACCGGAATCTTCTTTATATCCATGATCATACGCGCTGGACGACGACCCAGCGCCGCCGCGGTTTCTATTCAGCGCTGGAGGCCTGTCCCGATGCGGTCTCTACGGCAATCAGCGTTGCTGGCGGCACCGATGCGGAATTGCTGGCTGAGGTGGAGAAGCGTGCCCGCGGCGAAGCCGGGTGGACGAGCGTTTTCTGCGCCAACGATATGGGTGCTTTCCGTCTCATGAACGCCCTCGGGGCGGCCGGCATTCCCGTGCCGGAAAAGATCTCCGTCATTGGTTTCGACGACCTTCCCTATGCCGCGCTCATGCATCCAAGGCTGACGACAATGCGCGTCGACTGTGCCGAGATGGCCCGGCAGGCCATTGGCCTTGTACAGCGGCGGCTTGCAGATCCCAGTGCCACGCCCCTGCAGATCGAATGCGGCGTCAACCTGCAGCGCGGTGAGACCGTTGCGCAAATTGCGCAAACGTGAGAAACATGCGCAATTAACTTGCGCAACTTGCGCATCCATGCGATCTGATGCGGGAGGCGGCTTGACCGCCCCGGTACTGCGCGAAGTTCTTCTTGGCGCAAGGGAGAGTGCTATTGCTTCAGGATGCTTCGATCGCAGAGAAAGCCCGCCCGGCCCTTGCTTTCGCCTTCGGACCCTTTGGCATTGAAAAGCTCTTTGCCACTGCTGATACTGCCAGGCTGAAGCAGGCCTGCCGAATGCCGGGCGAATTGCCGATCCGCGATTTCTCTGCCGCTGCAGCAAGGCAGATTCTCGCGGATGCGGAGATCCTCGTAACCGGTTGGGGCTGCCCGATGATCGATGCAGCGGTCCTCGACACTGCACCCAAACTGCGGCTGATCGCTCATGCGGCCGGGTCGGTGAAGCATTTGGTCGCGCCGGAAGTTTTCGAGCGTGGCGTGGTCGTTACCAATGCTGCGGATGCGAATGCCGTTCCTGTCGCCGAATTTACACTTGCCGCCATTCTTTTTGCGAACAAGCAGGTTTTCCGGTTTCGCCGGGACTATACGTCGAAGCGCAGCTTCATCGGCGTTTCCCAGCAATATGACGGCGACGCCGGCAATTGGGAAAAGCGTGTCGGCATCATCGGCGCCTCGCGCATCGGCCGTCGTGTCATTGAGCTTCTGCGACCGTTCGGCATCGAAATCCTGTTGCACGATCCGTTGGTCGATGCGTCAGAGGCGCGCCGCATGGGCGCAACGCTTGTTCCTCTCGAGGAACTGATGAGAAGCTGCGACACGATTTCCATCCACGCGCCGTTGCTCGCATCCACCCGCGGCATGATCGACGCCGGCATGCTGGCCCGCATGCCCGACGGCGCAACGCTGATCAATACCGCCCGTGGCGGCATTGTCGATAGCGCAGCACTGGAGGCCGAACTCGTCAGTGGCCGGCTCTGGGCAATTCTCGATGTGACGGAGCCGGAAACACCGCCGGTCGATTCCCCTCTTTATACGCTGGAGAATGTACTGATGACGCCACATATTGCTGGCGCCATCGGACGCGAGCGCCATCGTCTTGGCCGCCTCGTGGTCGAAGAGATAGAACGCTATCTGGCCGGCGAGCCGTTGCGCCATAGTGTTACCATCGAAGGTCTGCTGCATCAGGCCTAGAGCAATTCCGGCGAAAACAGGCAGCGGTTTTGCCTCCGGAATTGCGTGAAGACAAAGAGATAGAGAATTTTCGTAGTTCGAAGAGAAACGGAAACGCTCTGAAGGAGGAAGGATGAGGAAGGCCATCATCGTCTGGGGCGGCTGGGCAGGCCATGAGCCTGAACCATGCGCCAATATCGTCGGCGAGTTGCTGCGTGAAGACGGCTTTGCGGTCGAGATCACCAATGATCTCGACATCTTCGGCTCTCCGCAGCTTGAAAAAGCCGACCTTTTGGTCCCTGTCATCACCGGCGAGACGCTGGAAAAACCGCATGCCAATGCGCTGGTTGAAGCGGTACGTGGCGGGCTTGGCCTCGGCGGCCATCATGGCTGCCTTGCCACGTCCTTCAAGGAAAGCGCCCCCTTCCGCTACGTCTCAGGCGTCACCTGGGTCGCCCATCCCGGCAATATCATCGACTTCCGGGTCGCGGTGACGCGGCAGGACGATCCGCTGATGGAAGGCATCCCGGATTTCGACTACCGCTCGGAGCAATATTACCTGCACTACGATCCTTCGGTCGAAATCCTCGCCACCACAACCTTTACCGGCCAGTACGATCCGGCCGCGCGCAATATCGCGATGCCGGTAGTCTTCAAGCGGCACTTCGGCGAGGGCCGCATCTTCTATTCGGCACTCGGCCATGTCGCCGCCGAATTCAACCATCCCTACATGCCTCTCATTCTCCGGCGCGGCCTCAGTTGGGCCGCCCGACAGTAGTCGCCCATCAGCAGTCCCATTCAGCAATCGAGGACAAAGTCATGACCGTCCAATATCGCTTCATCGCGCCGCGCCTAGACGATCCGCGCCTTCTGCAGGACCGCCGCTATTCCATGCTGATCGATGGCAGGAGCGTTCCCGCCCAGTCAGGAGAGACGATCAACCGCGAAAGTCCTGCTCACCCCGGCCATATCGTCGGCGCCATTCCGAAAGGTTCGCGTGCCGACGCCGAGGCTGCAATTGCGGCTGCCCGCAAAGCCTTCGACCATGGCCCCTGGCCGAAAATGACCGGTGGCGAGCGTGCCCGCATCATGCGCCGCGTCGCCGATCTCATCGAAGCGAATATCGAGGAGCTTGCCACCATCGAGGCGCTGGAGGTCGGCAAGGCAATCAACCAGGCGCGCGACGAAATGGGCTTTTCCGCGTCGCTCTGGCATTATGCCGCCGGCCATGCACAGGGCCTCGAAGGCGAAACGCATAATGATATGGGTGCCAATACGCTCGGTCTCGTGCTGCGCGAGCCAGCCGGCGTCGTCGGCATCATCACGCCCTGGAATTTCCCCCTGTTGATCGGCTCCGAGCGCATTCCCTGGGCGATTGGCGCAGGCTGCACCGTCGTTATCAAACCCAGCGAATTCACCTCGGGCTCGACCATCCGCCTCGCAGAACTTGCCCGCGAGGCTGGCTTGCCGGACGGTGTGTTGAATGTCGTAACAGGCTATGGCGCCGATGTCGGCCAGATCTTCGCCGAGCATCCCGATGTCGACATGGTCACCTTCACCGGTTCGCAGCGCGTCGGCCGCATCATCGGCGCGATTGCCGGCCAGAACATCAAAAGGGTCGGCCTGGAACTCGGCGGCAAAGGTCCGCAGATTGTCTTCGCCGATGCCGATCTCGATGCCGCCGCCGCGAAGATTTCAGGCGGCGCCTTTCATTGTTCGGGTCAGGTCTGCATCGCCGGCAGTCGCCTGATCGTTCATGAGTCTGTCGCTGACAAGCTTCTGGAAAAGGTCGAGGCTCTGGCGGCAAGCATCGTCACCGGCGATCCGCTCGACGATTCCAGCACCGTCGGCGCGCTGATCCACAAAGCCCATCTCGAGAAGGTCTCCGGCTACGTGGCCGCAGGCAAGGCGGATGGTGCACAGATCTATAGCGGTGGCACCATTCTCGGCGAAGGCGGCGCCTTCTACGCGCCGACGATCTTCACCGGCGTGAAACCGGATATGTCGATTGCTCGTGAGGAGATCTTCGGCCCGGTTCTTGCCAGCTTCCGCTTCAGGGATCCCGAAGAGGCAATCCGCTTGGCCAATGATACACCTTTCGGCCTTTCTGCCTGCGTCTGGTCGAACAATCTATCGACTGCCCTGCAGGCGATCCGCCGCATCAAGGCCGGCCGTACCTGGATCAACGGCATGGGCGACGGCACGCCGCAAATGCCGATCGGCGGCTACAAGCAAAGCGGGATCGGCCGCGAACTCGGCCGTCATGGTTTCGATGAATATTCGGAGCTGAAGAACGTTCACATCACGCTTGCGGATAGCCTGGCGCGATAATGCAAAAGCCGCCGGCCTGATGGTCGGCGGCTTATACAAGCTCGCACAGAAATGGCTTTTGCCGCGTGGCGGGATTCAATCTAGCGGCCTGCCGTCTGGCGCCGGCTGCTCTGATTATCCTGTGCCTCGGCCTCGTCATAGGTCCGCATCAAGCGCCCGGCTGCCTTCAGTTTTTCGATGAGATCACTGCCGTCGGCGGAAGCCTTGGTAGCTTCGAGCTGATCGAACTCCCTGAGCGCCTGCGCCCAATGGCTCTCGCCCCGACCGTGCGGCCGGCCTTCCTCTTCCCAGATGGCATATGCCCGCTGGTTGACCCAATCATCCCGATTACGATTCATCTCAAAACCCCAGCCAGTAAATATGTTCACGCAATGCCAATGGAAATAAAAGTGACAGCCCGGACTTTAGGAGTCGTTACTGCGGGATGTAATATTGCAGGATAAATTGCGTCGGAAAGAATAGTTTTTCAGTGGCTATAGTTAAAAGGGCGGAAACGTTTGTCCGCCCTTCTCCGTTCAAACAGCAACAGACTCTTCAGCCGCTTCGCCGGCTTTGCCGACGCCTCGTCCCATGAAAGTGAAAATGACGATTGCCGTCAGAACCGTGATGCCGGTTAGAAACCACAGAAGCAGGCCGAAAGCATCATTATAGGCATGGATGAGTTCCAGTTCGCCTATTCCGGAAAGAGCCTGGCCCGCACCCTTGAGATCGCCCGTCACCAGACGCTGTGCCGCCACGATCGCTTCATGGCTTGTCCCAAGATAGGACTGCGTCAGCGCGGAGAGGACCGCACTCACGATGGCGAGTGCCACCCCTTCGCCGGCGACGCGGGTCGTGCTGAAAATCCCGGTTGCCATGCCGGCGCGCTCCTTCGGCACGACACTGACGGCAAGCCCGTCCATGAGGCCCCAAGGCAGGCTGATGCCGATACCGATCGTCAGCAGGGGTGCAACAAGCGCCACATGGTCCGAACCGACGGGAATATGGGCGAGCCAGAAGAGACCGACAGCCGAGATGACGAGACCGGCGCTGCAGATCGTCGCTGCCGGCAACCACCGGGTCAGCAACCCGGCCGCGATCGGCAGGATGAGGAGCGGGCCGGAAAGCGCGATCATCATCTGTCCCCCAGCAACCGCACTCAAACGCTCGATACCGACGAAACGCACCGGCAGCAGGATCAGCAGGACAACGAATGCATAGGCTGGAGCAGCCGCAAGGAGTTGCACGCCGACGAAACGGGGATACCGGAAAAGCGTCAGATCGAGCATGGGCCGCTTTACGAGGTGCTCGATGAAGCAGAAGAGAGCCATCAGCAGCGCCGAGCCCAGAAGGAGCCCAAGCGTAAGGGCATCGCCCCAGCCGCTCTCCGGTGCCCGCAGCACGCCATAAGTAAAAAGCGAGAGAGCGAGCGTGAAGCTGATTGCGCCCGGCCAATCGAGCCCCCTTGCCTCGGGATCGCGGGTTTCCGTCAGGAATACCGCACCGAATATGAAAGCGATGATGGCGAGGCCAACAACGAGTGCGAAGATCGCCCGCCAACCGAAGGCTTCGATCATCATGCCCGACGCCATCGGTCCGAAGGCCAGGCCAATACCGAAACTCGCGCCGACGAGACTAAAGGCACGCATGCGTTCCTTTCCGTCGAACTCTTGCGCTAGCGATGCCATCCCGCCAGAGAAAGCCGCGGCCGAGCCGAAACCCTGGAGCGCGCGAAGGCCGTCGAACCAGACGATATCAGGCGAAAAGGCAAGCCCGCCGGAAAACAGGATGAAGGCGGCAAGGCCGCACAGGAAGATGCGTTTGCGGCCATAGCTGTCCGCGAGCGCACCGGCGGCCATAAGCGTGCTGCCAAAGGTAAGCATGAAGGCATTGGTGACCCAGTTGTGGGCAATGGGGCTGCCGCCGAGTTCGGCACTGATTGCCGGCAGGGCCACGGCGGGACCTGTAAAGGTAAGAGGCATAGCCGCCGCTGCGGAGCAGATGGCGATCAAGACGAAGATTTTCTCCGCGATACTTGCAGGTTTGGATTTGTGGGGAACGGTCATCAGATATCCGCTGGTTCGAGGGTGGGACGCGATTGGGAGGGCACGGGCGGCGCTGAAACGCCTGGACTTCGAATGCGGAAAGCAGCATAAATTGAGGATAATGCTTCGATAACCTATGGTTTGTTCCGCATATAAAGGAAGAAACCGCTCGAATGGATCTGTATATGGACCAGCCTCTGGGTGGCCTCACGGCATTCGTCAGAACGGCGGATCTTGGAAGTTTCGTCGCCGCCGGCCGTGCTCTCGGCCTTTCCGCCTCCGCTGTCGGCAAGGCCGTAACCGCGCTTGAACAACAGCTCGGCGTCCGCCTGTTCCAGCGCTCGACGCGGAGCTTGCGACTGACGGAAGAAGGCCGCCTGTTCCATGAGCGCTGCCGGCGCATCCTTGATGACCTGGAAGACGCCCAAGCCTCGCTCGCTCAGGCGGTTGCGATCCCTCGGGGGCGGTTGCGCGTGAGCGTACCGCTGGTCAGCTACCATCTGATCCTGCCGATCCTGCCGGAATTCGTGAACCTCTACCCGGAGGTCGAACTCGATCTCGACTTCAACGACCGGATTGTCGATCTGATCGAAGAGGGCGTCGATGTCGCCATCCGCAGCGGAACCTTGCCGGATTCGCGGCTGATGTCGCGTGCACTTCGCCCGTTCCAGCTTCTGCTATGCGCGGCTCCCGCCTATCTGGAAAAACACGGCACTCCGGATTGCCCACGTGACCTGGAAGGTCACTTAGGCGTCCGCTTCCGATTCCCGAATTCCGGAAAACTGCAGCCCTGGCCGCTCAGCCTCTCTCCCGATCATCCGGAAATCAGAACCCGCACGGTGCTGACCTGCAACAACATGGAAGCCCTTCGCGGCGCCACTGTCAGTGGCATGGGCATCGGCTGCATGCCGGATTTCCTCGCCCGCGATCCTCTTGCAGATGGCAGGCTGCGCACGGTGCTCGATGCCCATATCGATGCCCCCGCCCAGTTCCACCTGCTCTGGCCATCCAACCGGCACCTTTCGCCCAAGGTCCGCGTGCTTGTCGATTTCCTCAGCGAAAAGCTCTTTTCCGATCGTTGCGAGAGCGTCCCTATTGCACGCCACGCTTGAGAAAATCATTTATGTCCTGAATGCGCCATACATACCTAGGGATTCATCCGCCGGATAAAATTTCAACTAAAAACTGAAACCTGGACTTGAAAGCACAAAAGCAGTGCTTTATGTTTAAAGGCATGGCCCAAACCGCTCACACATCGATTTTGCGCTATGACCTTTCGCCTGACCCTGAGGCAAAACAGGCTCTGGACGAGACCTTTGCCGCCTACGCAAAAATGCTCGCCATGCTCGACGAGATGCTGACGGAAGAAGACGGAGCCAATCTCGTTACGCTTCACGAACTGGCTTATGAGACCGTTCGGGAGAAAACGGGACTGCCGGCCAGGCTGGTCACCCTCGGTCTGCGCGACTTCGCATCCAATCGCAACCATCCGATATCACCGGCAAAACTGCCTCTGGATGAAAAACTGTTCTCGATAAAGGGACCCGCAACGCTGTCACTCGCGACCGTTCGTGGCCGAATGATCGTTCCTTACGACGTCGCAGGCTATTCGAACGGGTCGATCAACATCTTTGCGGCTCAACTCGTTGCCAACAACGGTGCCTTTCAGATCGATATCGGCGTCACTCCGCATGCAAACCGAAGGGAGATCAATATCATGACAAGTGAAGGGATATTGTCGCGCGTAGGTCGCCTTATCGCCGGACTTGCGAATGCTGCCGTCGACAAGGCCGAAGGAGCAAACAAAATCGCGGTCGTCGAACAAGCGCTTCGTGACATCGATTCTGCTGCCGACGAGGCCCGTGTGGACCTCGGCAAATCACGGGCAGAAGAATATCGCATCCAGACCCGACGCAGCGAGATCGAAGCTGATCGGCGCGCCCTTGATGACAAGATCCGCACAGCCATGTCGGCCAATCGAGATGACCTTGCGAAGGCGGGCGTGGCAAGACAGATCGATCTGGAGGCGCAGCTTGCTGCACTCGACAATGCCCTATCGGCCGCCAGAACACAGCTGGATGAGGGCCAGCAAGCGCTTCAGGCAATCCTGGCGACACGCCGTGAGGCAGAAGAAAAGCTGGCCGCTTTGAAGCGTAGTCTTCAGCATCTGCATGAGGCTTCCGACACTGCAGCCGGCCGAAGCCGGCCGACTGACGGGGCAGCCCGCGCGGCCGCGGCCGTTTCACGCCTCACAGGAGTTCCGTCAGAGGATAAGGCTGCAAGCGCAGAGCTGGATGAACTTGACCGTCTGCATCGGGAACAGGCGATCGAAGCCCGGCTCGCCCAGCTCAAGGCCGGTCAGAATTAAACGCAGATGGATCTTTTCCTCGACCCTCACTCCACCCCCTTTGCGGTTGCGGCAATCATACTGGCTGCACTGACCTTTCTGGAAATGTGCTGCCTTTTGATTGGGTTTTCGCTCAGCGAGCTGATCGGAAAGGCATTACCCGACGATCACGGCAGCGGCGTGTCGGGGCTTCTGTCATGGCTCAACTATGGTGGAGTTCCGGTTCTGGTGCTGCTGATGCTGTTTCTCGGCATGTTTGCCATAAACGGCTTTGTTTTCCAGGCGATTGCCCGAACCCTTTGGTTGCCTTTGCCGACACTCGTGGCCGCGGTGCCTGCTTTTCTTGTTGCGATCCCTGAAGTCCGATCCCTGACCAGGATCGTCGGGCGGCTCGTACCACGTGATGAGACCTATGCCGTTGACCTCGCCGAATTCATTGGAAGGACTGGCGAAGTGACAGTCGGCCCGTTGGATCAAGGGCTGCCCGGCTGTGTTCGCATTAAGGACCGGCACAGCAATTGGCATACGTTCAGGGCTAGGGCCGCGCCGAACGAACGGCCCATGGCGATCGGCGCCCAGGTCCTCATTGTCGACCATAAATCCAATGTTTTCATAGCCATCACTCCGCCGTCAAACATGCTGAAGGCGCCAGATACATATACCGGGGAGTCACCATGATATTCGATCTGCTATTGCCGGCCATTATCGGCCTTGTACTGATCCTGGGCATCGGCCTGGTTTTCGCAACACTCTACACTCGATCCAGCCGGGACGAGGCCTATGTTCGCACCGGTCTCGGCGGCCAGAAGGTCGTCCTTGATGGCGGCTCGGTCGTCCTTCCGATCTTTCAATCGATAGCGCGCGTCAATCTCAAGACGCTGCGGCTTGAGGTACGGCGCGGCGAAGGTGACGCACTCATTACCAAGGACCGTATGCGGGTCGATATCGGTGCGGAATTCTACGTGCGCGTCAAACCCGACGCCTCATCGATCGCGCTCGCTGCGCAGACCCTCGGCAATCGCACCAACGATGCGGAACAGCTTCGGATTTTGATCGAGGCGAAATTCGTGGACGGTCTTCGCTCTGTCGCCGCCACCATGAACCTCGATGCGCTGCAGGAACAGCGCATGGATTTCGTCAAGGCCGTGCAGGAGGCCGTCGGCGCTGACCTGCAATCGAACGGCCTCGAGCTCGAATCGGTTTCCCTGACCCGCCTTGACCAGACCGACATCAAGCATTTCAATGCCAACAACTTCTTCGATGCGCAGGGCCTCGCAACGCTGACCCGCATCACCGAAAGCCGCAAGAAGGAACGCAACGAGATCGTCCGCGATACGGAAGTCGCCATCGCCCAGAAAGATCTCGAAGCGCGCCAGCAGTCACTGGCAATCGAGCGCACCAAGCGCGAAGCCGAGCTCAACCAGGAGCGTGACATCGCCAATAAGTCGGCCGCAACGCGCGCAGAAACCGCCCAGCAGGAGCAGGCTGCCAAGCGCGCGGAAGAAGAGGCCCGCATCACCACCGAGCAGGCGATTGCCGAGCGTGAGGCCCTCGCCAAGCAGGTCCGCGAAAGCGCGAATATCGACGCATCCCGCGCCGTGCAGCAGCGCGATACCGAAGCCCGCCGCGACCTGCAGATCGTTTCACAGGAAAGCGCCATTGCCGTCGCCACCAAGAGCCGCGAGGAGTCCGAAGCCAAGGCTAAAGCGGAACAGGCAAGGGCCCTGGCTATCGCAGCGGAGGAAAAGGTTTCGACCGCAAAAGCCGTCGAAATTGCCGAACGCGAACGTCAGATCGCCGTCATCGACGCCCGCAAGAAGGCGGAAACCGAAGCGACGGCCGTGACCGTCGGTGCCGAAGCTGAAAAACAGGCCGCCGTCGACCAGGCGGACGCCATCAAGACGCTCGCGGTGGCAGAGGCAGACGCCGCAGTCATCAAAGCGAAGGGCGTTCTGGAGACCGGCAAGGCGGCGGCCGAAAGCGAAGCCCTGCTGAACGAAGCACGCAACCGGTTGAGTGCGGCGATCATCGACTACGAAATCCTGCGCGAGCGTATCCGTATCATCCCGCAGGCGCTGGCTGAGGCGGTGAAGCCGATCGAGAAGATTTCCGATATCCGTATTTTCGACACCGGCGGCATGCTGGGACGCGGCGGCGACGCCCGAAGCGGAAACATAGGGCTCGGTGACGGACTTGCGGGCCAATTGCTGAATTATCAGGCCAACAAGCCCGTCCTCGACCAGCTTCTGAAAGAAGCGGGCTTTGCTGGAGACAACGCGGTTTCTTCGCTGCTCGGAAACCTCCAACCGAGTTCGGCTGCCCGGCAGGAACCCGCTGACCTCAATGTTGATCTAAAAATCGAGGACCTATATCCGCCGAGATAAATCTAATATCCAAAACCCAAAAGGGCGGATTACTCCGCCCTTTCTTTGTACAGGCCACATCTGCGCACATCCGGACTACCGGCGCTTCTTCCGCCAAGGCGCGTTTTTCTGCCAGTCGCCCGCCATGATGTTTCCGTAAGGAATCACCTCGTCGACCACCTCGGCAAGACCGTACTGTTCGATCTGCGCCCGGACATTGGCAGCCGATTTGTAGGCACCCGGCAATTCGGAAATATCCGCGAAGCCGGAGAAGAAACGCGCGTCGATCCCAGCCGCTTCCTTCGCCAGAATATCGGCGATGTTGTTCGGGCTGAGCCCGCGGGAGTCGGCACCGTATTCTTCTGCAAGACGCCGCAGATGGGCGCTGCGCGAGAAGTTACGGCCGGCACCGTGCGGTGAGAAGCCCAAGCCATGCGCGGCATTCGAACCGCGAACGATGAGGATCGGTTCCGCCATGTTGAGCGGAATGATCGTCAGATCCGTTGCATCTGCCGCCCATTTGTCGAACGCCGGGGTCGCACCTTTCCCGTGATAAAAGAGGCCATCGGACTTCCTGAAAACGAAGTTGTGCTCGTTCCAGAAGCGATCAGCGACCTTGGCAGAGAGATTTTCCGCCGCCATATCATGGATGACATAATGGTTCTCCTTCGTCCACTGACGCACCGTCTGAAGTGCCGCCCAGTAGAGTTCTGCCTCCTCGGTATCGCTGGGAATCCAGGCATTATCGCGCAGCGTTTCCGGCGAGATCTGTTCGCGGAAGCGGTTTGCAACCTTCATCCCACGATCATAGAGACGCGCACCCGGGGCCCGTGAACCGTGATGGGTCACGAGAGCCGTCTCGCCGGTCGATTTCATCGTTCCGACATAGGCAAAGTGGTTTCCGTCACCCTGCGTCCCGAAGTGTTCAATTCCCGCGCTGAACGCACCATCCTTCAAATACGGATTCTGCTGAAAAGCAGAAAGCGTGGCTTCAGACGGCTTGATCTGCGCACCGCGTGGACGGCCACCCGGACCGAAATGCGTCACGGCATGAACGGCATCCAGCAGCGATTTCGGATCGACGCTCGGAAAGATAGAGATCGCCATCGAGCAGCATATATCCGCAGAGTGCATGCCCGGATGGATTCCTTCCGATGCGACGACACCGCCGACCGGAATGGTTCCAACAGGCCCGGCCGGGCAGGCATCCGGCATGATTGCTGCCGCACGGATGACGGGCGTGCGGACAAGCTCGCGCATCGTCGCATTCACCTTCTCGACATTGTCTTGCTCGAAAGAGTTTTCAGCGCGGATGTTCGAATAGATCTCGATGTCGCCAGACGTGCGCAGCGCGAGCGTCGGCCCCGGCTGGAATGTCCGCGCAGCCGCCATCGCCTCATCCATCGAACCATTTTCGCTCAGAACCTTATTGGCAGCATCGAGCGCCGGGCGAAACCACTTGCCCTGCAGCATGCCTGCGTCGATCAGATCCTGTCCGCTTACGACTTTAACCATGGTCTTTTCTGCTTCTGCAGTCCTTCTATTCGTTCGCTTTTCCACACCACCCAGGCGACGATCTTTTCGCATCAGACTTTTGCCAAAGGCGTGTCACGCAAATTTTGTGACGCCGGATACAATTCAAGTGGTGTGCCAATTGGACGCCCAAAGCACAGAAACAGCAGAAATTTATTTCTATCCAATTGTTTTAAAACGGATAAAAACTTCGAAAAGAACTTTCAGCCTAGAATTGCGATTTCATTCGAGTTTTCATATCGTATCTTAAAATATAAGCCTTATATAATTGGATAACCCATGAAACGTCGAGTTGCCATCAGCATCCTTGGGACGACGCTTGATCTCGGCCGCCACGAAGAACGCTGGAACCGATGGCGGCCGAACGTTGGTCTGTGCCGGCAGCCCGGAATGTTCATCGATCGCCTTGATCTCATTCACGACAACCATTCGGAATGGCTGGCAAAAGGGATTATTGCGGATATCGAAACCGTCTCACCGGCAACCGAAGTCCGCCAGAACATCATCAATCTCAAGGATCCCTGGGATTTCTCCGAGGTCTATACGAGCCTACGAGACTTTGCCCGCAACTATAATTTCGATCCGGAGAGCGAGGACTACCTCGTCAATATCACTACCGGCACGCATGTCGCCCAGATCTGCTGGTTTCTGCTGACTGAGGCGCGGATCATTCCCGGCCGCCTTTT
This sequence comes from Sinorhizobium sp. B11, assembly GCA_039725955.1. Taxonomy (NCBI): domain Bacteria; kingdom Pseudomonadati; phylum Pseudomonadota; class Alphaproteobacteria; order Hyphomicrobiales; family Rhizobiaceae; genus Sinorhizobium; species Sinorhizobium sp. B11. The sequence continues at coordinate 4,509,495 of CP091034.1, forward strand.
ACAGCTCTCGCCGCCGCGCGGCCGCGAACCGGATCGGGACTTTGCAGGCACGCACGCCATTATCGATCTTGATCTCTCACGATACGATGAAATCGCTAAGCGCTTTGCCTCGGAAAGGGACGATGCCAGATCCTTCCTGAAATCCGGTATTTCTACGCGCAATGCCGCCTTCAACCGGATGATCGATGAAATCGAACGCGTCGTTATCCGCTCGAGCGCACCTGTGCTGCTCACAGGGCCGACAGGCGCCGGTAAATCGCAGCTTGCCAAGCGGATTTACGAACTGAAAAAGGCCCAGCGCAAGGTAACCGGACCTTTCGTCGAGGTGAACTGTGCAACGTTACGCGGCGACCAGGCCATGTCCACCCTCTTCGGCCACGTCAAAGGCGCCTTTACCGGTGCCGCCGGCGAACGAGCAGGTCTCCTGAAGTCCGCCGACAAGGGCGTTCTCTTTCTGGACGAGATCGGTGAGTTGGGTGCAGATGAACAGGCCATGTGCCTGCGTGCCATCGAGGAAAAGCGCTTCCTGCCGGTTGGCGCGGACCGAGAAGTGTCTGCCGACTTCCAGCTCCTCGCCGGCACGAACAGGGATCTGGGCGAAGCCGTGCAGAAGGGGCAGTTTCGCGAAGATCTCCTTGCGCGATTGAACCTCTGGACATTCGGGCTTCCTGCCCTGCGCGAGCGCCGGGAAGACATAGAGCCCAACCTCGAATTCGAGCTGCGGCGTTTTCTAGAATTGGAAGGTCAGAACATCACCTTCAACAAGGAGGCTCGCCAGCGCTACCTTTCCTTCGCAAACAGCCCAGAGGCTCTCTGGAGCGCCAACTTCCGCGATCTTTCCGCCTCGATCACCCGCATGGCGACGCTCGCCCCACAAGGACGGATCACCGTGGAAGCGGTCGAGGACGAAATTCGCCGACTGAAAGCCTCATGGAGGAATTCGGCCCAGAGCCTGTCGAATGACGATATTCTCATCGAGATCCTCGGCCGAGACGCGGTCGCCGGGCTCGACCTTTTCGATTCGGCCCAGCTTTCAGCCGTCGTCCGCATATGCCGAGAACATGCCAATATCAGCGCCGCAGGCCGAGCCCTGTTCGCAAGCTCACGCCTTGAGAAAAAGAGCATTAACGACGCAGATCGCCTGTCGAAATATCTGGCGCGCTTCGGATTGAGATTTGAAGACGTCCGCACGGCGCGCTGAATGCCGGGACCTTGGGCAGGCTTTCGGTGTGATCGGATCGCCGGATTTTGTAATGGCGGAGAGGGTGGGATTTGAACCCACGATACCCTTGCAGGTATGCCGCATTTCGAGTGCGGTGCATTCGACCACTCTGCCACCTCTCCGCGGTCTTGGTCGGCGCTTGTTCGGCGCGGGCGTTCTCATAACGAGCAAATGACAGGCTGGGTGAGTCGCTGATGTGCCGATGACGTGGCCTTTTTTACCAGGAGTGTGGCGTCGTGGTCCTTGAATGGAGGGCAACCAATCGGCATAAGTGTAGATTCGAATCATCGTTATGCAGGCTCTCATGAACCTCGTCGTAAATCTGCGCGATATCACGGATGGCAGCGGCGCATTTTCGAGAAAATCGCTCCACGAGCGGTATACCGGAAAATTCTATACCCCCGATTTTATCTCCGAATTAGTTGCGATTGATCTCGCAGGCGCTCGCAAAAAAAAGACAACTCGTTCACTGGTGGATCCGTTTGCAGGTGACGGGCGCCTTGTTGTCAAGTTTTTGAGCAACGCTAATGCATCACTTCGGGGCCAGCACCTCAACATCTCTCTGTGGGACTGCGATGAGTCAGCGCTGAAGCTGGCGGAGAAAAACGTCAAAGTCGCATTACAAAAACATGGTCTGACGGCCGACATCGACGTGAGAGCGGGCGATAGCTTCCATCTAGCATCGTCGCATCACGGCACATTCGATCTGTGCATCACCAATCCTCCATGGGAGGCCCTGAAGCCGGATCGCAGAGAACTGAGGCTGCTAAGCTCATCTAAGCAAGCGCAGGTCATTGAACATTTGAGGCGCTTTGATGCTGACTTGGCCTCTATGTATCCCATGTCTCAACCAAGTAGGAAATTCTCCGGATGGGGAACGAATCTTTCTCGTGTTGGCACTGAGCTGGCAGTTAAACTAGTTCGGCAAGGGGGGTCCGTCGGCATCATTTGCCCCGCTGCACTGTTTGCAGACCAAAATTCTGAGAAATTGCGAGAGTGGCTTTGGCAAGATCTCGATATACGGACGATGTCTTTTTTTCCCGCTGAGGCCCGCCTTTTCGATCGTGTAGACCAATCATGCCTTTATTTTACAGCCAATCGAGGGACACCTAGCAAGGACATCGAACTCTCAATCTTCAACAATGACCTTTCCTTAAAAGAGCGAAGCCACGTCGCTGTTGAACGCCTGAAAGCACGTCCCGGGCAAACCATACCATTTGAGCTAGGCCACGGAGCCTTGGCTCTCTTCGAAACCTTCCTGCATCACGAAACTTTCAAGGAGCTTGAGGGGCATCCCGACGGATTGTGGGCAGGCCGTGAATTAGATGAAACTGGTTATCAAAATTTCTTAGCTCGCAGCGGTGAATATCATTTCATTAAGGGTCGAATGATCGGCCAATACGCCGTTCACAATCCTCCTAACTCCTATGTATCGACCTCGGGCCCGATAATCCCATCAAGCGCGAATTTCCAGCGCATTGCCTGGCGTGATGTATCTCGCCCAACGCAAAAGCGACGCGTTCAAGCGACGATCATTCCAGGCGGATGGGTAACCGGCAACTCGCTTCACGTGGCATATTTCAGAGATGGCGACATCAGCAAGTTAAGACGATTGTTAGCCATTATGAACTCCCTAGTTTTTGAATTACAAGCCAGGGCAGTTCTATCAACGTCTCATGTGTCGCTTGGTGTCATTCGCCAAGTGCGCGTTCCTGCGCTGAGCGGGCTTTGCTTGATCGACACTCTCTGCGAAAGGCGACTTGCTGGAGACGCTGCCGTTGAAGATCTTCTCGAAGTGGCTTGCGCGAAAGCATATGGGTTTGATAGAAGTAACTTTTCAAAAATTCTTGAATTTTTCAAATGGATTCCTGAGAAAAAAAGAGAATTTCTGATGTCTAAATCTGCATGGGCAAAAATATAAACTATGATTCCGAACCACTATACACCAGCCCTCAGCTGCCTAGACTTAGACATTGTCCGCGCAGTGCCACCCGGTGGAAATTGGAAAGATATCCCGGAATCTATCCCTTCCAAACGTCTCCAGCAGATCAGAGAAAGTTTCCGCCGCGGCGAAGGAAGCCGTTCGACTTATTATGGGAGGATGCAACCAGAATCCCCTTCTCACACTATTTCGACTTACTTCAACAGGCCAGGAAATGGATCATTTGTCCATTATTTACAGGACAGGATGATATCTCAGCGGGAAGCTGCGCGGCTCCAGACGTTCCCCGATAGCTTTGAATTCTACGGAAGTAAGAGCGCTGTAAACAAGCAAATTGGCAACGCAGTCCCACCGCTTCTCGCATTCCAAATTGCCAAACATTTAGGCGAAAAGGGCGAATTTATCGATTTATTTGCTGGAGCCGGAGGCCTCTCACTCGGTTTTCACTGGGCGGGCTGGCAACAGGTGGTCGGTAATGACATCGATGCATCAGCGCTGGAAACTTATAAAAAAAACCTTGGCGGTAACACCGTATTAGGAGACGTCGAGAGCGACGATGTATTCTCGGAAATAGTCAAATACGCCAAGAACACAGGCCAGAAGCACGACACTAAAAGATTGGTTCTTGGCGGCCCGCCATGTCAGGGCTTCTCTACGGCCGGCAACAAGAGAAGCATGGAGGACCAGCGGAACCACCTATTTAAGCGCTACGCGGATATTCTAACTCACGTTCAACCTGATGGATTTCTCTTTGAAAACGTGCAGGGGCTGAAAAGCATGGAAGGCGGTCGTGTGCTCCAGATGGTATTAGCTACTCTGGAACAAGCCGGATATGCGACAAGCGTTTGGACAGTCAAAGCTGAACAGTTTGGAGTTCCCCAGCGCCGGACAAGGGTGATCATTGCAGGCACCAGGGCCGGGACGCAGCCACTTTTTCCACCACCGCCAATCTCGGCTTGGGGGAAATCGGATATGCTTCTTCCTCCGCCGCCTACTGTCGTCGACGCAATTTCTGACTTACCGCCGCTCGAACCCGGAACGGATGGAAGCTCGCTCGATTATTTTACCCCTCCAAACTCACCATTCCAACAACTTATGCGAGGGGTTATATCACCCGACGAATACTCTTCAAATGTTAGGTGAGCAATGGAAGTTGGAAGTCCGGAGCCGTATGAAGGCGCGTTACGCGCGCTCAATGCGTTCAAGCGTGAAGTTGTAGGGCGGAGCTACAAAGGTCGATTCGTTCAAATATTTCTTGCCTTGAAATTCTACGAGCAGTATATCCCAAGTATTCATTCGGGAACATTTATACAATCTGATGTATTACAATCAATGCTTGATGATTTGTATTCGAAGTCGTCCCGTCCATTGAACGCCTGCGTAGTCTCTATTTTTGAGAATAACCACCTCGCCCGGACTGGCGTCATTCCGATTGGCGGAAAGACTAGCTCTAATATTTGGCGAAACAATCTTCACCTGCAAAAAGGCATAGGATGCTATGCATCGCCTAATGAATTAGCTAGTCAAACCTTCCTTGATCAGGACCGGTCTGATTGTCGCCATCTGGTCGGCAATTTAGAAGGGGGTAGTTGCGAGCTTTGTGAGTCCGGCGCAAGTTACAGACGCGAAGAGCACCGCAAATGGCTACGGATAGATCCAGGTGGAAACGGCTTCGCTGCAGTCGATTTAATGAATCTCGATAACTTCCTGCCCTACGTGGCGCCTAACGGCGATCGCATACCGCTGATTCCATTGATATACACATTGTATCATGACAGCAATCCAGCTCTCTCTATTGGAGCAGCAACTGACGTTTCAGTAGAAGATTTTTGTTCTGACTTCAATTTTACCGAACGCGAATTCGACGCTTATTTTGATCAAAGCTTGAACAACCCGCAAAATAGGTCTTTCCTGCAAGAGTTTCCGTCGCTCGCTTTTGCTCCCGCCGCGGTCGCAACAATCTCAACCACCAGGCTCGGATCGCGACCGAGAACATCCAGGTTAAGAACACCAACACTCACCGGAACTCTGACTTCACCACCTCGATCCCATCACGGATGGGATGCTGAACAGTTCGTCTATGCTGCCTTGCGAGATGATGGGTGGGACGTTCATGACGTTAGCAGACAGCAGGTTGGTTACGATATATTGGCTCACAAAGGACGCCGGACGATATATGTCGAGGTGAAGAGCTCCGTCGGTTATTGCTCGCCAACATTCACGGCTCGCGAATGGCAGCAGGCGGCCTCACATGGTGAAAACTATATCCTTGCCATAATTGAAAAATATAATCCGACCAACAGCAACATGATTTATTGGGTTGTCGATCCAACAGTTAGCTGCCGAGGTAGGGAGCGAAATGTTATGATGCATAGCGTCACCCGAAGTTCATGGATCGGAGAGGTCCGCGGATTGAGCGATATTTAAAGAGCTTTGATCTCTAGCACATGTCGGCGGCGACGGACATCGTGAGGTGGCCAAATAGCGAAGCAGTATCGTCTCTCCGCAAAGGCAGCCTGTGGTTCAACTGTCATGTCCACGCCGGTATCAAAATTCGCTTCAATGGCACTAATTGCTGCGTTTCAAGGTCCAGTTTATCGTATTGTTCAAGAAGACTTTTCACGAGATCGTCTAGGTCCATCAAAGCGAGCGGTATGTTCGCCCGCTCTGCCTCGTAGCGCGCTTCACGCGTGAATCCGCCAGTGCTGACATACAGCCCTTTATCCTGTGGATGGCGCCCGCCGAGGAAGCTTCGGACATCTGGGGCGCCCATAGCGCCGTTTCGGTGCTTCACTTCAACCACAATGCGTGGCGATTCAAAACCGAAACCATCTGGCGAAGCAACTATGTCCTTCCCGCGATCGGGGCCTGCTTCCGAAACGCGTGTCTTGTAGCCCAGCGAGCGCAAGATGCCGGCGACTAGCTCCTGCATGTCATCCCATGGGAGTGCGCTGACCTTGTCCTTAATGAACTCATGCGCGCGGCTCTCCATCGATTTGAAGAGGTCCCCCTCGGTGGACTCAGTTGCCGCCGCAATGATCTCTGGCTTTGCCGGGTGACCAGAGATAAGCGCTTTTCTCAACTCAGCAGCAACCTCATTCGATATCCGGAAGAGAGTAGAAATGGCGCCAAGGCTGTTGCGGCTCTCGACAGAAAGAAGATCGCGACTGACCTCACCTTGCCACCGCACGGGCCGATATTGGGCATCCTCCGGGTCTACCGACGTATCGTAGCGGTATGGACCAGCGATCTCACCAAGCAAATAAACACGGCGAGAAGGATTGTAAGTGACGACCATGTCGCCGATCTCGATCTCATTCACGAAGCGGTGCAACTGCCCGGCAGCCATGGCGACCGACTGCGGCTTCGTTTCGGGCCAGGACGCACTGACAAGATCCGCGATTGCTTTTCGCGATTTGACGCTCGAAAGATCGCCAACCTTATTCCAGCCGATTGCGACGGCCGATTTCTCCTTGAACGCATCGAAGAGCCGTCCATCGCGCTCAGCGCGCACCATCCATGCTTTGCTCATGCCCTACCCTTCATCTCGCAGCTGAACATTGCCGAAGGAAGCGGCTACCGCAAGGTCATGATGCGAGATGATCTTCGTTGACTCACAGACGCTCGCTGGCTGGCTCGACCGACGCTGACGTTACATCCCAGCATTTGGCTTGCCCCACGCGCCCATGAGTCTCTTCGAGGATTGGGCTGGAATGCTGTTCGGCTTGGGTTACGCGAATGACGCGAGCCAGCGTTTTGGGATGGACCTTGTATCGTGCCGCCACTTCAGAGATCGGCTCCAGGTCGACTTCGACAGCGCGCCGGGCATCAGCGGTTTGCGCGTCGGTCATTGACGGACGGCGCCCGATCCGAGATCCTCGTGCTCTCGCGGCTTCCATCCCTGCTTTGGTGCGCTCACTGATGATCGAGCGCTCGAACTCGGCCATGGCACCCATGACGTGGAACAACAGTCTGCCACCCGACGAAGAGGTGTCGATGTTCTCCGTCAATGAACGGAATTCGCAGCCGCGCTTCGAAAGCGCGCTCACGGTCTGGATCAAGTCGACCAGAGAACGCCCCAAGCGATCGAGCCGCCAGACTACGAGCATGTCTCCATGTTGTATCTTTCGAAGCGCTTTTCTCAAGCCTGGACGCTGGAAATCCGCACCCGACAATCCTTGGTCCGTAAAGATCTCCAAGCATCCAGCCACCTGAAGGGCCGAGATCTGCAAATCCAGGTTCTGCTCGACCGTTGAGACACGAGCATATCCGATCAGTTTCATCGCAATGATCCATTAGATGGCAGCTAAGCCATTGACATAAAGGAACCATTTCGCTCTGTCGGTCATTAAATGGTGCTACTCCGGAAGCCCTTGAAACTATAGAATGCGACCGGATCAGCAGTTACGGCTGACCTCTATCGGACAAAGGTTCCCTTTCGCTCTCCTCGGGTCATGTATAGGCTCGGCACTGAGCGAGGGGTGCATGGACTTTTCATTAATCATTTTCGTATCCGGCATCGTTCTCGGTGGCGCGTGCGCCATCATCGCGGCGAACAAAAACCGAGATCCCTTAGGTTGGTTTGCCCTGGGCTTCTTCTTCAACCTCATTGCGTTGATTGTGATCGCTGCGTTGTCTCCAGCAAAAGAACCATTAAACGCAGATCGCAAGGCATCCCGACGAGGAGGCACGCCGAATGAATTTGCAGCGAACCCAAAAGATCCCGAGCGTCCCTGGCTCGGTTGAGTGCTCAGCTTGTAGGAGACTGTCTTCGCCAACGAAAGTCGATCAACCTTAACCGAATTGTGTGCGTAATATCGCCGGTCAGATCTAACCTTCGCGGCATTCTCGATCTATATCCTTGGACAACGGAGACCACCTCTGCGAGATCGCCTTCACGCGAAAGCGAGGCTTTTGGCGCGCATGGGGGAAGTGAGGAAAACGGTTTGCGGCCCAGATTACATTGCTGGGCCGCTGTCGATACTTATCAGCCAGCGCTTTGACTAAGGCTTTCAACTCCTCACTCAGCATTGTCGGTTCCTTCCGCCTTATTTTGAAACTCCTCGATAAAGTCCGCCATAAATAGGTCCATTTCCAGTTTTGCTTTCATTGCGCGGCGACGAGCCTGGCGATCGCGGTTCTTTGTTCGAATATGGTCAGCTTTCTCCTGATCGCTTAGTTCAGAGAGATCAGTCCAAGGCCGCACAGTGGCTGCTGTAACACCGCGCCTAGTGCGCATTCGATCACGATGGATTCGCTTCTGGTAGGCGGCGTGCCACTCACCCGGAAGCTGCGGCGCGTGGTTATGAAATATGTAGGAGCGCACTTTCTTCCCTTCAGCCGCACGTGCAAGCCGATACCGAAACCGAGAGTGGCTTGCGGAATTTTCGGCTACTCGCCGGCTCATGTCCTCTTTCTGGTGTGCACGCCATTCGATCTCCAGCTGGCGCAAAGCCGATCGAGCTTCATGCCGCATTTTCGTTTCCGGGCAATTGGCCTCGGTGTCCTTGCTCATGGTCTTTTCCTCACGATGATATTGCACTTATAGCGGGGACCGCGATCGGAGCGCATATGCCGAAAGCGTCACGCTTTGTGCGTTTTCTCCCTATGTATACGCATTACTTTAGATATTAGATACATAGTAAGAGAGTGCACAAAACGTGACGCTGGCAAACTTTTCCAGCAGTTCAGCTCGCTTCGCTCGCACTGCGCGGCCCTGCGGGCCTTGCCAGACGCCTTCGGCGTCTCACGTCGAGATTTCCCTCCCGGGAGATCATCATGTAACGGATTGCCAGCGAGCTGAGGATTCGTTTAGGCACGATCCTCCCCAGACGTCTCAGCGCTCACCCGTCTGACCTTCGACCCGAGGATTCGCACTGGCGCGATCCCCTTCGCAAATGACACGAAGTGCTGCTCTGAACATGGCGCTCGCCCGCGAGCTTCTGTGTCGATCTTGGCTGAGGAGGTTAGGTCAACCGGATCATCGCCGGCGCAAAAGGCATCCCCATCGACTGCATTGATTTTCTCTAGGACTTCGATATGCGGCTAGTATGAATGGCGCCGTCGCTTCCTCCGGCATAGGAGGCTTCCCGGCACCGAATTGATGCGGAAAAAAAGATCGCGCGCTTCTGGTCATCATCCGTTTACAGCGCCAGCGAGGAGGATCTGATCGCTCTGAGATCAATTGGAGCTTAGATCGAAGCCGCAGATGAACCAGGCGCCGTGCCGTCGATCAATGCGCGAGCCAGACATACCCATGCGCTGGATATGTTTTCGGTGCTGGCAATCAAGGGCTCCGGCACGAAGGTGAGCTTCGGAACACGCCGAACGTGATTTGTCTCCACTGTTGGCACGGGGCAATACGACGGTCGACGCATGCGAGAGATACGGTGCAACCGCTGCGCGTCACGTGACCTTTACATCACAAGCGAATTTGCTGATTTTAGGCAGTTTTGTAAAGATTATGTAAACTTAGTGTAAAGGTCGCGGTCGTTTTCGCAGGGATCTCGGGCTTCGCGGCGCTTTTGGAGACAACCAAAGATATACAATTGTAAAGGTTTTGCGGTCCTGACCTTTACATCGACCTTGCTTCGAACCGGCATATGTAAAGGTCTGTCAAGGTTACCGCCGCATCATCCGAGGCGAGTGACAAGATCGTCGGCAGACAGGTGGGTGTAGCGCTTCAACATCCGAAGTTCTTTGTGACCCGAGATGCTGCTTACCTCGATGATGTTCAGCCCACGTTCGAATAGACGGCTAACGCCCTCGTGGCGAAGATCGTGAAACCTCAGCCCTGTGACCTTGGCCCGGACAAGAAGACGATACCAAGCTTGCTCCAGCGACCCTGGAGCCATCGGAAACACACGAGGCTGGTCCGAATCCGCCCGCGACTTCCAATCCGTTATTGCATCAAACGCACGCTGCGACATCGGCACCTCCCGACCGGACCCATTCTTCGTCATCTCCAGCGTGATGACGCGGCGGTTGTGAGAGACGTTATTCCATTTCAAACCGAGGATCTCGCTGCGGCGCATCCCGGTCTCAATGGCAACAATAAGCAGCGTCTTCATGAACGCGATCTTGCCGCCGTCGCACCCGTCGAGCAGGCGCTGCTCCTCGTCGCCTTCCAAGCGGCGCTTGCGCTCGTTCCGAATGATGGGCCGTCGAACCAGCTTGACCACGTTGCGGCTGAGAGGAAAGCCCCAGTCGCGCATCGCGACTTCGATTACGTGACTAAGGATCGCCATTTCGCGAACCGCGGTAGATGGAGCCACACTGCTAAGGCGCTCGTCGCGGAAAGATGCGATGTCAGGCTGTGAAAGCCCGACCAATGTCCGGTGCGCGATCTCATGACGTTCAAGCACGTCAATGCGCTGGATTTCTTGCACGCAGCCGCGCTTTGTCGGTGATACTTCAATCTTGTAACGCTTGAGCAAGTCGCCGAGCGTAGTGGTCTCCAATATCTTGGTGTCGGGCGCGGCACCAAAACGATCGACCTGGCTTTCCAGCTCGCGCGCCCACTTCTCGGCCTCGGTCTTACTATCAAAGCTCTTTGCCCGAGGCTTCATACCGCGTCGCCGCACTTGTGCTTGCCAGCGGCCTCTGAGTTTTCTGATCGTCGGCATTTTGTTCCTCTTTTGATGTCGTCGATCAATGCGTAGGATTCCCCGCAAAGGGTGCCAAGGATCATTCCGGCACGCGAAGAGGCGGCGGTCCGAGATCGATCTCGCGGGTGTTAGTGGGCTCTTGCTCCTTCGAAGCCAATGTCGTTTGATGTCGCGCAGGTTCCAGGCTTTGCTTTCGGTCTGAGCCAGGAAAAGGGGGAACTTCACAGCATGCTAACTTTACTTTCGAGGCTACAGGCCGGAACACTCGGCGAACTGCTTACCGTAGCAAAGCTGAACAGCCTCGGACACGCAGCATACATCAGCCCCGAAGGCGCACCCGGTCACGATGTCATCATAGTTATCGATGGCGTGGCTAAATCAATTGAGGTGAAGACAAGGCAATTCCGATCAAGCCCAGCGCAGGACATCACCCGCTGGCCAGTGGACATGGCAACGAAGGGCGACGCCGACTTCTTCATCTTCATCGAGCTGGATCTCAGAACTCTCACGCCAACGTTTTATGTGCTGACTAACGCCCAGGCGCGCGCGACCTTTCGAGACTACATCGGTGGTGGAAATTGCTACCCACCCGAGGTCAGGCGCCTGATCACGCCGAACGACTTCTCAGCGCTCACAGCACACCACCACGACGCCCTGGGCTTGTTAGAGCCATCAGAGCTTTCTGATCGTCCCCATGTGATCTCCATCGACGGTGAAGATGACGAGTAGAATGCCCGAGGAGGGAGCCAAGGATTATCCCGGCACAGACGCCGTCGATTAACCGCAATCTAGAATATGCAGTGCCGAGCCTCCAACAACCTTGTCAGATTCAGGCGTATGTAGATTGATTATCTTGGGCTGGGAGCTTGTTCATGCGTAAATTGCTTCAATCTGCCGCGGTGAGCGCTGCGCTATGTGTAACAACAATGGTCAGCCCTGCAGCCGCGTCTGAGAAAGTCTTTGGTCCGTTTGTCGTGGATGACGCCAAGCCAGATGTCATATCGATGAACGGCGATATCGACGTCGGCTCAGCACTCAACTTCCGGCGGGCTCTTCACGCAGCCCCCGGCGCTAAACTTGTTACCTTGAACAGCTCAGGCGGCGCCGTGCAGATGGGTCTGCTAATGGCAGACGACATTCATGAGCGAAAGCTCGCGACCTACATCCCGAAAGACAGTGCATGCCTATCCGCATGTGCTTATATGTTTCTTGCCGGTGTCGAGCGCAGGGTCGACGGCAAGCTGGGCGTGCATCAGATTTCCTCTGATACCTCTGATCTTGTGGGAGCGCAGCTCACGATTTCCGACATCATTGACGTCCTCAACCGCTTCGACACTCCTGTGGACGTGTTGAGCGTCATGTTCAAGACGCCGCCGAATGACATGCATGTCTTCACGCCAGAAGAGATTGAGCAGTATAGGCTCAATCGAACTGGGGATGGGTCAAAGCCCTCTGCCGCGGGCACATCGGCAGCACCAGATACATCTCTGCCCGCCCCAAACACGACGAGCACAACGGGATCAACTACGCAGCCGGTGACGCCGGAGCAGCCGCACTCGACAGAGACAACGGTAAGCACAACGCCGACGCCGCAGACACAAGCGAAACTCTCACCGATCGAAGAGTTCACAAAGCGTCCAAACCGGATCGCCATCTATACCGGCTTAGATCTCTTCGGCGACGACATTTCTTCTACCCGAGCAAGCGACGCTGCCGAATGTGCTCAGAGTTGCCTGGTCATGAACGGTCAATGCAAGGCGTTCACCTTCAACGCCAACCCAAAGATTACAAGAGGGCCGAACTGCTTCCTCAAATCCAGTGCGGGCCGGGCAGATGGTAACAGTGTCGCATTCTCAGGCCGATTCCTCAGCGGCGCCGACGCCGACCCGCCCACATTCGCTCTTGGAACGATCGATCCCCAGAGTGCACTCTTTCACGATGTTGACTTTCGAGGCGGCGATCTCTCCCCGCGCCCTCATAGCACTGCCAAGACGCCACTCGACTGTCGCCTCGCCTGCGTTGACGACAATCGCTGCATGGCATTTTCCTACAATTACTCGAAGAAGCAGTGCTGGCTGAAAGGATCCATTGGCACACCCATACCGGGCAAGGGAATTGTCAGCGGGCTTAAGAAGTTTCAGAACTTCTCGCCCGCGAAAATCATCAGCTTGAACTAAGGGACAGCCGTGCAATTTTCTGAAGAAGTATGTGAACGGCTTGGCAATTACGTCTATCGCCTTATCGATCCGCGGAACGGCGAGACGTTTTACGTCGGCAAAGGTCGTAACAATCGTGTATTCGATCATGCCGCCGGCGTCGCAGACCTAGCAGATGACGATAGCCAAACACTTGGATCAAAGCTCGATCGTATCCGGGCGATAAAGAACGCTGGGCTTGAAGTGCTACATGTCATCCATCGTCATGAGATACCTGAGGCAGCGATCTTTGAAGTAGAAGCTGCATTGATAGATGCCTATCCAGGCCTCACCAACAGCCAGGGCGGCCACGCCAGCAGCGACCGTGGTCCCATGAACCATGTCGAGATAGTCGACAAATACAGTCTGCCGGCATTTCCTTCGAACCCGGAACATCGCCTTGTGCTGATCAACATCAACAAGCTTGATAATAGATTCGATCGTCGAGCAATCTACAATTTCGTCCGCTATTGCTGGAGAATTTCAAGGTCACGTGCTGAGAATGCTCAGTATGTGCTCGCTGTTGTCCGAGGTGTGGTTGTAGGAGCGTTTGAGGCCGAGACGTGGATGGCCGCAACCACCGACAACTTTCCTGACATCCTTTATGCCGACGGATCTGAGGCAAATAGGTTCGGCTTCGTCGGGAGGGAGGCACCGAAAGAGATATGGGATCTCTACGTTGGCGCGAGAGGGAAGCGGATAACGACCCCCGAGCTCAAGCACGCTCAAAATCCTGTCCGGTTTTGGAAGTGCTGAAGATGAGGCCGATCGAGCCACGCTGAGCCAAGTTCAGATCATCCAGTCTTTATCCGAGGTCCATTCGTCTCAGAACAACTATGCTTCTCCTCAAAAGAAACTCCTGGAAACAACGATCAGGTCATTGCTTCGGTTGTAGTTTATCGTGTTCACTACCATCGGAGTAGCACTGTTATTTGTGCGTGGGGGTGATCGTGAATTCGTGGAAAAAGTCGCTTAGAAACATTCCAGCGGCTATCGAATCTGAGCTGAGGAAGATCCAGTCGAGAAACGTCCAGGTTCTTGCTGGAAAGAAAATCGCATCGGACGACATCAGGTCCGGGGACTACGCTCATCTTGGATTAACATTAGACAGGCTAAATGTAGGCAACCGTTGGGAACTCGTTCCTGGAGCTGATGTGGGTAAAACCTCAGCTCGAAACGTGGATGGCTGGGAGATCGTGCGAAAGGACCTTCCAAAATACAAAAAGTATTTCTACCAAGACATTCCCATCTACGGCAATGGAGCGCGAAATGGGTGGACGACGGCAGCGATCCCCCGTGACGTATACCATCGTGATCAGATTCCTCCTTATCTTTTGCAACTGAACGTTTTCATTCAAGAGCAGCTAGAAGAGTCTAAGTATGGGATCGTTTTCTCGATAGATCAGGTTTTCGACCGCCAAGCTCCTTCATTTCGAGACGACCTTCTGTTTGCTCTGAATCTACTCCAGGAGAACACAGGCGTGGTCGGTATCTCCAGTGCAGAAAACCCGGAGTTCGTATTTACTACGGCTTTGGACTGGAGTGTTTTTCCACCGGGAGATATCGATAGACTAGCAGCAGCCTGGTTAGGCGAAAAAACTAACGGTGTGCAGCACGATACTGTATTGGAGAGACTCAGCCTTTTTGAGCAGTTCAAGCCAAGCGAATACTTGCGAGGAATGGGCGGCAACGATCACTATATCGGTGCTAAGTTCGCGGATGACTTGGTCGCGTTCGAGAACCTCCGATATGGTAATGCTCTTTACGTGCTTTATGCGAACTGGGAAGAATTGTCGCGGCGCCCGCGGAACGAGTTGCTCAAGCTTCCACACTCACAGTTCGATCGAATTATTCACATTACCGGCTGGGAGCAGAAATTCGCTGCGTTAATGCAACAGGAACTCCAAGATCGAGGTATCCGAGTTCGTATCGGCCGGCACCTAAGACACAGAAGGCGACGTGGGAATTGAGCCTCGTCGAGCATCTGAATCGTCGTGTGTGATATCCGCAGTCGATTAAACGGGACCAGCGGCTGACCTCAGAGCTCTCAATCCTCAGCTTGAGCGTGGTCAATCATCGCCTGACCGGCAGCGACAATGGAATCGTTGAGTTCATCTGCGTCATCTGCCTGGTTATCTTCATCCGCTGATTCTCGCTCGCTAAGTGATCGGTTGACCAATTCCAGCGCAATGGATTCCCAGGTCGCTCTGAAGCGAAGATAATCGGCCGGAAGCGATGGAACAGAAGAGTCTTGCGCTGTCAGTCGTAACCACAGCCGCGGGATACCTTCATCATCGATAAACGACTCGAGGAAGTCATGTATCTGCATAGCCTTAAGAGCTTTGCCGGATATCAATTCACGTTCGCGATCTCGAACTTTGCGGCGAGCTGCGCTTCGCTCGACATCGATGGACACGATGGGGTAGGGCCGGTCGTTAAGGACGCCTTTTAGTTCCTGTCGACCACTATAGGCAAACTCGACACCCTTCATTGGTGCTTCGTCTCCATACCGCGAGATAAGCCACGCAAGTTCGACAGACATGGAAAACTTGTCCGCTGAGCAAAACTTACCTGTTCGAAAACCAGAGTCGATTTCACGGCCTAGAAAATCAAATTGCGCGGGCTTTGAATCGGCGGCTAACTCAATTGCTTCGTCGGGTATTTCCTGCGGAGGAAGCGCAGTGATGGTGTCTGAATCTGTGGGATCAAAAACACGCACTGTGACGTTCGGGAAAGGAAAGGCAGCGATCCAGCCGTAGCCTTTCACATCCAACTTCACACTTTCCTGGGAATCGAGATATCTGCCGTATTGTTCAAGTGCATTTACGAACGCGCTCACGCATAGAACCAAATGAGACAGGCATGAGAGACGGCAACAAAAAACTATCTCGTCGCCTATTGTTTTCCAAACCTGAGGCGGCAACGGACCGTCAGTCCAGCCAACCGGTTTTGCGATTCTCTCGTATGCTCGATTTAGTTTATCTGGGAAGTCACGGTAAAAATGACGGATCTCGTCGACCCAAACAGGGTTAGGAGAGTCCCCGTCTGATTTTGGGCTGCCATGGCTCGCCTTGAAGGCCGTAGAACCGACGAGATCTACAGACATAAATAATCGCAGGCGATATTCCGGACATGTCGCGGTCATTTACAACAGGTTTAGATTCTTTGCCCTTATCTCCGCTGCCTGCTTACTCACACCAAATCGAAGAGCAACCAGCGCTAGATTCTTATTATACTCGTTATACGCGTCACGGAAGATCCCTCCATTCATCAAGAAGCCTCCCGCGAACCAATTTGCTTCCCATTCAGCGCGTCTTTGATCTTGATCTGTCTCGTCCACCCACCTGGTGGCAACCATCGGAGTGTTCGGATATTTCTGCGAAAATGCTGGATAATGAAGGGCTAGGTGTCCGAGTTCGTGGGCTATTGTAAAACGATCGCGCTCCACTGACGTCAGGCTGGGAACAAATATAGTAAAGTCCGTGGATGCTCGAATAACGATCGATTCAGGAAATTGTCCCGGATAGTTGAGCGGATTTTTGACTTCGATCCTGCCACCCAACCGCCGAATCAACGGCTCAACATCATCGCCAGGTCCAAACCCTAGCTGCTGAGCAATAGTCTCAGCAAAGCTATGTATCCGATCTTTGGACGCTCGCGTCGGGCTAAGCTTGGCGTCTGACATTTCCAGTTTCGCACATTCTCGTTGACTTGTGATCACCTCATGATTGTAACTGATTCGAAGATAACTTCAAAAGAATACTTGACATGCCCCTCATCGAGAGTCTGTCGGAGCGAATCGCGACTGCGCTGCGAGGATGCGCCGGGACTGTGGCCCCAGCAATTTCGCATGATGTCATTCTGTATTCAGAGATATCAGCAGACCGGCAAAAGGCCTTGTGGCGAAAGGTAAATAATGGCGGAGAGGGTGGGATTTGAACCCACGATACCCTTGCAGGTATGCCGCATTTCGAGTGCGGTGCATTCGACCACTCTGCCACCTCTCCGCATATTTGGTCGGCGCTTGTTCGGCGCGGGCGTTCTCATAACGAGCAAATGACAGACTGGCAAGCCGAAATCTCAAGCTTTTCCATCCTTTTGCCTTGACACCTTTCTGTCACTCGCGTATCCCGCATCCGCAATAGGAGCGGAGTAATCCGCCCCTTGCCAGCCTCGCGCTCGCGCGGGGTTTCACCGGCAGACCAGAGTTCCGGGCTAGTTCCCTGAAATCCCTGCTTAACTTCGACTGATAAGAAGACAGCCACCTGCGCTTTGCGGGGAGAGCTGGATCGAACATGAAAGGATAAAATAATGTTCGCAGTCATCAAGACCGGCGGTAAGCAGTACCGTGTGGCAGCCAATGACGTGCTGACCATCGAGAAGCTTGAAGCCTCCGCTGGCGACTCCATTGAATTCACCGAAGTCCTCGTGATCGGCGAAGGTGCCGACGCAGCGATCGGTGCGCCCTTCGTAGCCGGCGCCTCCGTCAAGGCGGAAGTCGTCGACCAGACCCGCGGCAAGAAGGTTATCGCCTTCAAGAAGCGTCGTCGTCAGAATTCGAAGCGTTCGCGCGGCCATCGCCAGCATCACACGGTTGTCCGTATCACGGACATCGTGGCCGCCAAGTAAGATCAACGGGTTTCAGGTTTAAAGGAGAACTCCAATGGCACATAAAAAAGCTGGCGGTTCCTCGCGTAACGGTCGCGATTCCGATTCCAAGCGCCTCGGCGTGAAGAAGTTCGGCGGCGAAAATGTCGTAGCAGGCAACATCATCGTTCGCCAGCGCGGTACGCAGTGGCATCCGGGCGCCAATGTCGGCCTCGGCAAGGATCATACTATTTTTGCGCTTACGGCTGGCAATGTGGACTACCGAACGAAGGCCAATGGTCGCGTGTACGTGTCTGTAATGCCGAAAGCGGAAGCAGCGGAATAAGCCGGTAGCGCTCTAAAACAGCCGGCGTCTCATCGACCCGGCTGACCGTACCAGGTTCAGTCCAGAAAACAGGGGAGATGGGGCGCCATCTCCCCTTTTTCTTTGTCCAAACAGGAGGACTGAACATGCAAGGCGAATTGATAAGGGTTGACCAATCACGGTCGACCAGGGAGGACCAAAAGTCTCCCATGGAACGGCTGAGGCCGGAGCGGTTAAGGACCGATTGCCCTGTCTTGTTATCGGAAAGGCTCGTCATGCGCGCGCCCCACGAGGAAGACATTGACGCCCTTGCCCATCTCGCCAACAACGCCAAAGTCGCCACCATGGTATCGCGTATGCCGCACCCATATACCGCCAATGATGCCGCCGACTTTGTTTGGCGTACGCGAAATGGCGAGATTGGCAAGTGCGTCTATGCCATCACCAAAGCCGAAAACGGTGCCTTCATGGGGTGCTGCGGGGTGGAGCCGCATACCGACGAGAAGACCGTCGAGATCGGTTACTGGCTGGGCGAACCCTATTGGAACCAGGGTTATATGACCGAGGCATGCCATGCCCTCGTCGACATGGTGTTCAGGACGCGGCAGCAGGTCGAGCAGATCGATGCCCGCTGCCGGGTCATGAACGTCGCTTCGCGCCGCGTCATCCAGAAGTGCGGCTTCCAGTTCCAGGGGTCCGGCCTTGCCGCATCGCTGGCGCTCGGCAGCAATGTGCCGGTCGAATGGTACCGGCTCGACCGCAAGACCTGGATGTCGCTGAGAAGCTGGGGGGCAATCTCATGAGTTCGGTTACCCTTCAGCGGCCCAAGAGCAAGCCCATGATGCCCGGCCCTGCGCCGGTCGTCACCACGGCAAGGCTGACGCTTCGCCCGCACAGGCTGAGTGACGCTCCGGCGATCGCGGAATCGCTTTCCGATTTCGCGGTCACCCGCATGCTGGCCCGCGTTCCCGCCCCCTACGACCGGCAGGATGCGTTGGACTGGCTGATCCCGGTTACGTCAGGCGTAATGCCTGATTGGAGTTTGGCGATCACCGGCAGTGATGATGTTCATATCGGCAATGTGTCGATCGAACTTCGTCACGGCCGCTGGCACCTCGGTTATTGGCTGAACCGCTACTACTGGCAGCGCGGCTATATGAGCGAGGCGGCGGAAGCCGTGCTGGAACGTTTCTCGCGGCGCATGCCTGACGTCCCCGTTCATTCGGGCGTCTTTGCCGACAATCCTGCATCCCTCCGGCTGCAGGAAAAGCTCGGTTTCCGGATGACCGGCTGCAGCGAAATCTACTCTTTCGCCCGCAACACCATGGTCGCCCATATCGAAACCGTGCTGCAGCCTGGCGCTCTGCAGCAGAAAAAGGTCGCCTGATATAGAAGGACGCCGCTATGATGCCTGTCGCGCAAAAGCGTGCAGTGGTTTTGCGGTAACGGCATGCACGAAACAAAGACCTTAAGGCGAGTGAGCGATCTGAAAGATCGCGGCACGCTTTAAGGGCGGCGTCCTTTCAATCGCCGATCTCGACCCGCAGGGGAAAATGATCGGACCCTGGCGAATCCGTATCGATGACAGCGGATTTCAACCGGTCCTTGAGGCCGCAACTGACGAAACAGTAATCGATATGCATCCGCTTGCCGTGATCTTCCGGATCCATCCAGCTGTAGCTTCCGGGCGTATAGGCTCCAAGCGCCGCAAAGGCGTCGATCGGCGTGCCGATCCGCGCCGTACGGCCGTAAAATCCGTCGACGGATCCGGCGAAGGCGCAGTATTCCGGCGATTCCGGCTCCATGTTGAAATCGCCCATGATGACGTAATCCTCCGGCAGCGGCAGCTCTGGAAGCCCGAATTCGCTGCCCCCGCTCAGCGATGCGCCCTCCTGAACGAAGGCATTGATGCGCTCGCGGAGATGGCGAAGCTGCGCAAGGCGTTCGTCGATAGAGACATGATCGAGATGGACGGAATAGACGCGGACAGCGCCGCCGGGGGTCGCAATAACGGTTTCCGTAGCAGCACGCTGCAGGTTTATCTTGTCGATCGTACGGCTGCGCGGCAGAAGCAGCGTGCGCGTCGACAGAATAGGCCAGCGCGACAGGACCATATTGCCGAACTGAAAACGGGTATCGCGCGGCAGCGAAATCCGGCCCTTCGGCGCCTCGACATGCATGTCGCAGGCCGGTCCATAGACCCAGAAATGGTCGGGAAACAGAGCCGCGATAATATCCGGCATATTGGCATAATCGTTCCGAACGAAGCCTCTCGTCACCTCCTGGAGCGCGATGACATCAGCACCTTCGAGGCTTCCGGCGATACGTTCCGGATCGTATCTGCCGTCGAGACCGAAGCCGTACTGTATGTTATAGCTCGCAAAAATCACGATATTCTTTGACCTCCGCCTGAACCGCCTATATCGAATGGGCCAAGAGGGGTCGCCCAAACGCACTGAGTACTGGAAGTAAAATGAAATTTCTCGATGAAGCAAAGGTCTATATCCGGTCGGGTGATGGTGGCGCGGGCAGCGTCTCCTTCCGCCGTGAGAAATTCATCGAGTTCGGCGGGCCCGACGGAGGTGACGGCGGGCGCGGCGGCGATGTCTGGGTTGAGGCCGTCAATGGCCTCAACACGCTGATCGATTTTCGTTACCAGCAGCACTTCAAGGCCAAGGTCGGCATGCACGGCATGGGCAAGAACCGCACCGGCGCCAATGGCGATGACGTGACACTCAAGGTTCCCGTCGGCACGCAGATCCTCGAGGAGGATCAGGAAAGCCTCATCTGCGACCTGACCGAGGAAGGCCAGCGCTTCTGCCTCGCAAAAGGCGGCAATGGCGGCTTCGGCAATTCCCACTTCAAGTCTTCGGTCAATCAGGCGCCGGACTGGGCCAATCCCGGCCTCGAGGGCGAAGAAAAGACCATTTGGCTGCACCTGAAGCTGATTGCGGATGCCGGCCTCGTCGGCCTGCCGAATGCCGGCAAGTCCACCTTCCTCGCTTCCGTGACCCGCGCCCGGCCGAAGATCGCCAATTACCCCTTCACCACGCTGCACCCCAACCTCGGTGTCGCGACTATCGACGAGCGGGAATTCATCCTTGCCGATATTCCCGGTCTCATCGAAGGTGCGCATGAGGGCGTGGGCATCGGCGACCGTTTCCTCGGCCATGTCGAGCGCACGCGCGTACTGCTGCATCTCGTCTCTGCCCAGGAGGAAAAGGTCGGCAAGGCCTACAAGACGGTCAAGCACGAGCTCGAAGCCTATGGCAACGACCTTACCGACAAGCCGGAAATCGTTGCGCTATCCCAGATCGACGTCCTCGACGACGCGACGCTGAAGAAGAAGGCCAAGGAACTTGCAAAGGCCTGCGGCAAGACGCCGTTCCTGATTTCGGCCGTTACCGGCAAGGGAATGACGGAAGTGCTGCGCGCGCTGCGCGACATCATCGTCGAAGCCAATACCGAGGAAAAGCCGGCCAAGACCCCCAAGCTGCGCCATCGCGACATGATCCTCAGCGACGAGGACGAGAGCGATGAGTAGCCGTAAACCGCTGGATCGCTATCGCCGCGTCGTCATCAAGATCGGCTCGGCGCTCTTGGTCGATCGCAAGACCGGTCTGAAGAAAACCTGGCTCGATGCCATGTGCGCCGATATTGCGGCGCTGAAGTCCAAAGGCGTCGATATTCTCGTGGTATCGTCAGGCGCTATCGCGCTCGGCCGCTCTGTGCTCGATCTTCCCTCGGGCGCCCTGAAGCTGGAGGAAAGCCAGGCGGCAGCGGCGGTCGGCCAGATTGCGCTGGCACGTGCCTGGTCGGAAAGCCTTTCACGCGACGACACCGTCGCCGGACAGATCCTGCTGACCTTAGGCGATACCGAAGAGCGCCGCCGTTACCTCAACGCCCGCGCCACCATCAATCAACTTCTGAAGATCGGCGCCGTGCCGATCATCAATGAGAACGACACGGTCGCGACCAGCGAGATCCGCTATGGCGACAATGATCGCCTCGCTGCCCGTGTCGCCACCATGACCGGCGCTGACCTGCTGATCCTTCTCTCCGATATCGACGGTCTCTACACAGCTCCGCCGCATCTCGATCCGGATGCGCAATTCCTTGAGACCATTGCGGAAATCACGCCCGAGATCGAGGCCATGGCCGGTGGTGCGGCCTCGGAACTCTCACGCGGCGGCATGCGCACCAAGATCGATGCCGGCAAGATCGCGACGACCTCCGGCTGCGCCATGATCATCGCGTCAGGCAAGACGGAAAGTCCGCTGTCGGCAATCGAAAACGGTGCGCGCTCCTCCTGGTTTGCACCTTCGGGCACGCCCGTCACCGCCCGCAAGACCTGGATCGCCGGCCAGCTTCAGCCGGCCGGCATGCTGCAGCTCGATGAGGGTGCCGTCACGGCCCTCGGCGCCGGCAAGAGCCTATTGCCCGCTGGCGTGCGCAGTATCTCCGGCAATTTCGCCCGCGGCGATACAGTTGCGATCATCGCTCCCTCCGGACGCGAGATTGCCCGTGGGCTCGTCAGCTACGACGCAGAGGAAGCCCGCCAGATCGCCGGCCGCAAATCGGCAGAGATCGAGGCAATCCTCGGTTATCCCGGCCGCGCTGCCATGGTCCATCGCGACGATATGGTCATGACGGCGCAGATCGGCTCGAAATCGGAAAGGCAGAAGAAGGACGCAAGCTATGCTTGATACTGTTGCGCTAAGCCCTGACATTGACGTGCTGATGAACGACATCGGCCGCAAGGCCAAGGCCGCCGCGCGACCATTGGGCTTCGCTTCCACCAATGCCAAGAACAAGGCTCTGAACGCGATGGCGGATGCCATCCTTGCGAACAAGGCCCATATCCTTTCGGAAAATGCCAGGGATTTGAAGGATGTGGAGGGCACGGACATGCTCGCCTCCTTCATCGACCGCCTGACGCTGAACGACAAGCGCGTCACGGAAATGGCCGAGGGTATTCGCGCGATTGCCGCTCTTCCCGATCCTGTAGGGGAAGTCATCGCCGCCTGGGACCGGCCGAACGGCCTGAAGATCGAGCGTGTGCGAACACCGCTCGGCGTCATCGGCGTCATCTTTGAAAGCCGGCCGAACGTCACGGCCGATGCCGGTGCGCTCTGCCTGAAGGCCGGCAATGCGGTGATCCTGCGCTGCGGTTCGGATTCGCGCCGTTCCTCGGCTGCGATCCATGCCTGCATGGTCGAGGGCCTGAAGGCAGCCGGCTTGCCGGAATATGCGATCCAGCTCGTACCTGTCACCGATCGCGCCGCCGTCGGCGCCATGCTGCGCGGTCTTGATGGCACAATCGACGTCATCGTGCCGCGTGGCGGCAAGAGCCTTGTTGCCCGCGTGCAGAGCGAAGCGCGCGTGCCGGTTTTCGCCCATCTCGAAGGCCTCTGCCATATCTATGTCGACGCCTCCGCCGATCTCGAAATGGCGAAGGATATCATCGTCAATGCCAAGATGCGCCGCACCGGCGTCTGCGGTGCAGCCGAAACCCTGCTGGTTGACTGGGCCGTCGCTGGCACGCATCTAAAACCATTGATCGAGGTTCTGAGCCGGGCCGGCTGCGAGGTTCGCGCCTCGGCCGCCGTTATCGACGTCGTGCCGGGCCTGAAGCCTGCGACTGAAGAAGACTGGTCGACCGAATATCTGGATGCCATCATTTCCGTTGCTATCGTCGACGGCATCTCCGGCGCGATCGGCCATATCCAGAAATATTCGTCGAACCATACCGAAGCCGTGCTTGCCGAAGACCCAGAAGTCGTCGAGCGCTTCTTCACCGAGATCGACTCGGCCATCCTGCTGCACAACGCCTCCACCCAATTCGCTGATGGCGGTGAATTCGGCATGGGTGCGGAGATCGGCATTGCCACTGGCAAGATGCATGCGCGCGGCCCTGTAGGCGTCGAGCAGCTTACTTCTTTCAAATACCGCGTTCGCGGCAACGGACAGACGCGGCCCTGACGTGACCACGGAGCATATAGGCCGGCAGTATCTGCGCATGCCGCATTGCGAACGCGGCATGATCGTCGGCCTATTCGGCGGCTCCTTCAATCCACCGCATGAAGGCCATGCCTTGGTCGCCGAAATCGCCATCCGCCGCCTGGGGCTGGACCAGCTCTGGTGGATGGTGACACCGGGCAATCCGCTTAAAAGCCGATATCATCTGGCACCGCTTGCGGAGCGTATAGCGCGCAGCGAGGCGATCGCCACCGACCCGCACATCAAGGTCACGGCCTTCGAACAGGCATTTGGCGTGAGCTACACGGCCAGTACGCTCGCCCGCGTAAAGGCGCGCAATCCGCATGTGCATTTCATATGGATCATGGGCGCCGACAGCATGGAAAATTTCCATCGCTGGCAGAAATGGCAGAATATCGCACGCACCTTCCCGATCGCCGTCATCGACCGGCCAGGCTCGACGCTCTCCTACCTTTCCTCGAAAATGGCCAAGACCTTTGCCTTTGCGCGCATCGACGAAGATGACGCCCGTGTGCTTTGGAAGAAGCCGGCGCCCGCCTGGACCTTCATTCACGGTCCACGCTCCACCTTGAGCTCGACAGCCATCCGCAACGGCGACCAGCACAAGGCCGCGGAATAATCGGATTGTTTTGGAAGTTTCCAGAAATGAAAAGCCCGACGCGGGAGGAGGTGCGTCGGGCTTAAAACTTGATCGACAACTGGGAGGAGGAGTGTTGTCGATCCTATCGGACGGCTATGGGAGGAGGAGAAGCCGTCGGATGATTGTCTTTTAGCACATTTGTTCAGAAGGTGAATATATACAAGTGCATTGCAGCAATGCATATCATGCAAGCCTCGTCGACATACGACGACGACGGCTGCCATTTTAATCAGCAAAAACAGATTGATTTAAGCCTTCCATTCTATCAGCTTGTCATTTGCAAGGCTGAACTGCCACATTTACGCCTCGGCAATTTTTGGCTCGCCATGAGCCATGCATCTCACGAATGCGTGAGGGGCCGTGCGTGAAACCTACGCCTTTTTGCTGCCGATATATTTTATGAAACGCAGCCCTAGCCAAACCTTACCTGCCGTTATATCCGTCTAGATATTTCGTTCTTGGGGAGAAAATCATGCACAATCGCCGCCGCTGGATGAAACTGGCAACCGCCGCAATCTCGGCGATCTGGCTTGGCGCAGCAGCGCTTTCCGCGCCCGCTGAAGCCGCCGAAAAGGTCACCGTCTTCGCAGCTGCAAGCTTGAAGGATGCGCTCGACGCAGCCAACGCCGCCTGGGCGAAGGAAAGCGGCAAGGAAGCCGTCGCCTCCTATGCCGCAAGCGGTGCGCTTGCCAAGCAGATCGAAAACGCCGCCCCGGCCGACGTCTTCATTTCCGCTGACCTCAACTGGATGGACTACGTCGCCGACAAGAAGTTGATCAAGGCCGACACGCGCTCCAACCTGCTCGGCAACCGACTCGTCCTGGTCGCCGAAAACGGCAAGCAGAAGCCGGTCGAGATCAAATCGGGCTTCGATCTCGCCGGCCTGATCGGGGATGGCAAGCTCGCAATGGGCGAACCGAAGTCGGTTCCGGCCGGCAAGTATGCCCAGACAGCGCTCGACAAGCTCGGGGTCTGGAAATCCGTGGAAAGCAAGGTTGCGTATTCTGAAAGCGTGCGTGCTGCCCTCGCCCTCGTTTCCCGCGGCGAAGCGCCTTACGGCATCGTCTATCAGACCGATGCGGCCGCCGATAAGGGCGTTGCGATCGTCGGCACCTTCCCGGCTGATTCCCACCCGCCGATCATCTATCCGATCGCCCTGCTTGCCGAGAGCAAGAACCCGGATGCTGCTGCCTATCTCGACTTCCTGAAGTCGGACAAGGCTGCTCCGTTCTTCACTGCACAGGGCTTCACCATCCTGAAATAATTGCGCAATTGGCGCCCAGAGCTTAGCGTGAAGGCTCGCTTCGGCGGGCCTTCACTGTTTCGGAGAAGATGACGCTTGGATATGTTCGGTTTGAGCGATGAGGAATGGACAGCGATCCTGTTGAGCCTGCGTATATCCTCCGTCGCCACTGTGGCGAGCCTGCCGCTCGGCATCCTGGTCGCCCTGTTGCTCGCGCGCGGTCGCTTTTGGGGAAAGTCCGTAGTGAACGGCATCGTCCACTTGCCACTGATCCTGCCGCCGGTCGTTACCGGCTTTATCCTCCTCGTCCTTTTCGGACGCCGTGGCCCGATCGGCAGCCTCCTGGATCAATATCTGGGCATCGTACTGGCCTTCCGCTGGACCGGTGCGGCACTCGCCTGCGGCGTCATGGGCTTCCCCCTGATGGTGCGTAGCATTCGTCTCTCCATCGAAGCCGTCGACCGGAAACTGGAGGAAGCTGCCGGGACGCTCGGCGCGAGCCCGGCCTGGGTTTTCCTGACCATCACGCTGCCGCTGATCATTCCCGGTGTCATCGTCGGCATGATCCTCTGCTTTGCCAAAGCGATGGGCGAGTTCGGCGCCACCATCACCTTCGTCTCCAACATCCCGGGCGAGACGCAGACACTATCGACCGCCATCTACACCTTTACCCAGGTGCCGGGCGGTGATGCCGTCGCCATGCGGCTTACCCTTATTTCCATCGCCATCTCCATGCTGGCCCTTCTCGCTTCGGAATTTCTCGCCTATCTCGCCGGCCGGAGGATCGATCCGGAATGACACTCATCGTCGAAGCAAGACATCGCCTCGGTGCCTTCGGGCTTGATGCCGCCTTTACATCCGAACGCGGGGTGACCGCTCTCTTCGGCCGTTCCGGCTCCGGCAAGACCTCCGTGATCCGTATCATTGCCGGCCTCACTCGACCGACTGATGGCCGGGTCCTGCTCGACGGCGAGGCGCTGACGGATACGGCAAAGGGCATCTTCATTCCCCAGCATCGCCGTCGCTTCGGCTATGTCTTCCAGGAAGCACGCCTCTTTCCGCACTTGAGCGTCCGCTCGAACCTCGCTTATGGCCGGTGGTTCACGCCGAAATCCGCACATACTGAAAATTTCGATCGCGTCGTCGATCTGCTCGGCATCGGCCAGCTGCTCGACCGCAGCCCTTCAAAGCTGTCGGGAGGCGAGAAGCAGCGTGTCGCGATCGGTCGCGCGTTGCTTGCTTCGCCGCGCCTGCTGCTGATGGACGAGCCCCTGGCCGCATTGGATGAAGCCCGCAAGGGCGAGATCTTGCCCTATCTCGAGCGTCTGCGCGACGAGATGGATATTCCGATCGTCTATGTCAGCCATTCGATCGCCGAAGTCGCGCGCCTCGCAAATCAGGTCGTCGTCATGCGTGACGGCAAGGTGGAAGCGGCAGGTCCTGCGACAGAAGTCCTCAGTCGCTTCTCGCTGCTGCCGGAAGACCGAAGAGAGGCGGGCGCCGTGCTGGAAGGGACAGTCGAGAGCATCGATTTGACCAATCGAATTTCGGTGGTGCTGCTGAAGGCGGGCAGGCTCTATGTTCCGGGTGCCTCGCCGCCTGCGGGCAGAGCCGTGCGCATCCGCATCCCCGCCCGAGACGTGATGCTGGCAACACTAAAGCCCGAAGGGTTGAGCGCTCTCAACATTCTGGAAGGGACCATCTCGCAGGTTTCACCGGCGGAGGATGGAACCGTCGAGATCCGCCTCGATTGCGCCGGTGATGCCGTACTCTCGCGCATCACCGCACTGTCCTGCGAGCGCCTGGGGCTAAATCCGGGCATGCCCGCTTTCGCCGTTATCAAGACTGTCGCGCTGGAAGCCTGATCAACGCCGGTCGTCCGGCTGCGGGTTACGGTTATTTTCCAGCCAGGTGAGATCGTCGGCAAGACTGCTGCGCACGGTTTTTTCCATGTTGCGAAAGCGCGCTAGCAATTGGTTCCCGAATGGCGTCAATGCCGCACCGCCGCCCTTCTGGCCGCCGCGCTGTGATTCAACCACCTGAGCCTTGAACATGCGATTCATCTCGGCAACAAGCAGCCATGCGCGGCGATAGGACATGTCCATTGCGCGGCCGGCAGCCGAGATCGAACCTGTCTCGCGGATATGCTCGAGCAGCTCCATCTTGCCGCGGCCGAGGCGATCGTCATCGGGAAAGGTGATTCGCAGGACGGGCGTAAGGGAATTTTTGGCGGGTTCGGTCATATCGGTCGGAATTTGGAGACATTATCGGCACTTTACGCCCGACCGCAGACGCTGTACATCGCAACTCCATTCGACCTGGGGTCGAAATCTCGATTTCGTGACGCCAAATGCGGCTTTTGGCCGTTCGCGCGGTGCGCCGCGTCTTGAAACGTTAATGGTTTGATGCCTATCTTAACCATGATCCGGTGACGCCGGATCTGTGTTGTGCATGGTTTGTCATTCCAGGAAAGGGAAAGCACTGACAACAGTACACGCCAAGGGAAAAAACGCTTGCCGTTCTCCCGAAGGGTTCGGAACGTGGCGCCGATGCCGCCGCCCGTGCTCTGGAAGCCGTCCTCGTCAGCCTCGAGGACTCCAAAGCTGAAGATATCGTCACCATCAACATTGCCGGAAAATCGGCGCTGGGAGACTACATGGTTGTTGTCTCCGGCCGCTCGAACAGGCACGTCATGGCGATCGCCGATCATCTTCTGACTGATCTCAAGGACGAGGGTTTCGGTACAGCCCGCGTCGAGGGTCAGGAAGGCGGTGACTGGATCCTCATCGACACCGGTGACATCATCGTGCATGTGTTCCGTCCCGAAATTCGCGAGTTCTACAACATCGAAAAGATGTGGGCGGCTCCGGATATGGACGAGGAAACGCGGCACTGACAGGCAGCCCGGCATTCGCCCGGCGCCTGAGACGTGGTAACTGGCCGGGCCAGCTTTCGATCGCTGGCCGGTAAGTCCACATTGCGCTTCTTGAAGCGCGGCATAGCAGGAGTGGATGAATGCGGATTGGTCTTTTTGCGGTGGGTCGGCTGAAGTCCGGCCCCGAAAAGGATCTTGCGGCCCGCTATTTCGACCGTTTTGCCAAGGCCGGCCCTGCGGTTGGCCTGGAATTCTCTCGCATCGCCGAAGTGGCTGAAAGCCGCGCCTCCAATGCGGAGACCCGCAAGCGTGAGGAGGCGGCCATGCTGCAGAAGTCGCTCTCTGAAGGCAGCATCCTCATTCTCCTCGATGAACGCGGCAAGGCGCTGGACAGCGAGGCTTTCGCCAATCTCCTCGGCACCTATCGCGATCAGGGCAAACGCGACCTGACGATCGCGATCGGCGGCGCCGATGGCCTCGATCCTTCCCTCTACGACCGGGCCGACACGACCCTTTGCCTTGGCAAGATGACATGGCCTCATCAGATCGTCCGCACGCTGATTGCCGAACAGCTCTATCGGGCGGTGACCATCCTTTCCGGCCACCCCTACCATCGTGTCTGACGCAGCCAAAAACACTCACGCAGCCGTGTTTTGCGTGACGACCTCTTCTCCTTCAAACTTTCTGGCCAACGGCCCCAAATCAGCTTAGGTTCCGGGCGATTTGAACGAGTAAACCCCGACACGCATGACGAGAGCTGCCCCCAAGCGATCCCGCCTGTTTTTGCCGGCCGTTGCCGCAGGGCTCGGTGCGACCGTCATTGCCATTTCGGGAAACCCCTTTGCCGTACAGGCGCAGGACGCGCCGCCTCCGCCCGCAGCAGCCGAACAGACCGCCCCGGTCACGTCAGCCGAGCAACCGCCACCTGACCCCGCGGCCGAACTGGCGAAGAAGCGCGACGAGACGCGGGCCGAACTCGACAAGCTGTCGAAGACGATCAACCTCTCCTCGGACAAGGTGAGCGAGCTTCAAAGCAGCATCGACAATCTGGAAAAGAGCACCGCAAGCATTCGACAGGCGCTGATCGATTCCGCCGCCCGCCGGAAATCCCTGGAAGGCAAGATTCTCGACAGCGAAAAGAAGCTCGCTGACATCGGCGTCAAGGAAGACGGCATTCGCCGTTCGCTGCACGAGCGCCGCGGCGTTTTGGCCGAGGTCCTTGCCGCCTTGCAGCGTATGGGCCGCAACCCGCCGCCCGCCCTTCTCGTCACACCCGACGACGCCCTTGCCTCGGTCCGCAGCGCTATTCTGCTCGGCGCCGTCGTTCCGGGCATCCGCAAGGAGACCGAAAAGCTGGCGGCCGATCTTGCCAATCTTTCAGCATTGCAGACGGCAAGCGCCAAGGAGAAGGAAGATCTGACCATCACCATGGCAAACAGCCTGGAGGAGGAGCGGCGCATGGACTTGCTGCTTGCCGAAAACGACAAGCTGAGCCGCACCAATACCGCCGAACTGGAAGCCGAGAAGCACCGATCCCAGGAACTGGCAAGCAAGGCGACGACGCTCGAAAGCCTCGTTGCCTCGATGGAAACGGAGATCGCCTCCGTGCGCGACGCCGCCGCTGCCGCCCGGCAGGCAGAGGAAAACCGCAAGCTCCTGACCGACGAGCAGCGCGCCCAGGCAAAGGCCCTGGCCGACAGCGGAGTGCCCGATAAAAACCGCATTGCGCCCGCATATCCCTTCGGAGAATTGAAGGCGAAGCTGGAGTTGCCTGTGGCGGGCGATATTCTGCGCCAGTTCGGAGATGCCGATGGCACCGGACACGAGGCCATGGGAATGACTGTTGCGACCAATCCGGAAACGGTGGTGACTGCGCCTGCTGACGGGCTGGTGGTTTTTGCCGGCGCTTTCCGCAGCTATGGCCAGATGATCATCCTCGACGCTGGCGACGGATACCACCTGGTTATCTCAGGCATGGATACGATCAGCACTCGTCAGGGAAAATTCGTTTTCTCCGGCGAACCGCTGGCCGTGATGGGTGCTAAAAGAGTGGCAAGCGCAACCGCATTGGCGCTGGAAACAGATCGGCCAACGCTTTACATTGAGTTTCGAAAGGACGGTAAACCGGTCGATTCCCGACCGTGGTGGACCGCCAAAGACACTGGAAAGGCACGCAATGATTCGTAGGGCTTCTCTTGTTCTGGTCGGCGCACTGATGGGCGCGACCGCGATGAGCGTCATTTACTCCGCAGGCGTGCCTGCAGAGGCGGCGGGAGCATCGACCTATAAGGAGCTTTCGGTATTCGGTGACGTCTTCGAACGCGTGCGTGCGCAATACGTAACGCCGCCGGCAGAGGACAAGCTCATCGAGAGCGCCATCAACGGCATGCTGTCCTCGCTCGATCCGCATTCCAGCTACATGAATGCGAAGGACGCCGAAGACATGCGCACCCAGACCAAGGGTGAGTTTGGCGGCCTCGGTATCGAAGTCACCATGGAAGACGAGCTCGTCAAGGTCATCACCCCGATCGACGACACTCCCGCAGCCAAGGCTGGCGTTCTCGCCGGCGATTATATCTCCGAGATCGACGGCCAGTCCGTCCGCGGCCTGAAGCTCGAAGACGCCGTCGAGAAGATGCGCGGCGCCGTCAACACGCCGATCAAGCTGACGCTGATCCGCAAGGGCGCTGACAAGCCGATCGAACTGACGATCGTGCGTGACGTCGTTGCCGTCCAGGCCGTCAAGTCGCGCGTCGAGGATGATGTCGGTTACCTGCGTGTCATCTCCTTCACCGAAAAGACCTATCCGGATCTCGAAAAGGCGATCCAGAAGATCAAGGCGACCGTTCCTGCCGACAAACTCAAGGGCTTCGTTCTTGACTTGCGTCTCAATCCCGGCGGTCTGCTCGATCAGGCGATCAACGTATCCGATGCCTTCCTGGAGCGCGGCGAAGTGGTATCCACCCGCGGCCGCAATCCGGATGAGACGCGCCGCTTCAATGCCGGCCCCGGTGACCTGACCGACCACAAGCCGCTCATCGTTCTCATCAACGGCGGTTCGGCTTCCGCGTCGGAAATCGTTGCCGGCGCCCTGCAGGATCTGCGTCGTGCCACCGTTCTCGGCACCCGCTCCTTCGGCAAGGGCTCCGTCCAGACGATTATTCCGCTCGGCGAAAACGGCGCGCTGCGCCTGACGACGGCGCTCTACTACACGCCATCGGGTCGCTCGATCCAGGGCACCGGCATTACGCCTGACATCAAGGTGGAAGAGCCCCTTCCGGCCGATCTCCAGGGCAAGATGGTGACCGAGGGCGAATCCGCCCTGCGCGGCCACATCAAGGGCCAGAGCGAGACTGAGGAAGGTTCGGGCTCGGTCGCCTATGTCCCGCCGGATCCAAAGGACGACGTCCAGCTCAACTACGCACTCGACCTGCTGCGCGGCAAGAAGACCGATCCGTCCTTCCCGCCGGACCCTGAAAAGGCCGTGGTCGCCAAGTAATTCTTCGATTTCAAGGCCGGGCGATTGTCCGGCCTTGAAGCTTTCTGCTGTTTCCCGGTTTTGGAGCGGGCAAGGAATTGGGAACGGACCTGCATGCACCCCTAGGCCGCAACCGTAAGGCTGCGCGCAAACGCCCCGGCATATTGCGGATCGGGCAGATAGTCGCGAGCATCTGTCTTGTCGCGATCGGCGGGTTTTCTCTTTACACGGCATTTCACGACGACGGCCTCGAGCGGTCGAAACCGCCGGCATCGCAGGATGTCACGGCCGCTCCGCCGACCGACACGATCCAGCAACCGCCGGCCTCGGGCAATCAGACAGCAAACGGCATGCCACGCTCAGAACCGAGCTCAGGCGCCAACGTGGAACGCATGGTGACCGGAGACGGCTCCGTCGTAACCAAGTACAGTCCGCGCCCACGCGACGGCAACGGCCCGGTTCTGGTCGACGCCATGCAGATGGGCCAGGATCCCCGCATGGCCGCCCTCCCCAACGACAATCTGCTGGAAGATACGCCCTTCGGCCGGCTGCCGATCACAGGCCCCGACGGCAAGCGGCCGATGGATCAATATGCGCGTCCCTGGTCCGGCACGCGCGGCACACGCATCGCGATCGTCCTCAGCGGCCTCGGTCTCAGCCAGACCGGCACACAGCGCGCCATCAAGCAATTGCCGGAAGAAATCACTTTCGCCTTTGCCGCCAGCGGCAACAGCCTGCAGCGCTGGATGCAGGATGCCCGTCGCGGCGGCCATGAAATATTGCTGCAAGTGCCGCTGGAACCATTCGATTACCCGGCGAATGATCCAGGCCCGGATACGCTGCTGACCTCGAAGCCAGTGGCACGCAATATCGAAAGCCTGCACCGGTCCATGGGCGAGATCACGAATTATACCGGCATCATGAACTACCTGGGCGGACGTTTCCTCTCCGATCCCAAGGCCATGGAGCCGGTCATGCGCGATATCGGCAAGCGCGGGCTGCTGTTCCTCGACGACGGCACTTCGGCACAATCCAAGACAGCTGCGGTCGCCAAAGGCACGGAGCTTCCTTATGCTTTCGCCGATCTGCAACTGGACAGCCAGGTCGACGTGAACACGATCCTGCAGAAACTCGACGAATTGGAGCGTATCGCTCGCCGCAACGGCCAGGCAATCGGGGTTGCCTCGGCTTTCGACGAGAGCATTGACGCGATCTCCAAATGGAGCGAGGAAGCGGCCATGCGCGGCATTGAGATTGTCGGCGTTGCAGCACTCGTCAACGACCCCAAGAATCCCTGAGCGGAGAGAACCATGAGCCAGGCGACTGTAAGAGCCGAGGACCTGCCCTATCGCCCCTGCGTCGGCGTAATGATCCTGAACCGCGAGGGCCTTGTCTGGGCCGGACGGCGCATCCCTGACGGCAATTCTGAATATGACGGCTCGCCGCAGCTCTGGCAGATGCCCCAAGGCGGCATCGACAAGGGCGAGGACCCGCTGGAAGCGGCCTATCGCGAACTTTACGAAGAGACCGGCATCCGGACCGTGACGCTGCTTGCCGAGGCGAAAGACTGGATCAATTACGACCTGCCGCCGCAACTGATCGGCATCGGCTTAAGGGGCAAGTATCGCGGCCAGACGCAGCGCTGGTTTGCCTTCCGCTTCGAAGGCGATGAAAGCGAGGTCGCCATCAACCCGCCCCCCGGCGACCATGAGGCGGAATTCGACGCCTGGGAGTGGAAGCCGATGGAGGAACTGCCGGGCCTGATCGTTCCCTTCAAGCGCACTGTCTATGAATGGGTCGTGGCGGAATTCCGTCATCTTTCCGGCCTGATCCCGGAAGACTGAGCGTCAAACGAAGCTGTCATCGATGCGCAATAAACGAAGCCGGCCGCCTGAAAGGCGACCGGCCGAGATAGGATGTCGATGGTGAATTACTCGGCTTCGTTCGCCGAGTCTGCGTTGAGCTGGCCGTATTTGGCTTCACCGATCTTCTCGAGCAGATCGAGTTGGGTTTCGAGGAAATCGATATGGCCTTCCTCGTCTGCCAGCAGCTCTTCGAAGAGCTTCATGGAAACGTAATCGCCGGCGTCATGACAGATGTCGCGAGACTTCTTGTAGGCGGTGCGGGCGTCGTATTCTCCGGCAAGATCGGCTTCCAGCACTTCCTTGACGTTCTGCCCAATACGCAGCGGTGCAAGCGTCTGCAGATTGGGATGGCCTTCGAGGAAGATGATACGCGCGACCAGGCGGTCGGCATGGTGCATTTCCTCGATCGATTCGGCGCGCTCCTTCTTGGCGAGTTTGGTATAACCCCAGTCCTCAAGAAGGCGATAGTGAACCCAATACTGGTTGACTGCGCCGAGTTCTAGAAAGAGGGCCTCGTTAAGCCGCTCGATGACCTTTTTGTCGCCTTTCAATGTCCGCTCTCCTGTTTTCCTCGTGGAATTGTTTCAAGCGGGACATGAAATCAAATATTTCGGCCTCCGTCGAGTGGCGACGGGCATGATAATCTTCGGTTGTCCGGATGATGATATCGACAACGTTCGGGAAGCAACCGCAGCAACGGCCGCGCTTGGCCATGGCGTGATAGACCTTCGCAGGTACGATAAGCTGCCAGCAATCTTCATCGAGAAGATTGTTGATAACGTCCCGGATTTCCTTGTCGGTTATGTAATTGCAACTGCAGACGAGCACGTCTTCATTCCAAACATGACACTTACTATCGTGTTTTCTGCAAAAGAAGATAGGGACTGTCAAGAAAATTCGCGACCCTCATCCGATCACGATTCGGCAGCGGGACATCACACACTGGCGAGCTTGTCTTTAAGTCCTTAAGAAGCATCAATTTCCAGGCTGCGAAGACCCATCAGTGGAAATTGCGCCCGCGCGGCATCACGCTCGCGGTCTCCGCGATGTCGCCATCCTTCGCCCGCTCTGATGGCCTTTTCTCGCCGATCTTCCTGAGCAGGTTGTCCCGCGCCAGGCTATCCGCCTCCTTCCGCTGCCGGTGATCCTGTGTCGCGCGCAACACCTCGTCCGAGCGTTCGCTGGCGCCGAAGCGTTTCGTCTCTCGCTGAAGGATACCGAGCAGCGGCGTCATATCCTCGATATGTTCGACAACGGTATGGATGACGCCGCTCTGGCTTTGTAATTTGCCATAGATTTTCACGAGCCGGGCGCCCATGACCACGGCGCGGTATTTTTCGAAGACTTTCTTCCAGACGATGGCATTGGCAACGCCGGTTTCGTCCTCCAGCGTCATGAAGATCACACCTTTCGCGGAACCCGGCTGCTGGCGCACCAGCACCAATCCCGCGATGATCACGCGCCTCCCATTCGTAACGCGAAGCAGATCGACATTGCGCGTCACCCCTGTCCTGCCTAGCTCTTCACGCAGGAAGGAAACGGGATGCCCTTTCAAAGAGAGCGACAGGTAGCGGTAATCCTCGATGACCTGTTCGCCCGGCAGCATGTCAGGGAGCTTGGCAGCCGGCTCAGGCTGAAGATCGATGTGGCGAACCTTCTCGAAGAGCGGCAGTTCCTCAGTCGCGCTTTTCACATCCAGTGCTCGCACCGCCCACAACGCCTGACGTCGTGATAGTCCGATGGATTGAAAGGCATCTGCATCTGCCAGCCGCTCAATGACAGATTTCTGCAGGCCGGAGCGTAACCAGAGGTCACGTACAGAATGGTAACGCTCACCTCGGTTTTCGATGAGCCTTCCCATATCTTTAGAGGAAACACCCTTGATCTGCAGAAGACCAAGCCGAACAGCATGGCGAGTCTTGATGATATCCCGCATCTCGCCGTGGCGAAAATCGATTGCTGCCGGCTCAAAAGCCGCCTCTTCAAGAGTACACTCCCAATTCGACAGATTGATATCTGCCGGCAGGATTTTCACCCCATGCTCGCGTGCATCCCGCACCAGTTGCGCCGGCGCATAAAAGCCCATCGGCTGCGAATTCAGCATCGCCGCGCAGAAGACGTCGGGATAATAGGCTTTCAGCCACGAGGATGCATAGACGAGCAGAGCAAATGAGGCCGCATGGCTCTCGGGAAAGCCATATTCACCAAAACCCTTGATCTGGTTGAAACATTGCTCCGCGAACTCAGGGTCGTAGCCATTTTTAATCATTCCATCCACGAACCGTTTTTGGAAACTATCAATGGTGCCGGTTCTCTTGAATGTCGCCATCGACCGTCGGAGCCGATCTGCTTCTGCTGGTTCAAAGTCTGCTGCGGTAATGGCGATCTGCATGGCCTGCTCCTGAAACAGGGGAACCCCAAGGGTTCTTTCAAGAACAGTTTTTAGTTTCTCACTTGGATATTCGATGGGAAGATTCTTATCCCGCAACTCTCTACGCTTCAGATAAGGATGTACCATGTTGCCTTGAATTGGCCCTGGCCGGACAATCGCCACTTCAATGACAAGGTCATAAAACACGCGTGGTTTTAGGCGCGGCAGCATGCTCATCTGAGCTCGGCTTTCGATCTGGAAAACGCCAAGCGTATCGGCGCGGCCCATCATGTCGTAGACAGGCTCACCCTCCTCTCCGTGCTCCTTATTGCCGAGATCAGCGAGCGTCTTCTTTACATCGTAGTGTAGTTCAAGCAGCGTGAAGGCCCTTCGCAGGCAAGTCAGCATACCAAGCGCCAGCACATCCACCTTGAGGATCTGGACATTATCGAGGTCATCCTTGTCCCACTCGATCATGTAGCGATCCGGCATTGCCGTCTTCATGATCGGCACCACCTCATCGAGCCGGTCTCGCGTAATAACGAAACCGCCGACATGCTGGGTAAGGTGACGCGGAAAGCTCAAAAGCTCGGAGGCGTATTTCAGCACGTTCCACGTCACCCGATCCTTCATATCGAGGCCGGCCGCCTTCGCATCCCGTTCCGAAAGATTGTCCTCGGACCAACCCCAGACCAGACTGCTGATTGCCGACTGGACATCTTCCGACAGACCGAAGGCCTTGGCGACCTCGCGACCGGCCGAACGGGTGCGGTAGCTGGTAACAGCTGCTGTCAGACCGGCATGCTCATGACCGTATCTTTTATAAATGGACTGAATGACATCTTCCCGCCGTTCATGCTCGAAATCGACATCGATATCGGGCGGTTCGTCCCGATCCATCGAAATGAACCGGTCGAAGAGAAGCGTGGTCTTTGTGGGATCGACTTCCGTGATCTCAAGGCAGTAGCAAATGACTGAGTTGGCCGCCGAACCACGTCCCTGACAGAGGATCTTGAGCACATGGCGGGCGTGATGAATGATCTTATGGACCGTCAGAAAGTATGAGGCGTAATTCTTGCGCTTAATCAGATCCAACTCGTAGGCGATCTGTTCATCAACCTTTTTCGGAATCTCATCAGGGTAGCGCTTTATCGCACCCGCTCTGGTAAGCCTCTCAAGCGTCTCCTGTGGTGTTTCGCCAGGATCGTTTTCAGGCGGATAATTGTGCTTCAATTCATTCAGCGAAAAGCTCAGCTTCCCGAAGAACAGCTGCGCATTCTCGACCGCATCCGGATAATCCCGGAAGATCCTCGATATTTCACGTGAATCCTTGAGATAGCGCTCTGCATTCGGTGCCAGAAGGAATCCGGCTTCCGATATCTCCACATGCTCCCGTATGGCGATCACGATATCCGAAAGCGGCCGGCGCTCGGTGTCATGATAGAGCGGCTGATTGGTCGCAATCAGAGGCACCCGGTTGCGGGCGGCAAGCATGGCAAGCACCGCAAAGGCCTGCCGGTCGCGGCCGTCATAGGCTGGTGACAGCGCCATGAAAAACGCCTTGCGGAACCGTTTGCGGAACCGGTCCAGATATTCTTCAAGAGCAGGCTGGCAACCCGGATCATTTACGACAGCCCGGTCGGGGACGAGGGCGAACATCATCTCGTCACCCCATTCCATAAGCTCCGCTTCCGTCAGGATGCAGGTTCCCTTGACCGCTTCTTCCTTCAGATTGCCGGCACTGAGCAGACGGCAGAGATTTGCCCAACCTTTCCGGTTGCACGGATAGGCAAGGACATCAGGTGTTCCATCCGAAAAAACGAGGCGGGCACCCGGCTGAACCCGGATAGGATCGAAAATGATCTCCGTTTTTCCCTTCTTCTTCGCCTCGGCTAAAATCGCATCCCTGTTCCTGTATCTCTCCTCAAGCTGCTGTGCCTGCGCATGGGCCCGCACCACGCCGGCAACCGAATTCCGGTCCGCGATGCCGAGGCCGCCGAGCTTCAGGCAGGCCGCCTGTACGACCATCTCTTCAGGCTTCGAAGCGCCTTCGAGGAACGAAAAATTCGTCTTCGCGCCGATCTCGAAAAATGCCGGTTCGGGTCTCATGCAAAGACCCCATGCATGAACCATCGAGGATCGGGGCTGTCTCCATAGAGACCCCGGCGATAGATCCAGAAGCGGTGGCCGGCCTCATCCTCGATCCGGAAATAATCCCGCGCTTCGGCATCATCGCCATCGATCCACCATTCCATGGCAATTCGTTCAGGGCCTTCGCTTCTTGCCACCTGATGCTGCAGGCGCCGCCACCGGAAAGTCTGCGGCGCACCGTCAGGTACTTCGGCAAATGCGACCTCGACCGGCTCCGGCGTTGCAAAGAGCCGCAGCGGACGTTCCTCACGAAAAGGCAGCGCGCGCCTCTGCTCTGATTTGCGCCGTGCCGGAAGGTTCTCCATTGCCGGGA
This sequence comes from Sinorhizobium sp. B11, assembly GCA_039725955.1. NCBI lineage: Bacteria > Pseudomonadati > Pseudomonadota > Alphaproteobacteria > Hyphomicrobiales > Rhizobiaceae > Sinorhizobium > Sinorhizobium sp. B11. The sequence continues at coordinate 4,548,309 of CP091034.1, forward strand.
CCGTGATGACGGCGCGCTCCGGCACGTGGCTCTCCCGAAGCTGGAAGCTCTGCAGGCAATCCGCACCAAGCCGGGCCGCGACACGGTCGACAAAACTCGAAAGCGAGATTTCCCCCTGTCGATCTCCCTCGAAATCACCCTGCGCATCGTTGAACGGATCATGCCGCAATACATTCAGGCGCAGGATCTCAAAACCATAGCCGGCGTCGATATCGTCATAGATCACCTGTAGGCGCTCGAAAAATAGTCCCGCTATAAGCTTCGGTTCGCGAAGCGGCCGCGAGGCCCCGACGGAAATGCGGTAAACCCGGCCATCGACACGAAACAGCACCAGTTCGAACACCCGCCCGCCGGCGCCACGCGTTTCCAGAGAGGGTTTCAGTGATATGGCAACCTGCCCGGTAACGGCGAGGATCTGTTCCTCCGTTCCGATCGGCTCGGCCAGGCGACATTCGGAAGAGAGGCTGGCAACGGGAAGCCGGGGCGAAATCGGCTCCTCTTCATGGCCCAGCGCCTGATCGAGGCGCAGCAGCAGTGCCGGCCCGAAGCGGCGGGTCAGCGGCGCCCGCGGCGCATGGATAACGTCACCGACATATTTGAGGCCGAGCTTCCTCAAGGCATCGACAGTCTGGCCTTCCAGCCGCAGGGCCGCGACGGGCAGCGGCATCAGCATGCGCTCACTCTCCTCGTCGTCCACGACGCCACCCTGTCCGAAACGGGAGACAGCCCAAGAAAGACCAGGCGACGAGGAGATCGCGCCTCTCGCATCAAGCCCCATATGAAAGAGCCGTGACAGGATATCCTGAAGCAGCGCCCTTTCCCCGCCGAAGAGATGAGCGCAGCCGGTAATATCCAGAAACAGCCCATCCTTGCCGTCGAGCGCCACCATCGGTGTATAGCGGTCGCACCAGTCAGCAATCGCCTCCAGCAGCCGGCGGTCGGCCGCAGGATCCTCTTCCACGACATCGAGCGCCGGATACATGGCGCGCGCCTCGGCAACGCCCTGCTCCTTCCGCAATCCCAGCTTCTCGGCGAATTCATCCAGCGCCGTCAGCCGCATGGCATTGTTGAGCTTGCCGGAACAGACGAGGGGGGCCGCTTCAGGACGCCCTTTCGAACGCCAGGACAGCCCCCATCGCCTGCGGGCGATGCGGTCCGTTGGCAGATGCGGAAAGCTGAGCGACAGAATGCGCGGACTGTTCGCCTGGAGGGCGAGCGAAGCTTGGTTCGTTGACGGGGAGAAATTCGCGTTCATGGGGATTCCACTCCAGAAGACAGGAGAGCGGGGCCGGATTGCGGCTCTTCTCCAGCGTGAGACGGAAAATCGGATTGCCGATGCTGCCGGAAAGTTTTGATCCGTCCGGCAACGGTCGCAGATCCGACGGCGCCGGCTCGACATGCAGGCGGAAGGCGGCACTGCTCGCTTCCTCCTCTCCCGCCTGCCGGAGGAGAAAGAGCGGACGCTGCACCGCACGCGCCCTGAGACTGAGCCGGCGGCTTTCGGTCAGGCCGAAATGCAGGGGATTTCCGCGCACTTCGAAGACGACGGCCGAGAAGGCAGCACTTTCGATGGCTGCTTCCGCCAGCCAGAGCGCATCCTCCAGCTTGCGTGGCGCGGCATGGAAAAACCTCTCCGGCTTCAGCCCGAAATCCCTCAGCCCCGGAGCATAAGGGCGCCCCGCCTCCAATGTGCCGACAACATCACCGATCCAGAGCAGCGGCAGCAGCCTGCTGGTCTCCTCCTCCTGCTTCTGCAATCGCGCCGCAATGGCCATCGCCAGACCACTTGCCGCCCCTGCATCGCAAGAACTCGCCGCGCGAAATTCGGTAATTGCATCGAGCTGAAGGCCACCTTCCAAGGCGTCATCGAACTGCTCCACACCGAAAGGCAGGCGCGGCAGAATGCGCTCCTGAAGCCTCTCGCGCCCTTCCGACAAGGCTTCCCGTTCCGCTGCGGCCAGCGCCGGCGCGGACTTTCCCTCCAGTCGGGCAATGGTTTCGCGGAGCGCAAAAAGCCGCTCGCGCGCCAGGGCGGTCTGCGCCATGGCGGTCTCTCCATTCGTCTTGTTCCTGTTATGTTCCTATGGATTCCAGAGCTCTAATAAAGAGTCAACCGTCATTTTATAAGAATTTATTCCTGCCTTTGATTCCGCACTCGAAAATCGGCGATAAAGGTTCTATATGGGCCGGCAAAGGAAGGAATATTCATGGCCCACGTAGACCGGAGCGATGATTGGCGGGATCGCCATGCGCCGACGATCAGCACCTTCGAGTCGCTGGCAATGGAGGCCTACAGCCATCTGCCGGACGAATTTCGCAAGCTGACGACCAATCTGAACATCGAAATCGAAGACTTCCCCGATGACGAAGTTTTCGAGGATATGGCGCTTGAAACACCCTTTGACCTGCTCGGCCTTTTCGAGGGACGCGGCATTTCGGAGCGCTTTACCGTGGAAACCGGCGAGATGCCGAACCGCATCCGCCTCTATCGCCGTCCGATCCTCGATTACTGGGCCGAAAACGACGAAACGCTGGGCGACATCATCACCCATGTGCTGATCCATGAGATCGGCCACCACTTCGGCCTCAGCGACGATGACATGGAACGCATTGAGGCAAGCGCCGAAGAAGCGGCCGAACGCTGACCTTATTGCTCGGACAGCTTCATGTCCGGGTGATAATCCTTACCCTCGACGTCCTTGACGACGGCCTGGCCACACTGCATCTGGCCGGTCGCAGCGTTGAAGCTATAGGTGGGCGAGCCCGACAGCGACCAGCCCTTGTTCAGCGCGGCCGTCACCTTGTGGCAGAAGGAAGCGTCGTCGGGACCGGTCAGGAAGCGGTAGAGTTTCATCAGGCGGGCTTTCTTGCGGAAATCAGGTGCGCTTTATGGACCAGAGCTTCCGCCTGGACAAGATGCAGCCGCTCGATCATCCGCCCGTTCGCATTGATGACATTGAGCCCATCGGTCGCCGGGTCGGCAAAGGCGGCGATGATAGCCTCCGCCTCCGCGATCTCCTCCTCGTCAGGTCCGAAATGCACGTTGGCGGCTGCAATCTGCGCCGGATGGATCAGCATCTTTCCGGCAAAACCCATGGCACGCCCCTGCTCGCATTCGGCATCGAAGCCATCGCCATCCCGGAAATCGTTGAACACGCTGTCGAGCGCATCGAGACCGTAGGCTTTTACTGCCAGAACGACCTGCATCAGCCAGGGCACGAGATAGGTCCGCCCCGGCTGCGGCAAGACGCCCGTTTCCTTGCGCAGATCGTTGAGCCCGACGACCAGGCAATCGAGCCGTGATCCCGGTGTGCGGCCGGATTCGGCGATTGCTGCGGCATTCAGCACGCCGCGCGGCGTCTCGATCATCGCCCAGATGCGCAATTCGTCCGGCGCATAGGCTTCGGCAAGCAGATCACCGATGGCCATGACGTCCTGCGGTTCGTCCACCTTCGGCAGGAGAACGGCATCGGGCGATAATGTCTTTATCAGCTCCAGATCCGCCAGCCCGTATCCGGATGACAAAGAGTTGATGCGGATGATCCTTTCCTTGCCCTCAAGCGGCGGTCCGGCAAAAAAAGCTTTCAGATTGTCTCGGGCTTCCGCTTTCTTATCGGGGGCTACGGAATCCTCCAGATCGAAAATAACTGCATCGCAATCAAGGGAATAGGTCTTTTCAAGCGCCCGCGCATTGATGGCGGGCACGCTCAGTACAGAACGGCGCAGACGCAGGGAACGGAGAGGTGGTGTTCGGCTCATGGATTATTAGTGCCAAGCTTCGCAAAACCCGGCAAGACAACAAAAAGCCATGCTTGGCTTGCAGAGAGAAAAAAGAAGGACCACATTCCTTTCCGTAGAAAGGTCTCTAACCAATGCAGAACATTCGCTCCATCTTCTTCATGCTTGCCGGCGCCACGGTTTTCGTAGCCATGCTGCTTCTCACCTTCTCGGTCACGCTCGCCGTCGGCGGCATCCTGACCGTGCTCATGGTCGGTCGCGCCCTTTCGATGAAGATGAAGCCCGCTCCCGTCCGCGCCCGCGCTGACGGCAAGCGCGAAATGCGCATCTGGAACGACGGCCGCGGCACCATCATCGATCTCTGATCGCTTTTCCCTGAAAATTCTGACCGACATTGTCGGCTCACACTCCCTTGCTACGTCCTTGAAGCAGCCGAGCATTCAGCCGGCACTTCAAAAAACGAATGGAGGACGAGCATGGACGCGATGGAGAGCAACCAAGCCAAGATGCCGCCGGTCAAGAATGGCCTGCTTCCCTATCTGACGGTCGATGGCGCGGCAAAGGCTGCGGAATTCTACAAGAAGGCTTTCGGCGCCGAACAGGCCTATATCGTGCCGCCCGACGAGAGTGGCCGTACGATGCACGTGCACCTTTATATCAACGGCAGTTCCCTCATGCTGTCTGATGCCTATCCGGAATACGGCCATCCCTTCAAAGGCCATGAAGGTTTCGCCATCCAGCTGGTCATCGACGATATCGATTTCTGGTGGGACCGCGCAGTGGCTGCCGGCGCCGAAGTCGTCATGCCGGTCGAACTGATGTTCTGGGGCGACCGCTACGGCCAGCTTCGTGATCCGTTCGGCGTGCTCTGGGGCCTGAACGCCCCATCCAAATAAAGGCCAAGTAAGAGGACGCTCGCAATCGGCAGGCCGCGCGAAACGTCGCGTGGCCTCCATCGGCGAAAGATTCTTCTTCATTTCGGCGGAAAACTGGAATAGATGCAAAATCAGAAAGTACGTTTTGCTGAAATGGAGCATGGGTCATGGATAAATTCGTGAAGCTCACGGGCGTTGCAGCGCCCCTGCCGGTCGTCAACATCGACACCGACATGATCATTCCGAAGGACTATCTGAAGACCATCAAGCGCACCGGCCTTGGCAAGGGCCTTTTCGCCGAAGCCCGCTACAATGAAGACGGTTCCGAAAACCCTGATTTCGTGCTGAACAAGCCGGCCTACCGCGAGGCAAAGATCCTGGTTGCCGGCGACAATTTCGGTTGTGGCTCCTCGCGCGAACATGCTCCGTGGGCACTGCTCGATTTCGGTATCCGCTGCGTGATCTCGACCAGCTTCGCCGACATCTTCTACAACAACTGTTTCAAGAACGGCATCCTGCCGATCAAGGTCAGTCAGGAAGACCTCGACAAGCTGATGGACGACGCCGAACGCGGTTCCAACGCCGTTCTGAGCGTCGACCTCGAAAACCTCGAAATCACCGGTCCGGATGGCGGCTCGATCAAGTTCGATCTCGACGAATTCAAGCGTCACTGCCTGCTGAACGGCCTCGACGATATCGGCCTGACCATGGAAAAGGGCAAGGCGATCGACGAATTCGAAAAGAAGAACGCCGCTTCGCACCCCTGGGCTGCCTGAGCCCTATCAAATTGCTTTTAGATCGAGCCGGGCTAGCTGCCCGGCTTTTTCTTGCCCGGGTCTCAGAGAAATTTCCCTTTCCAGAGGTCAAGCTTTTCGAGCGACACGCCGATACCGCCACAGACTTCGATGAGCGGATTGTTAAAGCGCGACAGCAGGCCAGCGTGGACATCGGCAACGGCAAGTGCTGCACCACAGGCCGGTTCGACCAGGATGCGCTGCGCATCGGCAAATTTCCGGCAGGCGGAAACGGCATCGGCATCGCTGACGAGAACACTTTCAATCGGGTGATGCTTTGGCAGATCGAAAACATGCTGCGCCACCTGCCGTGCGCCGAGTGAAGTGGCAATCGATGTAATGGCCGGTAGCGAAATACGCTCGTTGGCCTTGAGGCTGGCATGAAATGATGCTGCTCCCTCCGTCTCGACGGCAATGACAGGCACGTCGGAAAGCCCATTCCGCCTCAGTCCCTCGACGATTCCGGCAAGCAACCCGCCGCCGCCAACGCTGGTAACGACGCAATCGAATTTGGCCCCTTTCGCCACCACCTCGTCGATCAGCGTGGCATGGCCATCCCACAGGAGCGGATGATCGAAAGGATGCACATAGGTTGCCTTGCGGCTCTCAGCGAGAGCGATTGCATGCGCATTGGCCTCGTCGAAGACAGATCCATGGACGAGCACCTTGGCACCTGTTGCGGCAATCGTCCGGCGCACGTCCGGCGCTGTCGTCTCGGGCACGACGATGGTAACAGGCACGCCGAGCGCCCGTCCGGCATAGGCCGCGGCAATGCCGGCATTGCCGCCCGAAGCGCAGAAGATCTCGCGCGCGCCGTTTTGAACCTCATGCTGGCAAAGCCGGCCTACACCGCGAAGCTTGAAGCTGCCGGAAGGCTGCAGCGCATCGAGCTTCAGCCAGAGCGGCTTGTCACTGATGCTATAATCAGGTGCCGTCTGGAAGAGAGGCGTGTCGAGATGGAGAGGCGCGAAAGACATGGACGAATATCCGAAAAAGAATGGGCAGAGTTATCGTTCTAGCCCGTTTGCGAGCACGGGAGCAACCGTGTCGGACATCACATGACACGAAGCCAGGCGTACCGATTCACCCCTTCTCTCGCTTGAAATGCCCATTTCCGGGGTCTAAGAAACCGCAGCTTGTTTTTCCGCGGAGGCTTTCATGACAGTGCGCAATCTTTTCCTGCTGCCGGGCGACGGCATCGGCCCCGAAGCGATGGGCGAGGTCCGCAAGATCATCGCTTACATGAACGAAGCGATGAATGCCGGTTTCGTCACCGATGAAGGCCTCGTTGGCGGTTCTGCTTACGATGCGCATGGTGCGGCGATCTCCGAAGACGACATGAAGAAGGCGCTTGCTGCCGATGCCGTGCTGTTCGGTGCCGTCGGCGGCCCGAAGTGGGATAGCGTTCCCTATGAAGTTCGCCCGGAAGCCGGCCTGCTGCGCCTGCGCAAGGACTTGGAACTCTTCGCAAACCTGCGCCCTGCAATCTGCTATCCGGCGCTTGCTTCCGCTTCCTCGCTGAAGCCGGAACTGGTCGAAGGCCTCGACATCCTCATCATCCGTGAACTGACGGGCGGCGTCTATTTCGGCGAGCCGAAGGAAATCATCGACCTCGGCAACGGCCAGAAGCGCGGTATCGATACCCAGGTTTACGATACCTACGAAATCGAGCGCATTGCCGGCGTCGCCTTCGAAATGGCCCGCACCCGCAACAACCGCGTCTGCTCCATGGAAAAGCGCAACGTCATGAAGTCGGGCGTGCTCTGGAACCAGGTCGTGACGGAAACCCACAAGGCGAAATATTCCGACGTCCAACTCGACCATATGCTGGCCGATGCCGGCGGCATGCAGCTTGTGCGCCAGCCGAAGCAGTTCGACGTCATCGTCACCGACAACCTCTTCGGCGACATGCTCTCCGACGTGGCCGCCATGCTCACGGGCTCACTCGGCATGCTGCCGTCTGCCTCGCTCGGCGCCCCGGACGGCAAGACCGGCAAGCGCAAGGCGCTCTATGAGCCGGTGCACGGCTCGGCGCCCGATATCGCCGGCAAGGGTATCGCCAACCCGATCGCCATGATCGCCTCCTTCGCCATGTGCCTTCGCTACTCATTCAACATGGTCAAGGAGGCGGATAACCTGGAAAAGGCGATAGCAAACGTGCTCGACAAGGGCATCCGCACTGGCGACATCATGGCACCGGGCAGCCGCCAGGTCGGCACCGTCGAAATGGGCGAAGCCATCCTCGCCGAATTCAAGGCGCTTTCCGCCTGATATTTCACGTGAAACGCTTTTCGGCCCTTCGCACCCGTGCGGAGGGCCTTTTATTTGGCACGGTTTCATCCATCAGCGCCAAGAGCGGTCATTGCCAGGATCGAAGAGAATTATCTGAGCAAACCCGGTCTCTGTCGTAATCCTGTGCATCTTCACTGCCTATTCCTACTCCTAAAGGATTATACGGGTAGTATGGATGCGGGCACTTTTAGTCTCCCTGGACAGGCGCTGGCGCAGGAATAGATGCGTCATGCCACCATTGCGCTGGCGCGCATGCCTTTTCGTTACCCTGAATGCCGTCATCCTTTCCATGCTGATCTTCGATGCACCGATTGGTGCCGGTCACCTACCGGAACCCATTCAGCGCTTTGGGGAAATGTTGACCGATTTCGGCGATTCCGCCTGGCTGATCCTTACCAGCGTCCTGCTCTTCTTTCACGGCAGAGCCGGCTACAAACTCTTGAAAAGCGCAAAGGCAAGAGCCCAGGCGCTCTATGTGAGCTGGATCGGCGCCTATCTGTTCACGACTGTCGTCTTTTCCGGCCTGCTTGCAAATCTTCTGAAACGCACGATCGGTCGTGCGCGCCCTGAACATTTCCAGGATCTCGGCGTGCTTTCCTTCACGCCCTTCTCCGGCCGTGCTGCATTGGAGAGTTTTCCGTCAGGCCATTCGACCACGGTAGGCGCTTTCTTTGCCGCCTTCGCGTTGCTGTTCCCGCGCTACCGAGTTCCCTTCATCGCCGGCGCCATCTGGCTCGGCATGACGCGTGTCATGGTCGGCGCGCACTATCCGAGCGATGTCATAGCCGGCCTCGCCTTCGGCGCCTGGTTCTCGCTGCTGACGGCGATCGTCTATGCCCGCTACGGCCTGCTTTTCAGGCTCGCGCCGGACGGCTGGCCGATGTCCAAGCGATACTTCCCGGACGCATAAGAGATGCGCATGAGAAAATGACACATGAAAAACCCGGCGCCTTTCGGGCGCCGGGTCTTTGATTTCAGGATATCCACCGCGTCTCAATCCATTGCGTGAATATCGCGGTTCTTGGTTTCCGGCAGGAACAGAATACCGATGACCAGCGTGATCGCTGCGAAGACGATCGGATACCAGAGGCCATAATAGATGTTGCCGGCGGCAGCACTCATCGCGAAGGCCGTAGCAGGCAGCAGACCGCCGAACCAGCCGTTGCCGATATGATAGGGCAGCGACATGCCGGTATAGCGGATGCGGGTCGGGAAGAGCTCGACCAGTAGTGCCGCGATCGGGCCGTAGACCATCGTCACGTAGAACACGAGCACGAAGAGGATGGCAATCGTCCCCACCCAGTTGACGCGGGCAGGATCAGCCGTCATTGCGAACGAACCGGCACCGGGGATCGTGTAGACCGCCATATCCGTCACGCTTTTTGCTTCATCCGCCGTCAGCAGCTTGCCGGCAACGAGTTTGTCGGCCGGCAGCGTTTCCTTCTGGCCGGCACGTATCGCATCGGCATTGAGGGTGAGCTCCGGATTGGCAGCGATGAAGGCATCGAGCTTGGCATCGGCAACCTTGGCAGCACCGCGCTTCAGCGGGTAGCCAGCATCATGAAGGGCAAGATTGACACCCTTTTCGAACGCGGCACCGGTCTTGGCCGCATCAGCACCGGCTGCAACGGAGTCGTAGCTGGTGATCGTATCGTCACCGACCTTCACGGTTGCAGGCTGGCCGGCCGGACCCGGCACCACGTCATAAGGCACAGAGTTCTTGGTCAGGAACGCCGTTGCAATATCGCAGGAGCTGGTGAATTTCGACGTACCGGTCGGATTGAACTGGAATTTGCAATCCGCCGGATCGGCCGTAACCGTTGCCCGGATCGTCGCCTGCGCCTCGTAAAGGGCCGGGTTCGCCGTATAAGTCATCGCCTTGAACAGCGGGAAGTAGGTGACCGCTGCAATTAGAAGACCCGCCATGATGATCGGCTTGCGGCCGATCTTGTCCGACAGTCCGCCGAAGATGACGAAGAACGGAGTACCAAGGAAGAGTGCGATGGCGACCATGATATTGGCCGACTGAAGATCGACCTTCAGCACGTTCTGCAGGAAGAACAAGGCATAGAACTGCCCGCCGTACCAGACCACCGCCTGACCCATGGTGGCACCGAAAAGCGCAATCAGCGCGATCTTGGCATTCCGCCACTGACCAAAGGCTTCCGTCAACGGCGCCTTCGATGCCTTGCCTTCGGCCTTCATGCGCTGGAAGGCGGGCGACTCGTTCATCTTCAACCGGATCCAGACGGAGATGCCGAGCAGGACGACGGAGACAAGGAACGGAATACGCCAGCCCCAGGCGGCGAAGGCAGTTGGTCCCATGATCGACTGGACCGAGACGATGACGATCAGCGACAGGAAGAGACCGAGCGTTGCCGTCGTCTGGATCCAGGACGTGAAATAACCGCGACGGCCGTTCGGCGCGTGTTCGGCAACATAAGTCGCCGCGCCGCCATATTCACCGCCGAGTGCCAGACCCTGCAGCAGACGCAAGCCGATCAGGATGATCGGAGCGGCAATGCCGATCGAGGCCGCGCCCGGCAGGATGCCGACCAGGAAGGTCGAGAAGCCCATGATGAGAATGGTCATCAGGAAGGTGTATTTGCGGCCGACGAGGTCGCCGAGACGGCCGAAGACCAGCGCGCCGAATGGGCGCACCAGGAAACCCGCAGCGAAAGCGAGCAGCGTGAAGATGTTGCGCGTTGCTTCCGGATACTGGGTGAAATAGGTCGCGCCGATATAGGTGGCGAGCGAACCATAAAGATAGAAATCATACCATTCGAAAACCGTGCCGAGCGACGAGGCGAAGATGACCTTCTTCTCCTCGCCCGTCATCGGACCGGCTTTCGCACCGTCGACGCTTGCGACATTTGCCATTGTCTGTCCTCCACAGAGTGATGAGCAACGGTCGCGGCCTACTCTCCTCAAAGCATACCCCTGGCCACGACACGCCTGACGAGAGTTTGACAGAAAAGACGAGTCAGAAAGAGGGATGCTTTGGGATTATGACTTTAGTCTAATTTTTTGTGCATGGATGGTCACAGCATGGCGGAACAGGCCTGCCGCAATGCTCACCCCCGCAAAGCCTGGGCCGGAGACTGCCGATAGGCGAGCACCGCCGGCAAGGCGGCGAGGACAGTGGCGAAGGCAAGTAGGATTACAGCAAGCGTTCCGTCTTCACGGGCGAAGCCGACGGGCAGGTTGACGCCACTGCTTTGCGAGAAGAAGCCGGAAAGAATGAGCGCGGCACCGTAGCCGAGTGTAAAACCAAGCCCGATCCCAGCGGCAACAAGAATAAAGAACTCCAGCCAGACAATACCGAATATGGCACTGCGGGGAGCACCGAAGGCGCGCAGCGCACCGATCTGCCTGCGGCGCTGGCCGATATGGATGACAGTCACAAGGATCAGCGAGGCTGCGACCAGCACCTGCGCACCAGAGGCAACGGCAACAAGAATCTGCTTGGCATCACCGAGCGTCGCATAAAGATTGGTCAGGACTTCGCCGGGAAAGACGGCAATCGTCGTGCCATTACGATAGTCCTGCCGCAGTTTGTAGGCATCGGCAATCGTCTTCGGCTTGACGAGGATGGCCGGAAGACCGGGCGTTTCCGCAGTCCAGTTCTCATTCAGGCCGGCATGGGTTTCAGCCTCCGCATGATGGTCGGCTTCCTCATGAGCGCCTTCCGCGGCGGCGTGGTCATTGTCGTGCTCTTCGCCCGCTTCCAGCCCATGAATATGCCAGACGGCCTGGATCGGAACGAGAATGGCCCGGTCCCATGCTGTGCCTGTCGGTCGTAGGCGCCCGATCACGCGATAGGCAAGTTCCGTATGCGTATGGCCGCCGGTTTCGATCGTGCCGTGCATCGGTTTGATCTCGCTGCCGATAGCCAGGTTAACGCTTGAGCCGATGACAGCCTCGCCCTCGCTGGCGAAACCTTGACCTTCGGAAAAGCCGCCGGAAATCGTTTCCGTCAACGCTGTCGTCGTGCCGATGATCGGATAGCCTGAGAAGGAATCGCCGAAACCAACGGGGGCAGCCCATTCGACGCGCGGATCGGCAGCAAGTTTTGCCAGGATGTCGCCGGACATCAGCGGCAGCGCGGACGGCTGCAGGAAAACGGACGAGAGCACGAGCTGGGTCTCGCTGCCGCCCGCGCCGATGACGAGATCGAACTTGTCGGCCGCCCGCGCACTGCCGAGACGAAGAGCCCGCTCCTGCAGGATGACGGAAACGCCGAGCGCGGTCGCAAGCGCCACGAGCAGTACAACAACGAGAGAGCCGGCCCATAAACGGCGCAGATCGGCAAGGATGAAGCGGATCATGCGGCCGCTCCCTTGATCGCGGAATCGTCGATAATGCGGCCGGAACGAAATGTCAGGCGTCGGTCGAAACGAGTGGCGAGGCGGGGATCGTGCGACACGACGATCAGGGTACTGCCTTCGGCCATGGCAAGATCGAGCAGAAGATCACCGACGGCATCGCCGCTGTCGGCATCGAGGCTCGCGGTCGGTTCGTCGGCGACGATGACACCAGGTTTGCGCAGGAGCGCCCGGGCAATCGCCACACGCTGCATTTCGCCACGCGACATGGTTTCGATCCTCTGTGCGGCGCGCTCAAGACCGACAGTGTGGAGGAGATCGTGGGCGCGCTCGATTATCGTCGACGTCGCGGCACGCGCGAGACGCGCAGGCAACAGCACGTTTTCGACAGCGGACAGGCCGGGGAAAAGGTGAAATTCCTGCATGACCAACCCGATATTGGCAGCCCGAAAGCGGTCACGGCGACTTTCGGAGAGCGCAGCAATATTCTCACCGTTCCAGCGGACACGGCCCTCGCAAACCCTCTCCAGTCCGGTGACGATATTGACGAATGTGCTTTTGCCGGATCCCGAGGCGCCGGTAACCACGACACGGCTGCCCGCGGCGATCGACACATGATCGACGGCGAGCGCAGGTGCCGAAAGGCCAGGAAACGTCATGGCCAGTTGTTCGATTTCAAGAGCTAGCATCGATGCTCAGACGCTGGAATATTCGGCCTGGCGGATACGCAGCAGGCTTACAAAGCCGGTTTCCGGGTCCTTCCACGACCCGAACTCGAGCGTGCCACGCACTTCGATAGTCTGGCTCGGCTGTACGAAGGTCTGCTTCTCGCCGAGATAAACGACGACGATATTGTCCGGCCAGTCTGCGTCGGAAGAGCAGAAGGGGCAGAGTGACATTGGTATCTCCGTCAGGACGAAGAATTGCGCCTCAGCCTTTAACGGCGGCGCCATGAAGCCCTTGATACTGATTTCCTTGCCAGCAAGGCGCTTGACCTTGTCGGAAAATTCGAGACCAAGCACACCAAATTTTCCGTAGAGTTCATCGAAGCTGATCAAGGAATCATCGGCAATCACAGGCCGGGCGACGAGGAAGGGAACCGCGGCCATGACGCCCAAGAGGCGACGGCGGCTGAGATTCACCAAAGCGAGCCTTTCCATAGCGGTCTCCAGAAACGGATACCCGGCCGCAAAGCGACCGGGATGAGGATCGATGAAAAGTCCCAGACCGGCAAGCGGCCTGGGACACAGGTGCTTAGTTCGTCTGCTTGGCGCCGAGCGCAAAAGCGTCGGCGAGAACGCGGTAGACGTCGCTCTGTTCCATATAGCCTTTGAAGCCCTCCGATCCGGGGCCGGTCGACTGCAGGACAACGTCATCGACGGTATGGGCGCCGGTGGCCGCACTCTTAGGCAGGTTACCCGGAACGAAGACGGCGCCAGGAACATCCTTGTAGGCTTCGTTGGCGACGTAGTCCTTCTTCTCGTTCTGGATGGCCGGAGTGTATGGGTTATCCAGCTTCGGGCGGAAAGTTTCGTAGTGGTCGGGATAGTTACTGACGAACAGGGCTAGACGTTTGGAGACGTCAACGCTGTCGGGATAGCCGTCATTGTTGGCATCGACATAGTTGGTAAAGCTGCGGCCAGCGACTTTCTCTCGCATCTCCGTACCTTCAATCGTATCGTCGATCGTGCCGACGATCGTGATGCCGTGCGTATGGTCACCGGTGACGACGATCAGCGTGTCGGGATTGCTGGCGGCAAATTCCTTCGCCAGACCGACCGCCTTGTCAAATTCGATCGTATCGATAGCAGCGCGCTCGCCATCGAGAGGATGCGACATCTTGTCGATGTTGGCAGCTTCGACCATCAGGAAGAAGCCTTCGGGATTCTTCGAGAGCTTGTCGAGCGCGACCTTGGTCATTTCAACAAGGCCGGGCTGGGCCGGGAACTTACCGACAGTGCCCTTCTTCAGGAATTCACGGTCGAGCGTCGTATCCATGTTGCCGGTGTGGAACAGGCCGAGGATCTTGCCTTCGTTAGTGCTGGCAGCAGCGGCGAGTTCCGTCTTGTCGATCGCGAGCTTGTAGCCGGCGTCCTGGAACATCTTGACGTAGTCCTTGTCGTCCTTGCGCTTCGAGCCGGCAGTCGCCTGCGGCAGGAAGTAGGCCGAGCCGCCACCGAGGATGACATCCGGCTTCACGTCGAACAGCATGCCGGTGATTTCAGCTTTGTCATCGCGACGACGGGTATGGGAGACGACGGCAGCGGGCGTCGCGTCCTGAAGTTCGGAGGTCGTAACGACGCCGATCGACTTCGAGGTCTGGCGGCGCAGGGCTTCGCCGAAAGTTTCGACGCGCGGGTCGTCCAGCGTGTCGAGTGTCCTGTCGGCATAGACGCCGAGCGAGTTGATGGCGCCCTTATGGCCGGTCATGTAGGCCGACATCGTATTGGCGCTGTCGGTGGTAACCGAATCGGTGGCGGACGTGCCGATAAAGGCCATATGATCGAGATCGTCCATGTTCAGGCGGCCGTTCGCCTTGCCTTCGGTCATGCCCTTGGACATGATACGGGCGGCGGTGCGGTGAGCAATGGAAAGACCATCACCGAGGAAGAAAATGATGTTCTTGGCTTTCGGCTGTGCGGAAGTGCCGAAAACTTCCCAGGTCACGGCCTTCTTTTCGTCGCCGGCGGCGACTTCAACCTTGTAGGTGCCCGGAGCGGCAATCTTCAGGCCGCGCAGCAGGAGAGCTGAACCGAGAGCCTTGTCTTCCTTGCCCTTTTCCAGCTCGACGAACTGTGCCTCACCCCCGAGGACAGTCTTGTAATCCTGGCCATTGACCGTGATCTTCACGTCTTCCGGCTTGACCTGCTTGGAAAGCTCGACCTTGAAGTCGAAAGGTGAACCGGCGAGAATCGTAGCACGATCAAGCGGATAGATCGAAGCTGCTTGAGCAGCGCCAGCCAGAATCGTGGTGGCCGCAAAAGCGGCGAGAAGCATACGCATGGAAAAACCCCCGTTTTTCGTTGCAGTCATCAACAACGGGTCGGGGATACCCCTCGGCAATGACAGAGGGATGACAAAACGCCGCAGCATGGCAACCCCCTCTCCTCCGCTCGCCACATACGCAAAAACCTTGACTCCTGTGGAAAACGTTTTATGAGCAACGACGGAAAAGGAATATCCATGGTTCGCCACGAGCATGCCATCGCTGAGCGCAATAACCTGGCAGGAAGTGCCGGGCTGGATTTTGCCGTTCCGGTTTCTTCCAAAACCAAGGCCAAAACGACGACGAAAACCGTCTGACGTCTCTGGCCTGCCGCTCTCTCCCCGGCCCGGCCGGGGACAGGAAGTCGCGATGATGTCGCGCTTCCCCCCTCACCGGACAAGAGGAGAGAAGAGAAAGAGAGCTTGAGAAATGGGTTTCAAAGTTGCAGTTGCCGGAGCCACCGGAAATGTCGGGCGGGAAATGCTCAACATTCTCTCCGAGCGCGGTTTCCCAGCCGATGAAGTCGTAGCACTCGCCTCCTCCCGCTCCCAGGGCCTCGAGGTTTCCTATGGCGACCGGACGCTGAAGGTCTCCAATCTGGAGAATTACGATTTCTCTGACACCGATATCTGCCTGATGTCGGCCGGCGGCGAGGTTTCCAAGCGCGTCTCCCCGAAGATCGGCCAGCAGGGCTGCGTCGTCATCGACAATTCCTCGGCCTGGCGCTACGACGCCGACGTGCCTCTGATCGTTCCGGAAGTAAATCCGGACGCGATCTCGCTCTTCACGAAGCGCAACATCATTGCCAATCCGAACTGCTCGACTGCCCAGCTCGTCGTCGCGCTGAAGCCGCTGCATGACTTCGCCAAGATCAAGCGTGTCGTCGTTTCGACCTATCAGTCGGTCTCCGGCGCCGGCAAGGAAGGCATGGACGAGCTCTTCAACCAGACGCGTGCCGTCTTCGTTGCCGATCCGATCGAGAACAAGAAGTTCACCAAGCGCATAGCCTTCAACGTCATTCCGCACATCGACGTCTTCATGGAAGACGGCTACACGAAGGAAGAATGGAAGGTTCTGGCTGAAACGAAGAAGATGCTCGATCCGAAGATCAAGGTGACCTGCACTGCGGTGCGCGTTCCCGTCTTCATCGGTCATTCGGAATCGGTGAACATCGAATTCGAAAACGAGATCACCGCAGATCAGGCCCGCGATATCCTGCGCGAAGCGCCGGGCTGCCTCGTCATCGACAAGCATGAGGACGGCGGCTACATCACGCCGTATGAATCTGCCGGCGAGGACGCGACCTACATCTCGCGCATCCGCGAAGATGCGACCGTCGAGAACGGCCTCAACCTGTGGGTCGTCTCCGACAACCTGCGCAAGGGTGCGGCTCTCAACGCCATCCAGATTGCCGAGCTGCTCGTCAATCGTGGCCTCGTCAAGCCGCGCAAGCAGGCAGCCTGATACCATTTGTAAACCATAATATGCTAAAGCCCTGCTCGACGAGCGGGGCTTTTTCGGGCAAATACCGCCGTATGAGCGTTCGCTAAAGGGCGACCGTGACAAAATCGCCGGTGACTGGCATTCTCTTGCCTGGCCTGAAAGCTATGCAGATCGAGAGCGGGGTTTCTCAATGCGCATGACAAAATTGATTCTGGCGGCCGCCGCGGCAATGGGCGTCCTCCATGCGGTACCGGCGTTCGCGCAGGGTGCCCAGTGCGGTAACACCAGTGCCGGTTTCGAGGCCTGGGTCGCCGATTTCAAACAGACGGCGGCAGCAAATGGTGTGAGCCAGTCCGTCTTGAGCCGCGCCTTCGCCAATGTCAGCTACAACAAGCCGACGATTTCGGCCGACCGCGGCCAGAAGAGCTTCAAGCTCTCCTTCGATGCTTTCATGAAGAAGCGCGGCGGTGCTGCCGTTATCTCTCGCGGACGGTCGATGAAGGCCGCCAACCAGGCTCTCTTCGCTTCGATCGAGCGCCGTTTCGGCGTTCCGGCCGGCCCATTGATTGCAATCTGGGGCATGGAAACCGGCTTCGGTAGCTATATGGGCAACCAGCATACGATGTCCGCAGTCTCGACCCTCGCCTATGACTGCCGCCGTTCGGAATATTTCACCGACCAGCTTTATGCAGCCCTGCAGCTCGTTTCGGAGGGTTATCTGAGCCCGCAAGCCCGAGGCGCTGCCCATGGCGAAATCGGCCAGACGCAATTCCTGCCACGCAACGTGGTGCGTTACGGCGCTGATGGCGATGGCGACGGACGCGTCGACATGGTCGGCTCTCGCGCTGATGCACTGGCTTCGACTGCCAATTTCCTCAAGGGTCACGGCTGGCGCGCCGGCGCAGGCTACCAGCCGGGCGAGCCGAACTTCGTCGCCATCGAGGGATGGAATGCCGCAACGGTCTATCAGCAGGCAATCGCCTATATCGGCCAGCAGATCGACGGCAACTGAAGAGACGTTCGATAGGAAATGTCAGGAACGCCGCATGCGAATGCGGCGTTTTTCATATGCGGATATCGTGGCTCCCGCCGGCAGCCTTGCGCCGCTCTTCCTGCGGTGCCGTGGAAGGAACAATCGGCCCGGCAACAACGCAATTGCGTCCCGAGGCCTTGGCCGCATAAAGCGCCAGGTCGGCGCGCTTTACCAGATCATCGAAATTGCGATTGCTTACGGCATTTGTGCGCCCCGCGCAGCCGAAGCTTGCCGTAACCCGCAGGCGCTCGCCGCCGGGCAGTTCGATGTCGGCAGCCTCGATCGCCAACCGGACACGTTCCGCGACGATGGCCGCATCCTCGGGTGCCGAGTCCGGGAGCAGCGCCATGAACTCTTCGCCGCCATGGCGCACCAATAGATCAAAGGAGCGGAAGCTTTCCCTTGCGACGCCGGCCACATGCTTCAGCACGACATCACCCGCGTCATGGCCATGCACGTCGTTGATTTTCTTGAAGTGATCGAGATCGAACAGCACGACGGAAATCCAGCGTGAACCAGCCTGCATCAGAAGCGCTAAAGCAGCAGCCTCGAAACCGCGCCGGTTATAAAGGCCTGTCAGAAGATCGGTCTGGGCGGCATTGCGCAGTTCGTTGACGAGCAGTTCACGTTCTTCGGTAACGCGGGCAACGAGACGGATACCGCGAACCGCAAGCGTTGCAATAAGGGCAACGAGCAGCACCAGTCCGGCTGACAGAGCAAGCACGATCGTCATGTGGATATGAGAGCGCATCGACAGCCTCTGCCCAGTCACATGAATGTCATCGGTGACGGACGCGATCTTCTGCCTCAGAAAATCCAGCCGTTCGTTCTGGATGCCGATCCATTTGTCCCGGATCGCCTTGTCCGGTCGCAGCACCCCGGAAACCATTGCCTGGGTGAAAGTATCGGCCCAGACTTCATCGGGCTGCGCCCTATAGTCGAGAATCTCCTGGATGACAGGCGAGGAAGAATGAAAGCGCAGGCGATCCATACCGTTGCCGAGCATCATTTCGCCTTGAACAAGCTGCTCGTGCGACATGGCAGAAAAATCGGTCCGGTCGAGATAACGCTGGCCAAGACTGCCGATCAGCCGCTCGCCGTAATAGGTGAGAAGGATGCTCATCAGCTCGCTGGATTTGCGCATCAACACGGGATCATGGATCCTCGACGAAAGCGACTCGACAAGTCCAAGCTGCTTTAGTCCAGCCTGCCCATAGATATGAACGGGGTTGCCGCCTTTGCCGTAATAGCCGCGATCGACTGCCGATCGTGCCGCAACGATACGACTATAAGCGAGACGGAGATTGGAAAGCTGCGACTGCAGACCGACATCCATTGCTCCAGCGGCTGGAAGACTTGCGTTGAAACGCGCGAGTTCGCTATCGAGTGAGTTTCGCCTTTCGATCATCGACGCCCTGGTGATCTCATCGCGATCGTTGATATAGGCTCGCGTTGCGACGAGTTCCGCTAGGATCTCATTGGCCGCAATCGATCCTCCGCGAGCAAGAACATCGGCAAAGAGATGGTCATTTTCGAGCGCGTGGTATTGCATGAGCGAGGAGCGGATCAACACGACGCCTTCGACAATCATGAAGACGAAGGGCAGCAGAATGGCGGCGAGCACAGCCCTTCTGATATTCTTGAATTTCACCGCTTCGAAATTCATGTTTAATCCACGTCCAGCTGCTCCTCGTAGGCGAGCTTAGTGGAATATCTTAAAAAACCGATAAAGCGGTCTATCCCTAGATTTCGGGACGGACGAAATCGAGTGTCTCAGAATCCATCACCCAGAGTTCGCCGGTCGAGATGTCGAACCAGGCACCATGAAGCTCCAGCTTGCCCTCTTCCTCGAGCGTCTTGATTTCAGGGAAAGATCTGAGATTGTTGATTGAATTGCGAATGGACACCCGCTCCAGCGCAGTCTGTCGTTCGCCTGGCGTCATGATGTCGTTGCTGCCGATCTGCTCGGCGGCAGGGCGCACGAGCGACATCCAGCGGCCGATGAAATCGCCAGGCGACAATGGCTCGGCATCGGGGTCGAGTGCCGCGCGGATACCGCCGCAGCGGCCGTGGCCCATGACGACGATATTCTTGACCTTCAACGCCTGCACGGCAAATTCAAGCGCTGCCGACGTAGAGTGGAAATGGCCGTCTGGCTCATAGGGCGGCACCAGGTTGGCGACGTTGCGGATGACGAAGAGTTCACCTGGCCCGGCATCGAAGATCAGTTCGGGCGCCGCGCGGGAGTCGGAACAGGCAATCATGAGCGTTGTCGGACTTTGCCCATTTTCCGCAAGTTGCCGATACCTGTCGCGGGCATCGGCATAGCGCCCACTCATGAAGTTGCGATAACCGTCCAGGAGGGAGTTGGGAAATCTCGTCATGCTCTTGGATTAGCGCGCGCGCGAGCCAAGATCAACTGCTGCGCTGCAAAAGCATCGGCCCTATTTTTTCCGCCGTTGCGCAGGATGGAAGAGATGACGCATCTGCACCATCGCCATGGGTGTCAAGAGGCTGGAGGCATCGCTTGCCAGCATCAGTTCGTTACTGCCGCGCTTGACGGCGCGCGCCAGCACTTCGAACACGCTGGCGGTCGCCAGCTGCAGCGCCTTCTCATCCTCCATCCCCGAGAGCAGACGAGAGAGGAATAGAGCGGCCAGCAGATCTCCGAGACCGTTGGGCGGGTTCTCGACGACACGATGTTCGGCAAGCAGAGCATGCTTACCGGAGAGATAGAGATTGCCCGTGCCGCCCGCCATCATCGGCACCGCCGATGTGACCAGCATGCGCGAGGGACCGAGCGAAAGGGCGGCCTCCATGACCGCGTTGTTGTCATCGAGGGCTGCGCCCGACAGCCAGGCAAGTTCGTATCGGTTGGGCGTGGCGAGCGAAGCAAGTGGTATCAGGTGATCACGGATCGCCTCGGCTGTAGCTTCGGGCACGTAGAGGCCACCGAGATCGCCCATGACCGGATCACAGACATAGAGCAGTTCCGGATTCCTCTCGCGCAACGACGCAACGAGCTTCGCGACGGAACGGGCTTGGGCCGCGTTTCCGAAATAGCCCGACAGGACGGCCTTGACCTCGCCGATCCACGGCGCGCGGATGAGATCATCGATCGCCGCCTCGAAATCGGCCTCGGCGAAAGTAAGCCGTGTCGAACGGCCATGGCCTGGATGCCAGGGCAACACGATCGTCGGTAGCGCCCAGACCTGATGGCCGAGCGTTTCCAGCGCGAAGACTGCGGCACGGTTTCCGACCGACCCGCGCACGACATGGCTGGAGATGACGATGACTGCGCCCGCTGCGTTTTCCGACATGGCATCCGGTTCCGAATTTCGACCGCCGTTGATGATCTTTTTGACAAGGCGCTGTCAACCATTCTTCATGCGAGCGTGGAAATGTGCGGCGGGACGGAAAAGCCGGATAAAGTGATTTTACCGTCCGTCGGCATGAAACGACCCAAAAACTTTCGAAATCTCTCGTAAGCATAGCCAAAAAAGCACGAAAACGACTTTTCGAGGCCCTCTTTTAGAGATTCTTTCGAAGAACCTTCTGCTAACTTGCCCACATCAAAACAATCGGGGGGATGATCCATGGCCGCCAGAAACAACCCGAAACGGGAAAAGCAGATCGAGAGCGCGCGCAAGATCGCAGCCGCGACCGGTGAGCCCCATCTCGATCCCGAAATCCTCTTCGGCCGCGCAAGCGGCGACGATCTCGAACTCTACACGCCGGAAATGCTTGCGCTTTCCGCCGTACACTCGGCAGCCGAAATCGCCGCCTGGAGCGGCAAGACACCGCGTGTCAGCATCGACACGGTCGCCGATGTCACCCCCGATGGCATCGCAGTCTCCATCCTTTCGGTGACCGATCACAACAAGCCCTTCCTGTACGAATCCGTCATGGGCGAGGTGACCAGCACTTATCGCGACATCTGCATGGCAGTTCATCCGATCCTGATCCTGGAGGACGGCAAGGCCCCGGAACTCTATTCCGCTGATGTAGCGAGCGACCCGGCTAAGCGCGTTAGCCACATCCAGCTTCACGTTTCGCCGCTCAGCCCCTCCCAGGCCGCCGACCTGATCAAGCGGATCAAGGCAGTGCTCGAGCAGGTGGAACTTGCCGTTTCCGATTGGAAGCCAATGCTCGCCCGCGTCGATGAGGTGATTTCAGAGCTCTCGAACTATAGCGCCAGCCGCAAGAAGGTCGACCGCGACGAAGCGATCGCCTTCCTGACCTGGCTGCGCGACGAGAACTTCACTTTCCTCGGTATGCGCGACTACGTTTATTCCGGCAAAGGCCCGGATGCGAATGTCGAACGCGACAAGGGAACGGGTCTCGGCATTCTCTCCAATCCCGAAGTTCTCGTGCTGCGCACCGGCAAGGACGCCGTGACGACCACGCCGGAAATCCTCGCATTCCTCGACGGTCCAGACTTCCTGATCGTCACCAAGGCCAATGTGAAATCCATAGTCCATCGCCGCGCCTATATGGACTATGTCGGCGTCAAGCGCTTCGACTCCCAGGGGAATGTGACAGGCGAGTTGCGCATTGTCGGCCTCTTCACCTCGACTGCCTACACCTCCTCGGCATCTGAAATTCCGCTGCTGCGCTCCAAGATCGAGAAGGTGAAGGAGCATTTCGGCTTCGACCCGATGAGCCATTCCGGCCGCATGCTCGACAATACGCTGGAATCCTATCCCCGCGATGATCTCTTCCAGATCGATACCCCGCTGCTTGCGACCTTCGCCGAGCAGATCAACGATCTCGCCGACCGCCCGCGCGTACGCGTGCTGCCCCGCATCGACCATTTCGACCGCTTCGTCTCCGTCATCGTCTTCGTGCCGCGAGAGGAATATGACTCGATCGTGCGAGAGCGCATCGGCACTTATCTGAAGACTGTCTATGATGGCCGCGTTTCCGCCTACTATCCGGCCTTTCCGGAAGGCGGTGTCGCACGCGTTCACTTCATCATCGGCCGCTCGGGCGGCAAGACGCCGCGCATCCATCAGGCCAAGCTCGAGGAGACGATCCGCCA
Source organism: Sinorhizobium sp. B11 (assembly GCA_039725955.1). Classification (NCBI taxonomy): domain Bacteria; kingdom Pseudomonadati; phylum Pseudomonadota; class Alphaproteobacteria; order Hyphomicrobiales; family Rhizobiaceae; genus Sinorhizobium; species Sinorhizobium sp. B11. Next base: position 4,570,836 of record CP091034.1, read on the forward strand.
GATCACCGCGCGCTGGGACAGCCGTTTCGAGATGCTCGCCGGCCCCAAGGCGCCGAAGCTCGGCGTCAGCAACGCCTTCCAGGAAGCCTTCACGCCGGATGAAGCGGTCGGCGATCTGCCCGACATCACCGCATGCGCCGCCGGCGAGCCGATCCGCATCGAATTCTACTATCGCCAGGACGACGAACGCGGCCGCATCCTGTCGCTGAAGATCTTCCATAGCGGCGAGCAGCTGCCGCTGTCGCGCCGCGTGCCTCTCCTCGAAAACCTCGGCTTCAACGTCCTGAGCGAGCGGACCTTCGATATCGAAGTCCCGGCCGCCGAGGGCGCGATCAACATCGTCGTGCTGCACGACATGGAACTCGAGGCCCGCAGCGGTGCGGACATTGACCTCGCACGTTTTGGCGCACCGCTCGAAGAGGCCTTCGTCGCAGCCTTCAGCGACACGATCGACAATGACAGCTTCAACGCGCTGATCCTGTCGGCCGGCCTCTCGGCTCGCGAGGTGAATGTGCTGCGCGCCTATGCGCGCTACCTGCGCCAGGCCGGCATCGCCTATTCGCAGGACTATATCGCAACCACCCTCGACAAATATCCCGCGATCGCCGCTTCGATCTTCCGCTTGTTCCACGACACGCTCGATACGAAGCTATCGGAAAAGGCACGTATCAAGAAGCTCGCCGAGCTGCATCAGGCAATCGAAGCCGAGCTTGCCGACGTGCCGAGCCTGGATGACGACCGTATCCTGCGCCGCTATGTCAATATCGTCGATTCAACGCTGCGCACCAATTATTTCCAGCGCAATGCCGATGGAACACCGAAGGCGATGCTCGCCTTCAAGCTTGACCCGCACCTGGTGGATGGCCTGCCGGAACCCAGGCCCTTCCGTGAAATCTTCGTCTATGGCGTCGAAGTCGAAGGCGTACATCTGCGCTTCGGCCGCGTCGCCCGTGGCGGCCTGCGCTGGTCGGACCGCGCCGAGGACTACCGCACCGAAGTTCTGGGCCTCGTCAAGGCGCAGCAGGTCAAGAACGCCGTGATCGTGCCCGTTGGCGCCAAAGGTGGTTTCTATCCCAAGAAACTCCCGCTCGGCGGCAGCCGCGAAGAGCTCTTCAACGCAGGTCGTGAAGCTTACAAAACCTATATCCGCACGCTGCTTTCCATCACCGACAACATCTCCGGCGCCGATATCATCCCGCCTGACAATACGGTGCGCCTGGATGGCGATGACCCCTATTTCGTCGTCGCCGCGGACAAGGGCACGGCAACCTTCTCCGACACCGCCAATGCGCTTGCTCAGGAAGCAGGGTTCTGGCTGGACGACGCGTTCGCCTCCGGCGGCTCCGCCGGCTACGACCACAAGAAGATGGGCATCACCGCACGCGGCGCCTGGGAAACCGTAAAGCGCCACTTCCGCGAGATGGATATCGACATCCAGACAACGCCCTTTACGGTGGCCGGCGTGGGTGACATGTCGGGCGACGTTTTCGGCAACGGTATGCTGCTCTCGCCGAAGATCCGGTTGGTCGCCGCTTTCGATCACCGCGATATCGTCATCGACCCCGATCCCGATATGGAAAAAACCCTCGCCGAGCGCCAGCGCCTGTTCAACCTGCCGCGCTCGAGCTGGCAGGACTTCGACAAGTCCGTGCTCTCGAAAGGTGCCATGATCATTTCGCGCTCGGCAAAGTCGGTTACGCTGACGCCGGAGGCCGTGGCCGCAATCGGCATCGACAAGGCTGTCGCCACGCCCTTCGAAATCATGACCGCGATCCTGAAAAGCCCCGTCGACCTGCTCTGGTTCGGTGGCATCGGGACTTATGTAAAGGCGGCATCCGAGACCGATACCGACGTCGGCGATCGCGCCAACGATCCGATCCGCATTACGGCCGACGAAGTGCGCGCCAAGGTGATCGGGGAGGGCGCCAATCTCGGCGTCACGCAGAAAGGCCGAATTGCCTACGGCCTGAAGGGCGGACGCAGCAATTCCGACGCCATCGACAACTCGGCCGGCGTCAATACTTCCGACGTCGAGGTCAACATCAAGATCGCGCTGGCGAACGCTATGCACGAACAGCGGCTCAGCCGCACCAAACGTGACCAGCTTCTCGGCAGCATGACCGATGAGGTGGCTGCGCTCGTACTGCGCAACAACTACCTCCAGTCCCTGGCAATCTCGCTGACAGCCCGCAAGGGAACGGCAAACGGCCTTGAGCTCGGCCGCTTCATGAGCGTCCTGGAGGCATCGGGACAGCTGAACCGCAAGGTCGAAACGCTTCCCGACGACGCCTCGCTGTCCGAGCGCTACACTGCCGGCCGGCCACTGACGCGCCCCGAGATCGGTGTGCTGCTCTCCTATGCCAAGATCGTACTCTTCGATGCACTGATCGCCAGCGAACTGCCTGACGATCCCTATTTCGTCGACACGCTCTTCCATTACTTCCCGGCGAAGATGCAGAAGTCCAACGCATCCGATATCGACAGCCACCGGCTGAAGCGGGAAATCGTCGCGACGGTGCTCGCGAACGAGGCGATCAACCGCGGCGGGCCGGGCTTTGCCGTCAGCATGATGGATGCGACCGCAGCATCTGCTCCGGAAGTCGTGCGCGCCGCCATCGTTGCCCGCGACGGCTTCGATCTCAACCGGCTTTGGGCCGAAACGGATGCCCTGGACAACAAGGTTTCCGGCCAGATCCAGAACCGCATCTATGAAGAGATCGGCAACAGCTTCACGGTGCTGACACGCCTGCTGCTAAAGACCGGCATGACCAAGGGCGACATGGCCGAGATCATTAGCCGGCTTCAGTTGACGCTGAAGAAACTCAGGCCCTCCTTCGCCGATCAGGCCGCAGCTGACGTCGCCGCGCGCCAGGAGGAGTACCAACAGGCTGGTCTGCCGGAAAAACTGGCGGCCGAAATCGCGGCTCTGCCCACCTTCGCTCTGGTACCGGAGATCATGCAGATCGCCGCTCGCACCGGCGAGGCGCTGCCGCGCGCAGCCGAAAACTACTTTGCCGTCACCCAGACTTTCCGTGTCGGCCGGCTGCTGGCTGCGGGCAACCGCATCATCACCTCCGACCACTATGAAAACCTCGCTCTTGCCCGCAGTATCGACCAGATCGCTAGCGCCCGTCGCGATATCGTGATCTCCGCGCTTTCCGATCACGGCAAGGAAAAGCAGCCAGTCCAGGCCTGGCATGCGCAGGACAGGGTGCGCATCAACCGTATCGTCGAGGAGCTTGCAAGCCTCAGCGATGGAGCCGATCCGAACCTCGCCCGCATCACTGTTGCCGCAGGCATCCTGACCGATCTTGCGCGCGACCGGACGAGATGAGACAGTCCGCCCCAAAAAGGAGCGGACGTTTGAATCGCATAGACTGGACAGGAACGCAGCCGCCGAAAGCCACGGAGAAAGGCATATGGGGCTGGATGCTCTTTGATTGGGCAGCCCAGCCCTTCTTCACCGTAGTAACGACTTTCATTTTTGGCCCCTACTTCGTCTCGCGGCTGACATCCGATCCGGTCGCCGCGCAGACGATGTGGAGCAACATGGCGACGATCTCCTCTGTTATCATCGCCATCCTGTCCCCCATCCTGGGCTCCATCGCCGACCAGTCCGGTGCGCGCAAACCCTGGATCGCCTTCTTCGCGGTCATCAAGATCGTCAGCCTCTGCTGCCTCTGGTTTGCTGCTCCGGGCTCGCCGATCATCTATCCCGTCATCTTCATGATCCTCGCCTCGATTTCGGCAGAGTTCTCGATCGTCTTCAACGATTCCATGATGCCGCGCCTCGTCAGCAAGGACGACGTTGGCAGGCTTTCCAACACCGCCTGGGGTCTCGGCTATCTTGGCGGCATGATCGTGCTGATCGCCGTCGTGGCTCTGCTGGCCGGCAGCCCCGAAAGCGGCAAGACCATTCTGGGTCTCGATCCGCTTTTCGGTCTCGATCCTCATACGGGCGAGGACGCGCGCGTCACCGGCCCGATCTCGGCTGTCTGGTATCTGATCTTCATCCTGCCGATGTTTTTCTTCACGCCGGATGCCCGCAAAGGCCTGCCTTTCGGCTTTGCGGTGCGCTTCGGTCTCAGGGAATTGCGCAATACGCTCGGCGAACTCGGGACGCGTCGCGGTATCCTGACCTTCCTCATCGCCCGCATGATCTATCAGGATGGCGTCAACGGCCTGCTGATCCTCGGTGGCGCCTTCGCGGCAGGCATGTTCGGCTGGGCAACGATCGAGATCGGCATTTACGGGATCATCCTCAATATCGTGGCGATCCTTGGCTGCCTGATCGCCGGACGGGTCGACAGGGGGATAGGCTCAAAGGTGACCGTCATCATCAGCCTGACCATGCTGTTGCTGGCCACGATCGGTATTATTTCCACCGGCCCGGGCTACACTTTCTTCGGGCTGATGCCGCTTTCGACTGCCGACAGCGGCGGGCTTTTCGGCACGATGGCGGAAAAGGCCTATATCCTCTATGGCTTGTTGATCGGCCTTGCCTTTGGCCCGGTGCAGGCCTCATCGCGCTCCTATCTGGCGCGCAGCGTCAGTCTCGAAGAGGCCGGCCGCTATTTCGGCATCTATGCTCTATCCGGCCGCGCCACGAGTTTCATGGCGACGCTCCTGTTTTCAATTGTGACCTATTTGACCGGATCGGCTCATCTCGGCATGGCGACGCTGATCCTGTTCCTCGCCGGAGGTCTGGTGCTGCTGATCCGCACCCCCTATCCGGCGGACCGCGCCTGAGAACTCCCCGGCCGCAAAGCCGGGGATCTATCCGTTATCTGCTCAGTGGCGGAAGTGACGCATGCCGGTAAAGACCATCGCGACATTGTGTTCGTTTGCCGCATCGATGACTTCCTGGTCGCGCATCGAGCCGCCCGGCTGGATCACGGCGGTAGCGCCGGCAGCAATCATCGACAGCAGGCCATCTGCGAAGGGCAGGAACGCCTCCGAGGCGACTGCCGAACCATGCGTCATCGGAACGGCGAGTCCGAGCGTCTTGGCCGCTTCCTCGGCCTTCAGCGCCGCAATGCGTGCTGAATCGACACGGCTCATCTGGCCGGCACCGATACCTGCGGTCTGGCCGTCCTTGGCGTAGACGACAGCATTCGACTTCACGTGCTTGCCGACCTTGAAGGCAAACTTCATGTCCTCAAGCTCCTGAGCCGTCGGCGCACGCCTGGTAACGACCTTCAGCTCCAGATCCTCGACCATGCCGTTGTCTCGGCTCTGGACCAGCAAGCCTCCCGAAACGGTCTTGGCGGTGATGCCGGCCGCACGCGCATCCGGCAGACCGCCAGCTGAGAGCAGACGCAGGTTCGGCTTGCGGGCGACGATTGCCTTTGCTTCCTCGGTGACGTCAGGTGCAATGATGACCTCGGTGAAGAGCTGGATAATCTCTTCGGCCGTCGCTGCATCCAGTGTCTGGTTCAGTGCGATAATGCCGCCGAAGGCCGAGACGGAATCGCAGGCAAGCGCCCGCTTGTAGGCTTCGAGAAGCGTCGAACCGGTCGCGACGCCGCAGGGATTGGCGTGCTTGATGATGGCGCAGGCCGGCGACTTCTCCGGCAGGAACTCGGCAACGAGCTCATAGGCCGCATCGGTATCATTGATATTGTTATAGGAAAGCTGCTTGCCCTGCAGCAGGACGGCAGTCGAAACGCCCGGGCGCTTTTCGCCCGTCACGTAGAAGGCGGCCTTCTGGTGCGGGTTTTCACCGTAGCGCATCTCTTCCTTCAGCACGCCGCCAATGGTGCGGTGACGCGGCGTATCGATCGAAAGCGCTTCGGCAAACCAGTTGGAAATCGCGGCGTCATAGGCGGCAGTGCGGGCGTAGGCTTTGGCCGCCATGCGCTGACGGAAGGCATAGACCGTCTTGCCGGCATCGGCCGACAGTTGCTCGGTCAGCTCGGAATAGTCCGCCGGGTCGGTGATGACGGTGACATAGGCATGGTTCTTGGCAGAAGCGCGGATCATAGCCGGGCCGCCGATATCGATATTCTCCACCGTCGTCGGATAATCGCCGCCGGCCGCACGCACATCCTCGAAGGGATAGAGGTTGACGACCAGCAGGTCGATGCCGTCGATCCCATGTGCCTTCATGGCTTCCTGGTGTTCGGCATCGTCACGGATCGCGAGCAAGCCGCCATGCACCTTCGGATGCAGGGTCTTCACCCGGCCATCCATGATTTCCGGAAACTGCGTCACTTCGGAAACATCGGTGACGGCAAGTCCTTCGGCCGCGATCGCCTTGTAGGTGCCACCGGTCGAAAGCAGGCGCACGCCACGCGCCGAAAGCGCGCGGGCAAGTTCGATAATACCGGTCTTGTCGAAGACAGAAAGCAGCGCAGTCTTGATCTCGACCTTGTCGGGGGCGGGGATTTTCTTGGAAATGACGGCCATGAACCTTCTCCGTTCGGGCTTCGCGGGAGACATCCGGGCGAGGGACGTTTTGATGAGGCCGCGTTAGCACAGCTTGGAGCCGGCGCAAACAGTCGCTAGCTCTTGCGTGACAAAAACCAGCGAATTTCGGGTTTTTCCGCCAGATCGAAATCCACCTCTATCTGATCGGAGCTGCTGATGCCGGCACTGTCGGCGAAGAAAATATCCTCCGAAATCAGCACTTCATTGCCGGGAGAGGAAAACAGCCAGCTTTCGCCATCCGGGGCCGTCAGCAGCACCGATTCCGTATCATTCTGCCGCGGCACGATGGCGGGATGGATGTGGAAGCGGGCAACCGCGCGCAGCGGTCCTTCGCTGTGATACCGGTCGTCGGTCACGAAACGGTCCATACCGGTCACGATGGAGCCGGCCGCGTTCAGCGTCAGCTCTCGCTCATGAATGACACCAAAAGCATCGAGATAGCCGTCATGCCTGGCCTTGATGCCTTCGCGGCCATCCTCGGTTTCCACGCGCTCGGCAGCAACCGTTTCCACCGGCTCCGTCATCATGTGGGCCAGAAAAGCCGAGGGGGAGAACCGGCTGGAGGATGTATCGTTCAGGACCACGGTGGAATGAGCAGCGGTGGTGCGGGCCATCTGGACATAGCGCTGGCCTGCGAATTTAGGAGATCCTGAATTGACGATGAAGCGGTAGCGGCCGGAGGACATTTCGAAGGAGAGACTGCCTGCATGAGCTGTTCTGAAGCAGCCAGGCGCGGGCGGTCCGGTATCGGCAATGATCACCGTCTTGCCGGCTGCAAGTCGCTGATAGCGCGAATGCGGCAATGCCTTGAAGGGCTGACCCGCCGTCTCGTCGTAGCGCAGTACGGACATCAACTCATCCGCCAGCGTGGATGTCGCACCGTTGAAGAGTGCCAGATCGCCATCCTGATGGCGGAAGAAGCGCAGGGCCGGATACATGCGGTCAATACCGGAGATCAGCTTCTGCGGCAGGTCATGGCCGAGATTGACGTAGGTCTGCCGGAGAGGCAGCAGATCGAGCAGCAGCTCCAGCCCGATGCGTGGATTGCGGGAGATATGGCCGCCATCGGGGAGAATCTGGCTATCGAATTCGCGGTCGAGCGCCTGGGCTGCCCGCCGCACCGTCGAAGCACGCACAGGCATGGCAACAGACGCCGTTGCAAGCGCGATGCGCAGACGGAAGCGGACTTCGCCAGTCGAATAGGGCGCCATGCGGCGCAGATAGCCGATGTGGAAGGCGAGCGACTTCATGAAGCGGCGATAGAAGCCGCGATCGGCGTTCTGCAGGACGACTGGAGAATGCGCCAGCCAGGCAATGACACGCTGCGAAACGACGTCGGTCTCCCAGGCGATGCCTTCGATCCGGCCTCCATGGATCGAGAGCCAACTATCGACGATGACACGGGCGACGGCCGAGCCGCGCTCACTCTTGTTGGCGCGCATGTGCCGTAGCCAACCGAAACTGTGAAGCCTGACTGCGAACGCACGCGAGGGAAGGGTCAGCGTGAAGGGCGATTTCCCGTCGGTTTCCAGCATACGGCCGGCAAGCGGAAACCGGCCGTCCATGATCTCTTCGGCAACGTGGGAATCGATGCCCCTCAGATCCGTCGGAGCGACGATCAGGCGTTCCGGTACCGATATGGCATGGCGCGAGAAGCGCAAACGCAGAAGCGCGGCACGGCGCGTACCGCGCCGCCAAGCTTCCCGAACATATATGCTCGCAAGACGCCGACCGGACTGCATATCAATTGTCTATTGACCCTCGTGGTTAAGAATAGATGAATCAAAACCGATTTCATTAGCTACGATGTATTATTTTGTGATGAAATTAGAATATAATAGCAATCAGATGCGTCTGAGTACCGCAGCGTAGAAGCCATCAAGGCCCGACGCAAAGCCATCTGGCATATCCAGCATTGTAGGGAGCGTGCGAAACTCGCCTATCGGTGTAATAGCCTGCTCCATGCCGGGCCATTTTGCGGCGTCGATCGGCACTCGTTCCAGGTTCTTCATATCCTCAAGAACACGAGCCACAACCTCTTCGCCTTCCTGTGGATCGAGCGAGCAATTGGAAAAGACAAGAACGCCACGCGGGTTCAGCAAGGTAACTGCGTGGCGCAGAAGGCGCTCCTGCAGTGTCGCGAGCTTGGCGATATCCCCGGCGCCTTTCGTCCAGAGCACGTCGGGATGCCGGCGGGTCGTGCCTGTCGACGAGCAGGGCGCGTCGAGAAGAATTGCGTCAAAACGCTCGGATGGTTCGAATTTCGTAAGATCCACCGCGATGGTTTCGGCTTCAAGACCAAGCCGCTCGAGATTGGAGCGCAAGCGCTTCAGCCTGTTTTCGGACTGGTCGATCGCCGTCACGCGGCCACCGGCAAGGATAAGCTGGGCGGTCTTGCCGCCTGGTGCGGCACAGAGGTCGGCAACGCGCTTGCCGGTGAGGTCACCGAAGAGCTTTGCAGGAATGCTGGCAGCCGCGTCCTGAACCCACCATTCCCCCTCTTCGAATCCGTCAAGCGAGGGAATGCTGCCTTCAAACGCGGAAAGCCGCACGCCGCCAGTGGGTATCACTGCGCCGTTCAGGCGCTTCGCCCAGCCTGCGGCATCGGATTTGACAGTAAGGTCGATGGCTGCCGGTTCAAGCTGGGATTCGGAAATGGCGAGTGCCCGCTCTTTTCCATAGGCTTTGGCCATCCGCTCGATGAACCACGGAGGCATTGGCGGAATGTCGGCGATCTCGCCAAGTATGCGCACTTTCTCACGGCTAAGACGGCGCAGGATGGCGTTGACGAGCTTCGCGAAACGCCGATTGCGAGGATCCTGGTTGGCTTGCTCGACGGCGAGGTCGACAGCGGAATGATCGGGAACGTCGAGATAGAGGATCTGCGCAGCACCGACGGCAAGCACATGATGCAAAGCTCGGGCGCCTTCCGGCAGCGGCGTTTCGAGCAGCGAGGCAATGGCGGCATCGATGCGCGGCAGATGCCTGAGCGTCGTGTTGAGGATGGCGCGGACCAGCGCGCGATCGCTTTCCCCAAGCGCCTTGTAGGCCGGATTTCCATGCTCATGATCCAGCGCACCATCGAGCGGCAGCTTTTTGTCTACGACGGCCGCAAGGATCTTGGCGGCAGCCGCACGCGTCTGCAGGCCGGGTTTCACCGGCGCCGCTGCTGAGCCTTCTGCAGCAGGTTTATGTTTGCGCGTTGGCTTCTTCTTGCCGTCTGAATTCAAGACCACGGACCCTTCGGCGGTTGCGAGTCATCGCGGCCGAAACCGGTATTGGGAACCGAGCGCGATTTGCGTGTCGGATTAGCAGCGCGAACCGGCGGCGTCGAGACGTCGAAACCTCCCCGTGCCATTTCCTGCAGGGCAGCAATACGATTTTCGGTGTTCGGATGGGTCGAAAACAGATTGTCCATGCGCTCGCCGGAAAGCGGATTGATGATGAACATGTGGGCGGTAGCCGGGTTGCGCTCCGCGTCATAGTTCGGCACATGTGCCGCACCGCGGGCGATCTTGCCGAGTGCCGAGGCCAACCATAACGGATTGCCGCAGATTTCAGCACCCCGCCTGTCGGCCGAATATTCGCGGGTACGGCTGATCGCCATCTGCACCAGCATGGCGGCAAGCGGTGCCACGATCATCGCGACGAGCACACCGATGAAACCCAACGGATTGTTGTTGTTTTCACGATTGCCACCAAAGAAGAAGGCGAAATTGCCGAGCATCGAGATCGCGCCGGCAAGCGTGGCGGTGATCGTCATGGTCAGCGTATCGCGGTTCTGGACGTGGGCAAGCTCATGCGCCATCACGCCCGCAACCTCTTCTGGCGAGAGAGCGGCAAGCAGGCCGGTCGAGGCAGCGACGGCAGCATTCTCCGGATTGCGGCCGGTCGCAAAGGCATTCGGCTGAGGGCTGTCATAGAGATAGACCTTGGGCATCGGCAGGCCGGCATTGCGGGCGAGATCACGCACGATCCGGTAAAATTCCGGCGCGTTGCGCTCATCGACCTCCTGCGCCCGATAGGCCGACAGCACCATCCGGTCGGCATTCCAGTAGGAGAAGAAATTCATGCCGGCAGCGATGAGAAAGGCGATCATCATGCCGCCCCGGCCGCCGATCAAAAAGCCGACAAACATGAAAAGCGCCGTCATGAAGGCAAGCAACATGGCAGTACGCATGAGGTTCATCAGAGGTCTCCATCTCCAGATTGCGGCGTAATGCTTTAAATCCCGGCGCCGACGCACTATGATTTGGTTATTCGCCAGCCATTTTCAATATTCTCAGGCGGGAGTGCAGCATGCAGACGGCCGATAACGACAATGTGGAAATTCCGGTGCCTGAAGGTTCGGAGCCGCCGCGCAAGATGCTTTCTCCAGCTGCCAAGCGGGCGCTGGCCGAAGCTGAGGAACGCCGGAAGAACACCAGGTCTGCCGAACTGCCGCCGGAGATCGGCGGACGCGGCGGAGCTGAGCCCTCCCGCTTTGGCGATTATGAAATTAATGGCCGCGCGATCGATTTCTAGGTAAATATTCCCATTGACTTTCCAGCATGATCGGAATTTATTCCTGTTATGCTCAAGCTGTTTTCAATTGTCCTGCTAGTTCTTTCGTCTGTGCCGGCTTTTGCCGCACGCGACGAGATTGAAGGTCCCGTATCGGCGAAGATTATCCGGATCATTGACGGCGATACGCTGCTGGTTGCGGCGACACCCTGGCCGCAGCAAACCATGGAAGTCTATGTCCGCATTCGCGGTATAGACGCACCCGAAATCCATTCGAAATGCGCTGAAGTCCGGAAAGCCGCTCTCGAGGCACGAGTAGCACTTGAACAAATGATATCAGGCGCCGCCACTATTCAGCTGAGGGAGATAGCCGGTGACAAATATTTCGGACGAATTCTCGCCAACGTCACCTTCGCGGACGGGCGCAATCCTGCACAGGATCTTCTTTCGGAAGGAAAGGTCCGCGCCTATGACGGCGGCCGCAAGCCACAGGTTGTTTGTGCGGATGAATAGGGCCGCTCCCGATAGCGGAGCGGCCCTTAGTCTCAAGCCGTAGCCTTGTTTTGCCGGTTGGCGATCAGATCGTCAACGACAGCCGGATCTGCGAGCGTCGAAGTATCACCGAGCGAACCGAAATCGTCTTCGGCAATCTTGCGCAGGATACGGCGCATGATCTTGCCCGAACGCGTCTTCGGAAGGCCGGGCGCGAACTGGATTTTGTCGGGTGCGGCAATCGGGCCGATTTCGGCGCGCACATGTTTGACAAGCTGCTGGCGCAGTTCGTCTGTGCCCTCATTGCCCGCCATCAGCGTGACGTAGCAGTAAATGCCCTGGCCCTTGATCGGATGCGGATAACCTACGACGGCAGCTTCCGAAACAAGATTGTGCGAGACGAGAGCAGATTCGACTTCCGCAGTGCCGAGACGATGACCGGAAACGTTCAGAACGTCATCGACGCGGCCGGTGATCCAGTAATAACCGTCCTCATCGCGGCGGCAGCCGTCACCTGTAAAATACTTGCCCTTGTAGGCAGAGAAGTAGGTCTGGATAAAGCGCTCATGGTCGCCATAGACCGAACGCATCTGGCCCGGCCAGCTGTCGGTGATGCAGAGATTGCCGTCGGCGGCACCTTCCAGCACCTTGCCCTCATTGTCGACGAGCTGCGGCTTGACGCCGAAGAACGGCTTCGTGGCCGAACCAGGCTTGAGGTCGGTCGCACCCGGCAGCGGCGTGATCATGTGACCGCCGGTTTCCGTCTGCCACCAGGTATCGATCACCGGGCAGCGCTTGTCGCCGACGACATTGTAATACCATTCCCAGGCTTCCGGATTGATCGGCTCACCGACCGTGCCGAGCAGGCGCAGGCTCTCGCGCGAAGAGCGAGTCACGAAATCGTCGCCGGCGCCCATGAGCGAGCGAATCGCTGTCGGCGCCGTGTAGAAGATATTGACCTTGTGCTTGTCGATGATTTCCCAAAAACGGCCCTGGTCCGGGAAATTCGGCACGCCTTCGAACATCAGTGTCGTAGCACAGTTCGCGAGCGGCCCGTAGACGATATAGGAATGACCGGTAACCCAGCCGACATCGGCCGTGCACCAGTAGACGTCGCCGGGGTGGTAATCGAAGACATATTCATGCGTCATCGCCGCATAGACCAGGTACCCCCCTGTCGTGTGCAGGACACCCTTCGGTTTGCCTGTGGAACCCGAAGTGTAGAGGATAAAAAGTGGATCTTCCGCCTTCATCTTCACCGGCGGGCACTCAGCCTTCACCGTGGCGATTTCCTGATGGTACCAGAGGTCGCGCCCCGGCGCCCAGCCTGTCTTGCCGCCGGTACGGCGCACGACGAGCACCTTGTTGACCGCCACATACTGACGGGCAGCGATGTGGATGGCCGTATCCGTATTGTCTTTCAGCGGAACCGGCTTGCCGCCGCGAATGCCCTCGTCGCAGGTGATGACGAAGGTGGATTCGCAGTCGACGATACGGCCGGCCAGCGCTTCCGGTGAAAAGCCGCCGAAGACGACGGAATGCACCGCGCCGATGCGGGCGCAGGCGAGCATCGCATACGCCGCTTCCGGGATCATCGGCATATAGATGGTGACGCGGTCACCCTTCTTGACGCCATGCTTCTTCAGCACGTTCGCCATGCGGCAGACATGCTCGTAGAGCTCGTTATAGGTGATTTTTTTATCGATATAGGGGTTGTCGCCTTCGAAGATGATGGCCGTTTGGTTGCCGTTCGTCTTCAGGTGACGATCGATGCAATTATAGGAAACATTGGTCTGGCCATCCTCGAACCACTTGATCGACACTTTGCCGGTAAAGGACGTGTTCTTGACCTTGGTATAGGGCTTGAACCAGTCGATGCGCTTGCCGTGCTTGCCCCAGAACTTGTCCGGGTTTTCAACGCTTTCCTCGTACCATTGCTCGTACTTGGCCTGATCGATCAGCGCACGGGTCTTCACCGGTTTGGAAACCGGATAGATCTTCTCCGACATGGGAACTCCTCCTCACAAGGCTATGCAACGGCCAACGCTTCGACGCATCGACCGGGACTCGAATTGCGCAATTCATATCAGGTAGTCTGATGACGGCAATTAGACAAAGGTCATTTCATTTCTGAAGAATTGCAATTCTGCGACAGTGCGGTTATATACCGCCATATTTCCCGGACATTGTGGTGACAATCCACGGACCGCGACCGGCGCGGACGATAGAAGGACTATATCCATGGCTCAACAGCTGCTCATGCCGAAGGCGACTGCCATCTGGCTCGTCGACAATACAGCCCTGTCTTTCGACCAGATCGCTCAGTTTTGCAAACTGCATCCGCTCGAAGTCAAGGCGATTGCCGATGGCGAAGCCGCGCAGGGCATCAAGGGCCTGGACCCGATCGCCACCGGCCAGCTTTCCCGCGATGAAATTGCCCGCGCCGAAGGCAACCCGAACTACAAGCTGAAGCTTTCCGAGCCGAAGGTCCGCGTGCCGGAATCCAAGCGCCGCGGTCCGCGCTATACACCGGTTTCCAAGCGCCAGGACCGCCCGAACGCCATTCTCTGGCTGGTTCGCAACCATCCTGAACTGAAGGATGCGCAGATTTCGCGTCTCGTCGGCACCACGAAATCGACGATCGAGCAGATCCGCGAGCGCACTCACTGGAATTCGGCAAACCTGGCACCGATGGACCCGGTTACGCTCGGCCTTTGCAGCCAGATCGATCTCGATATGGAAGTGGAAAAGGCTTCCAAGGGCCGTCCGCTGCCGACCGCGGCAGAACTCGGTGCAACGCTGCAGTCTGCTCAGGAAACCGAGCGCCTGACGCCGAGCTACGAGCGCGAGGAAGAAAAGGAAATCGACGCCGATGCCGTCTTCCGCAAGCTGAGCTCGCTGCGCTCGACACCGAAGGACGAGGATGAAGACGATCAGTTCTGAGATCGCCATCTCCTGAAATGAATAAACCCCGCCGATGGCGGGGTTTTTTGTTCCGTTCTTCTGCCAGGCGTTAACTGCGGAAGAGCGAGAGAATGTTCTGTGCCGAAGAATTTGCGATCGACAGCGACTGGATTGCAAGCTGCTGCTGCGTTTGCAGCGCCGAGAGCTTGGAGGACTCTTCTTCCATGTCAGCGTCCACGAGGCGGCCGACACCCGAGTCGATCGAGTCGGTCAGGGCGCTGACGAAGGTTTCCTGCAACTGAATTCGGGTCGAAATCGAGCCAAGCTGCGAACCTGCATTGGTCATGGCCTGGAGCACGAGCTCGACGCCGGAAAGCGCCCCGTCGAGCTGGCCTTGCGTGAAGTTGGTGATATCGAGCGCGTAAATCGATGGCATGACGATAACGGTGTTGCCATAGGTCCCGTTGAATGCGGTGCCGATGATGCCGCTCGTCGTCTGGATCGTGCCGTTGCTGTTCATGCCGAACAGGACATTACCCAGCGTACCCGCATCGAGAATGTAATCCGTCATCTTGACTGAAACGGCATTGGAACCGTCACGGACGAAGGAGGAGACGACGCTCTTCGTGCCCGAAGCGCCGGCAACCCAGTTTTCACCGGAGAAGGAGGCCGACTGGGCGATGCTCACCAGCTGCTCCTGCAGCTGGTCGAGTTCTTCCTGAATCTTGGTTTTGTCGACGCCCTTTTCCGTGGCAGCGACAATCTTCGCCTTGATTTCCGTGACGACGTCGATGGCGTTGTCCATGGCCGTATAGGCAGTGTCGACCTTTGCAGCACCGAGGCCGAGGGCGTCGGAAACCGCGCCGAGAGCCTTGTTGTCCGAACGCATTGTCGTCGCGATCGACCAGTAGGCAGCATTGTCGGCAGCTTTGTCGATACGATAGCCCGAGGAGACGCGGCCCTGGGTGTCCTTCAGGCTGTCATTTACGCCGCGCAGGGTCTGCAGCGCTGCCATGGCAGCGTTGTTGGTGAGGATGCTTGTCATGTTCCGTTTTCCGCAATCAAAGTGAAAGGGGTCATCCGGACGAGTCCGGTAACGGCGACGCTTCATGCAAAACCCGAGAGCCAGGTCATTGCCGTTAACGAATGGTTGCGCCCAACATAGTTAATAATTCCTCAATTAGCGTTGCGGAAAATTTAATTTAAGCTCTTGTTAGGGCCTTTAAATGCTCCCGACCGGGTTTTGAATAAGGCTCGAAAGCGACAAATATTATCTAGCAATTTAAATAGGTTAGAGAATTACAGCGAGTCTCCACAGTCAAACGTTAACGGGAAAAATCGCCCGTTTAAAACTTTTTTCGGATTAATAAATATTATCGCTTTCCAAACAACGGCCACAAGATCCCTGTCCGAATCATGAGGAATCCTCTGATTCGAAGAAACAGTTTCCGCTATTTGTTAACGCGCGCCGAAAATTGCCGAGCCGACCCGTACGCTGGTCGCACCGAAGGCAATGGCAGTCTCGTAGTCACCAGACATGCCCATGGAGAGTTTCTTGACACCGCACTTTTCTGCGAGCTTGGCGAGCAGGGCGAAATGCGGGCCGGGATTTTCATCCGCCGGCGGAATGCACATCAATCCTTCAATGCCAAGGCCGAGTTCACCGCGGCAGAAGTCGACGAAAGCTGGCGTATCGTCAGGCGCGATGCCGGCCTTCTGCGGTTCCAGGCCTGTATTCACCTGCACATAGAGACCCAATGCCTTGCCCTGCCGCTTCATTTCCTCGGCAATGGCGCGTGCGATTTTCTCGCGGTCCACGGTTTCGATCACGTCGAAGAGCGCAACTGCTTCTGCAGCCTTGTTGGATTGCAGCGGACCAATGAGATGCAGCTCAATGTCTGGCGTTTCCGCCTTCAACCCCGGCCATTTTCCCTGGCTTTCCTGAATGCGGTTTTCTCCAAAGATGCGCTGGCCAGCTTCGATTGCCAGCCGAATGGTATCGGCCTCAAAGGTCTTCGAGACGGCCACCAACTGCACCGCGCGTTCCTGACGGCCTGCATCCCGCCCAGCCGCATCGATCCTGGACCGTACTTCGTTCAACCGCTCTTGAAGTTCCATCGCTCTGCCCCAACATCCGGCTTATCCACCGGCAATCCACTACTGGGCTGCCGTGGCATTGCCAAGGCTGATATCTCTGAAATCGCCCCAATACCAAGATCGAACGCATGAAGCGCCCGCAAAACTTGACGCTTGGTTGGTTTCATGGTGAAGGTCTCGGCCAACCTCCCCTGATTTTCCGGAAATTCTGATACTATGGCTACCGAACGTTACAATCCGCGCGATGCTGAGCCCCGCTGGCAGCAGAAATGGAACGAGGAGAAGGTCTTCGAGACTGACAACTCCGATCCGCGCGAGAAATATTACGTCCTAGAGATGTTCCCCTATCCGTCGGGCCGTATCCATATGGGCCATGTCCGCAACTATGCCATGGGCGACGTCGTGGCGCGCTATAAGCGCGCCCGCGGCTATAACGTCCTTCATCCGATGGGCTGGGATGCCTTCGGCATGCCGGCCGAAAATGCCGCGATGGAACGTGGCGTGCATCCTGCGTCCTGGACCTATCAGAACATCGGCTCGATGAAGGCACAGCTGAAGGCGATGGGCCTTTCGCTGGATTGGTCGCGCGAATTCGCGACATGCGACGTCGAATACTACCAGCAACAGCAGCATCTTTTCCTGGACTTCCTGGAAAAGGGTCTCGTCTACCGCAAGCAGTCCAAGGTGAACTGGGATCCGGTTGACAATACGGTTCTCGCTAACGAACAGGTCATCGACGGTCGTGGCTGGCGTTCCGGCGCGCTGGTGGAACAGCGCGAGCTGACGCAATGGTTCTTCAAGATCACCGATTTCAGCCAGGACCTGCTGGACGCGCTCGATACGCTCGACCAGTGGCCGGAAAAAGTACGGCTGATGCAGAAGAACTGGATCGGCCGTTCTGAAGGTCTCACGATCCGCTGGGAGATCGTCCCGGAAACCACACCTGCCGGCGAAACCGAGGTTGTGGTCTACACGACGCGCCCGGATACCCTGTTTGGCGCCTCCTTTCTGGCAATCGCCGCCGATCATCCGCTCGCCAGGGAAGCGGCAGGAAGAAATGCGGACATCGAGGCCTTCTGCGAGGAATGCCGCCGAGCCGGCACCTCTCTTGCTGCCCTCGAAACGGCAGAGAAGAAGGGCATGGATACCGGCATCCGAGTGAGGCATCCGCTGGATCCTTCCTGGGAATTGCCGGTCTATGTCGCCAACTTCGTTCTGATGGATTACGGCACAGGCGCCATCTTCGGCTGCCCCTCCGGCGACCAGCGAGACCTGGATTTTGCACGCAAGTACGGCCTGTCGGTCGTACCCGTCGTGATGCCGAAGGACGGCGATGCGGCAAGCTTCACGGTCGGTGATGTCGCCTATGACGGCGAGGGCGTGATGATCAACTCACGCTTCCTCGATGGCAAGACGACGGACGAAGCCTTCCAGGTCGTTGCCGACAAGCTGTCCTCAACCCTGTTCGGCAATGAGCCGCAGGGCGAACGCAAGGTCAATTTCCGTCTGCGCGACTGGGGCATTTCCCGTCAGCGTTACTGGGGCTGCCCGATTCCGGTCATTCATTGCGATGATTGCGGCGTCGTGCCGGTTCCAAAAAAGGACCTGCCGGTAGAGCTGCCGCAGGATGTGACTTTCGATCAGCCCGGCAATCCGCTGGACCGTCACCCGACCTGGCGTCACATCGCCTGCCCGCAATGCGGCAAGGATGCGCGCCGCGAGACGGATACGATGGACACCTTCGTCGATTCGAGCTGGTATTTCACCCGCTTCACGGCACCCTGGGAGAAGCAGCCGACAGATCCGACTGCGGCAAACCGCTGGCTACCTGTCGACCAGTATATCGGCGGTATCGAGCACGCGATCCTGCATCTGCTCTATTCGCGTTTCTTTACCAGGGCGATGCGCGAGACCGGCCATGTGGATGTCAAGGAGCCCTTCAAGGGCCTGTTCACCCAGGGCATGGTCGTTCATGAAACCTACAGCCGCGGCGCCGGCATGCATCGCGAATGGATTTCGCCCGCCGATATCCGCATCGAGGAAATCGACGGCAGGCGTAGCGCCTATCTGCTTGATGGAGGCGAGGAAATCGCGATCGGCTCGATCGAAAAGATGTCGAAGTCGAAGAAGAACGTTGTGGACCCGGATGATATCATCGCCTCATACGGCGCCGATACCGCACGTTTCTTCGTACTGTCGGACTCTCCGCCCGATCGTGACGTCATCTGGTCCGAAGCCGGTGTTGAAGGTGCTCATCGCTTCACGCAGCGCCTCTGGCGCCTGATTTCCGAAGCCGCTGAAGCACTTTCCGTTGTCGACTCCAAGCCGGCAAAGGAAGGCGAAGCACTGGCGATCTCGCAGCTCGCCCACAAGACGCTGAAGGCCGTCCAGAACGACTATGACAGGCTCTGGTTCAATAAGGCAGTTGCCCGCATCTACGAACTCGTCAACGCGCTGGCAGGCCCGCTGACGAAGGTGGCAGCCGGCGAGGGCGATGCAGCCTATCGGGCTGCCATCCGAAACGCGGCCGAGATCCTGATCCAGCTCGTCGCGCCCATGACGCCGCATCTGGCCGAGGAATGCTGGATGACCCTTGGCAACAAGGAACTCATCGCCCACGCGGCCTGGCCGGACTATGACGCATCTCTGGTCGTTGAAAACGACGTGATCCTTCCCGTGCAGATCAACGGTAAGAAGCGCGCCGAATTGACAATTTCTCGCGACGCAGATCAGAATGCCGTCACCGAAGCCGTGCTGGAATTGGACGCGGTGAAGAATGTCTTGAACGGTCAGGCACCGAAAAAAATCATCGTGGTTCCACAGAGGATTGTAAACATTGTCGTCTGATTTCGCCCGCAAGCTTGCGCGTCGCGCCGGCATCGTCACGATCCTTGTCTCCACGGCGTTTCTTTCCGCCTGCCAGGTTCGGCCGCTCTATTCCGAAAGTACCGGCGTTACCGAGAAGCTCGGCTCCGTCGGCTTTTCCGAAGCGGGCACGCGTGTCGGACAGGTAGTTCGCAATCGTCTGATCTTCCTGGCTTCCCGGGGCGCCGGCGAAGTCGAGAAGCCGGAATACATGGTTGAATTGCAGATTTCGTCCTACGTTGCAGATACCTTGCTCGTTCAGTCATCGGACACGTCTCGCGCGGGCCGCGTGAATGTTTCGGTCAGCTTCATTTTGCGCACTACCAAAGACAATCAGGTTATCAAGGCGGGCAGACGCGACGCGACGTCCCTGGTGGACTTTCCGCGTCAGGAATTCGCCAAGCAGCGCGCGATCCTCGATGCCGAAAATCGCGCCGCCAACCAGGCCGCTGAATTCGTGGGAGCAGACCTCGCCGCCGCGCTCAGTCGCTAGGGGAGTCATGGCGTGGCGGAAATCAAATCCCATGAATTCGACGGATTCCTGCAGAAATCTGCACGCCTGTACCGCATCTATCTGATCTATGGCCCCGACCGCGGACTTGTTTCCGAGCGCGCCGGTATGATCGCCGGAAAGACTGGCATCGATCAGAATGATCCGTTCTCCGTCACCAAGCTCGACGTCGGCGATCTGCAGAAAGAGCCCGGTCGCCTGGTCGATGAAGCCCAGTCTATCGGTCTTTTCGGCGGCGAAAAGCTGATATGGGTGAGGGGAGCCGCAAACGAGAAATATCTCGTCGATGCTGTCGCATTTCTGTCCGGAGCTTCCCTTGACGCAGCCAGCATCATCGTCGAAGCGGGTGACCTGAAGAAGGGATCGGCGTTACGCAAGACAGTCGAAGCCGCTCGCACAGCTATGGCAATCCCTTGTTATGCCGACGACGGCCGCGCTCTAAACGCCTTGATCGACAATGAACTTTCTGCCGAGGGGCTGGGCATAACGCCTGCTGCGAGGCAAGCTCTCGTGGCGCTGATCGGCGGCGACAGAATTGCTTCCAGAAACGAAATTCGGAAGCTGGCGCTTTATTGCAGGGGCATGGAAACGGTTGACGATCATCACGTTACCGAAATAATTGGGGACGCCAGCGCGATTTCGGTCGACGACGCAGTTGACGCGATATTAAGCGGTAACAGCACCAATTTCCTGCATGCGATGCAGAAGATTACCAGTTCCAAGACCTCGGTCTTCCTGGTTCTCCAGGCTTGCCTGCGGCAGTTTCAGCTTCTCGACACAATGCGGGCCGAAATGGATGAAAAGAGAGTGCCGCCCGCACAGATCATGCAGACGCAGGGCAGGCATCTTCATTTCCGACGTAAGCCGATCATCGAACAGGCACTAAAAAGCTGGAGCGCAGACGCCATCACCCGTGAAACGAAGCGCCTGCAGACCGCCATCCTGCAAACGAGGCAGCGTCAAATATTGGAAGACAGCATCGCTATCCAGACATTGCTCTCCACGACACTGCAGTCGGCACGGCGACCACAAGCCTGATCAGCGGCGTTCCAGAAGCCGGCAGACTTCCTCGAGTTGCTCCAGAGACTTATAGGAAATTCGTATCTGACCACCACCGGCCTTGTGGTTGATGGATACGTCGAGACCAAGCGTATCCGACAGCGTGCGCTCCAGAGCCAGCGTATCGGAATCCTTCTGGTTCTTCTGAACAGCCACCTGCGGCTCTGACTGAGCCTTGATGTCGTTCTGCGCAAGCTTTTCCGCATCGCGGACTGACATGCCCTTGGAAACGATTGTACGTGCAAGCGCGGCGGGATCTGATGTCGACACCAGCGCACGCGCATGTCCCGCAGAAAGGCTGCCGGCAGCCAGCATGTCACGAACAGGATCAGGCAGTTTCAACAGGCGCAACGAATTGGCGACATGGCTGCGGCTCTTGCCGATGATCTCACCGAGATCGTTTTGGGTATATCCGTACTCGGCAATGAGCTGCTCATAGCCTAGCGCCTCTTCGAGAGCATTGAGATCGGATCGCTGAACGTTCTCAACGATCGCAATTTCCAGCGCCGTTTTATCATCCACATCCCGGATGATAACGGGGATTTCAATCAAGCCTGCCAATTGGGCAGCACGCCAGCGTCTTTCGCCGGCTATAATTTCATAACGATCCCGCGCGAGCGTCCTGACGACGATTGGCTGCACAATACCATGCTGACGGATCGAGCTCGCAAGATCGTGAAGTTCAGCGTCATCGAAAAAAACGGCGAGGATTGCGAGCATTGCGCGTGACGAACTCGATCGGAATCATCCGGTCTGCGCTGACCGAAGGTCTTTCCGTTTCCGCCGGAACAGGCTGATCCATTTCACCTATAAGGGCTGCGAGACCGCGGCCGAGCCGTCTTTTCGATGTATCATCATTCATGTTCAAAACTCGCTTACTCTGTCATGCACGCGTTCAGGCTGCCAGCCTCTGCCGCTCCCGCTGAATAACTTCAGATGCGAGCTGCAGATAGGCCTGGCTGCCGGCACACTTGAGATCGTAGAGAATCGCAGGCTTGCCGTAAGAGGGCGCTTCCGAAACGCGAACGTTCCGCGGGATAAGCGTGTGATAGACCTTCTCACCGAGATGGGTCCGCACGTCGTTTACGACTTGTTGCGCCAGATTGTTACGAGCATCAAACATCGTCAGCACGATGCCTTGAATGTCGAGTTGTGGATTGACCGTCCCGCGGACCTGGTTGACGGTCTCCAGAAGCTGGCTCAGACCTTCAAGTGCAAAGAATTCACACTGTAGAGGCACCAGCACCGAATGAGCAGCCGCCATGGCATTCATCGTCAGCAGGTTGAAGGAAGGCGGGCAGTCGAGAAGGATATAAGAAAAGGACTTCGCCTCGGTTGAAGACAATGCCTTCTTGAGTTTGAAGACACGGTCGCTCTGCTGGGAGATTTCCATCTCGACGCCGAGAAGATCCATGGTCGAGGGGACAATAAAGAGATTGGGAACCGCTGTTTCCAAGGCGGTTTCGACGACGCCAGCCTCGCCGACCATCAGATCATAGGAAGAAAGCTTCCGATTGCGCCGATCAATACCCAAACCAGTGCTTGCATTACCCTGTGGATCCAGATCGATAATCAGTACTCGTTCGCCGATAGCGGCAAGAGCCGTTGCCAAATTGATTGCCGTGGTAGTCTTGCCGACACCACCTTTTTGATTTGCGATGGTGATAATCCGATTACGTTCGCCAGCCATTGCCGCAATATCCGCGTTGTTAAACCAGGCGCCGGAGATTTGATACTTCGAGAATAACAGAATCTTGCTCGACAGCGCTATTGTGTTCTAGCAGATCAAAAGCCCAGCGACCACGTGCTTTCTGGATCTCTCTCTGGTAATCCCGGCCTTTGTGAAAATATGCGTGATTATTTTCCGTTCCAACCATCCAGGGCGCCGCATATTCAATCAGCTTATCGAGATCGGCCAATGCACGGGCGGAAATAGCGTCGCAGGCAGCTATTGCTGCTGGCGCATCCTCTATCCTGGTCGCATGTACCTCACCGCGAGCGCCGGTTTCTCGCAACGCTGTTCGCAGGAATGCTGCCTTCTTATTGTTACTCTCGACCAAATGAACCCAGCCCTGCTGGTGTTCCGAAAGAAAGATCGCAGTAATCACACCAGGAAAACCGCCGCCGCTTCCGAGATCGATCCACGTTTGAGGCTGAGGAGAGATCTGAAATATCTGTGCGCTATCCGCAATATGCCGGCTCCACATATCGCTCATTGTGGAAGGCGCTACAAGATTGATCGCCTTTGCCCATTTCGTAAAGAGATCCGCAAAATGCTGCAGACGTTCTTGTGTTTCACGTGAAACACGTAATCCGTTTAATTCCATTCCCGAAGACTCTCAAACCTTGCAGCAATTAGGCGACTTGTGTCCGAACACTTTCGTCGCGGCGCAGATATACCAACAGAAGCGAGATCGCTGCGGGTGTCATGCCTTCCACCTTCAGAGCCTGCGCTATATTCGCGGGCTTCTGGATGTTCAGCTTGTTCTTCAACTCGTTCGAAAGTCCAGACAGGCTACTGTAGTCAAAGTCCATAGGAATCGCTCGCGCCTCATCGCGCCGCTGCGCCTCTATGGCAGCGGCCTGACGATCCATATAAACCGAATAACCCGCCTCAATCTTCAAGGCCTCCGAAACCTTCCGTGAGAAAGCGTGCAAATCCCACCAGACATGTCCCAAATCCGAGAACGTATACTCGGGATAGGACAGGAGTTCATAGGCGGTTCTGCGCTGGCCATCCAAGTTAATGTTAAGCCCAAACTTTCGGGCCTCATTCGGCGTAACTGACAGAGACTGAAGCAATGCCCTCCCATTCTCCAGTTCGTTCTGGAATGCCGCAAAACGAACACGGCGTTCGGAGGAAACACAACCCAGTTCGATCGCTGCGGGCGTAAGCCGCGCATCGGCATTGTCCGCACGAAGCGTCAATCGATATTCAGCCCGAGACGTGAACATTCGGTACGGTTCCGTAACACCTCTCGACGTCAGGTCGTCTATCATAACGCCGATATACGAGTTTGTACGGCTGAATATGAACGGCTTCGAGTTCCCGCTCGACAATGCCGCGTTAAGGCCCGCGGCAAGGCCTTGGGCGGCTGCTTCTTCATAACCTGTCGTTCCATTGATCTGCCCCGCCAGGAAGAGTCCGGGAAGCTTCTTGACTTCCAACGTGGCCGTCAACTCACGTGGATCGACATGATCATATTCAATCGCGTAGCCCGGGTGCAATATCTCCACGCGCTCCAAGCCTGGGATAGTGCCAATAAACGCGGCCTGCACATCTGCCGGTAGAGATGTTGAAATTCCATTCGGATAAACGGTGTCGTCATCGAGCCCCTCTGGCTCAAGAAAGATCTGGTGCCCGTCTCTCTCGCCAAATTTGACGAGCTTGTCCTCGATCGATGGACAGTAGCGCGGACCGACACCTTCGATCTGGCCAGAATACATCGCCGATTTCTGCAGATTGTCGACGATGATCCGATGCGTCGCTTCCGTGGTCCTCGTTACACCGCATTCGACCTGTGGATTTGTAATATGGTCCGTCATGAAGGAGAACGGAATCAATTCATCATCCGCAGCCTGTCGCCCGACTGATTCCCAATCAATCGTCTTTCCGTTCAGTCGAGCTGGAGTCCCGGTTTTAAGGCGTCCCAGTTTCAAACCCAATCGGAGAAAGGTCATCGAAAGTCCCATCGAAGGCGGCTCTCCCGTCCGGCCTGCTGGTGTCTTTACGCTTCCTATATGGATGAGCCCCCGAAGGAACGTGCCGGTCGTTATGACAACAGATGGGCTTGCGATGAGCCTCCCGTCCTTCATCATTACGCCAGCGACTCGATTGTCCCTAATGTCTAGATCAAAAGCATCGCCCTCGATCACGTCGAGGTTCTCGATGGCTTCAATGGCATCCAGCATAGCAAGGCGATAGAGTTTACGATCGGCCTGTGTCCGTGGACCGCGAACAGCGGCACCCTTCTTCTTGTTTAACATCCGGAACTGAATGCCAGCTGCATCGGCAACACGGCCCATAAGACCGTCCATCGCATCTATCTCGCGAACGAGATGGCCTTTACCAAGGCCGCCGATGGCTGGATTGCAGGACATTATTCCGATCGTATCGCGTCGATGCGTGACCAAAGCAGTCTTCGCACCCATCCTAGCAGCCGCGGCAGCTGCTTCGGATCCGGCGTGACCGCCTCCGATTACGATAACGTCATAACTGCAGGCGCTCATGCGCTACTCCACAAAAGGTTTCACGTGAAACTCTGCATCTACTGCGATCCGTGTTCCACGTGAATCATTTACCGATACAGAACTCAGAGAAGATGACGCCGAGAAGATCTTCAACATCCACTCGTCCGGTAATACGTCCCAGATAGTCACTTGAGAGCCTCAACGACTCCGCTCTGATCTCCAAACTCTGCTCCGCCTGATCGATCGCCACCGAGAGGGCAGTCAGGCACTTCGCAAGCGAATCCCTGTGGCGCTCCCGTGTTGGAACAGCAAGGGACAACCCCTCGAACTTCTGTTCAATAGAGGAGAAAACGAAGTCCCGAAGTTCCGGAAGACCTTCACCCGTCAATGTCGAGATCTGAAGATCGTAGGAAGCAGCCGAAGGATATAGATCTCGCTTGGTCCCGACAATAACATGCGAAGGTGCGCGTTCCAAGTCGGCGGCGTCTATCGGATTCGATGATCCGATGTCTGCCAGAAAAAGTACGAGATCCGCGTTGGTCAATGCTACCTGCGCTCTCCTGATACCTTCCTGCTCCACGATATCGGCCGTATCCCGCAGGCCGGCAGTGTCATAGAGCCTGACTAGATAGCCGTTCAGATTGATATCGACATGGAGAACGTCGCGCGTCGTGCCGGCGATTTCGGTGACGATTGCCACGTCTCTCTGCGCGAACCAGTTCATCAGGCTCGACTTGCCAGCGTTTGGTGCGCCCGCAATAACAACCTTGAAGCCGTCGCGAACGATTTCCCCAATATCCGCGTGCGAAAGATGATCCTGGATCTCTCGGCGAAGTTCTATGAGGGATATCCAGATTTGATCTGAAACGGAGCCTGGAACGTCGTCTTCGTCCGGAAAGTCGAGTTCGGCTTCAATTAGGGCACGAGAGCGCGTAATTCGTTCCGCCCACGAATCGTATAGTCGCGACAGTCCTCCCGAACTCTGTTCGAGCGCCAGCCTGCGCTGCATCTCCGTCTCGGCGGCGATAAGATCCGCCAGACCTTCGACTTCGACAAGATCAAGCTTGCCATTTTCAAAAGCACGGCGGCTGAACTCGCCTTGCAGTGCAAGTCGGGTATCTGGGAACGCCGCCAGCTCCCGGGACAGAGCCGATATAACCGCTCTTGAGCCATGGATCTGAAATTCTGCTGAATCCTCGCCGGTAAAAGAGGCCGGGCCGGGAAAGAAAAGGATCAGACCGGTATCAATGGGAAAACCGTTCCGAGTCCGAATCGTTCGGTATGATGCCATTCGCGGCGATGGAATCTCACCAGCCAATGCCTCCAAGATCACAGTGGTTTGCGGGCCACTGACACGAATAACGGACACGCCTGACGGCGCCGCACCGCTCGAAAGAGCAAATATGGTATCGTTCCACGCTTCCATGGACCTCGGCCTATCGGTTCGCTTCCGAATCTATCTGAAACAGAAAAGGCTGGCGGTCGTATAAACGACTCACCAGCCTCAATCTGAGGAATCCGGCTAATAATCAGGTATTCATCGAGTCGAAGAAATCACCATTATTCTTCGTCTGTTTCAGCTTGTCGATAAGGAATTCAATCGCATCCGTCGTGCCCATCGGAGCGAGAATACGACGCAGAACGAAGATCTTCTGCAGATCCTGGCGCGGCACGAGCAGGTCTTCCTTACGCGTACCGGACTTGAGAATGTCCATGGCCGGGAAGATACGCTTGTCCGCGACCTTGCGGTCGAGGACGATTTCAGAGTTGCCGGTGCCCTTGAACTCTTCAAAGATGACTTCGTCCATGCGGCTACCGGTATCGATAAGAGCCGTCGCGATAATGGTCAGCGAGCCGCCTTCCTCGATATTGCGGGCCGCGCCGAAGAAGCGCTTCGGGCGCTGGAGCGCGTTGGCGTCGACACCACCAGTCAGAACCTTACCGGACGAAGGAACGACGGTATTGTAAGCGCGGCCGAGACGGGTGATGGAATCGAGCAGGATGACAACGTCGCGGCCGTGTTCCACGAGACGCTTGGCCTTCTCGATCACCATTTCGGCGACCTGCACGTGCCGAACCGCTGGCTCGTCAAATGTGGAAGAGATAACTTCCCCACGGACCGAACGCTGCATGTCCGTGACTTCTTCCGGGCGTTCGTCGATCAGCAGAACAATCAGATAGCATTCCGGATGGTTCGCGGTAATCGAGTGCGCGATGTTCTGCAGGAGAACCGTTTTACCCGTACGCGGGGGAGCAACGATAAGACCGCGCTGGCCCTTGCCGAGAGGCGCTACGAGATCGATGACACGCGGCGAGAGATCTTTCGACGTCGGAACATCCAGTTCCATCTTGAACCGCTCGTTCGGATAGAGCGGCGTCAGGTTGTCGAAGTGAACCTTATGACGGATCTTTTCGGGATCGTCGAAATTGATCGTGTTGACCTTGAGGAGTGCGAAATAGCGTTCGCCTTCCTTCGGACCGCGGATAGGACCCTCGACCGTGTCGCCGGTCTTCAGCGAGAAGCGGCGAATCTGGGAGGGCGAGATGTAGATATCGTCCGGGCCGGGCAGGTAGTTAGCGTTTGCAGAACGCAGAAACCCGAAACCATCCTGCAAGACTTCAACGACACCCTCGCCGATGATTTCGATGTCCTGGCTGGCAAGAACCTTGAGGATTGCGAACATGAGCTCCTGCTTGCGCATCGTGCTCGCATTCTCGACCTCGAGCGATTCGGCAAAAGCCAGAAGATCCGTCGGGGATTTACTCTTAAGTTCCTGAAGCTTCATTTCAGCCATGAAGTGACCAATACTCTTTATTTTAGAAGGGGAAAGGCGATGTTGGGTCGTATTCGGTACTGCGAAAGGGGCTCGCAGGCGACTGAACTCTACACACATGCCACGAAGATGAGATGCGCGGAAAATAGCGAGTCACAACCCGGCCCGCAAGGGGGCTGCTTAAAATGACTGAAATTTAACCGCAGCCGCCTCCAACCTTAAAAAGGCTTTACCACGACGAGGATAACGATGAGGATCATCAACACTGTCGGAGCCTCGTTCATGAAGCGCCAATAGCGGGCCGAACGGCGGTTTTCGTCGCGTTCAAAGGCGCTTACGGCCCTGCTGAAGAAAACATGGACCAGCGTCAGAAGAACCACGAGCCCAATCTTGGCATGCAGCCAGCCGCCCTGGAAACCATACACTGACCAGGCGAGATAAAGGCCGAGAATCCATGTCAGCATCATGGCCGGGTTCATGATGATCCTGAGCAACCGCCGCTCCATCACCTTGAAGGTCTCGGATTGCGCCGAACCCGGCTCCGCATCCGTATGATAGATGAAAAGCCGTGGCATATAAAACAGCCCCGCCATCCAGGAAATCACCGCGATGATGTGAAGCGCCTTGATCCACAGATAGAGATTATCAGGGTTCCAGGCGAAAAGCCCGACGGCCAGAAGTGCAAAGAAGATCAGCGCAAAATGGGCGCGCCGGCGCGCATAGACACCTGGTCGCTTATCCGTTTGCTTCTCCACTACGCTACCCTCGCGCCACGCACGCGCTCGACAAGACGGCTTACATTCTCCGGATCCGCCTGCGGCGTAATGCCATGCCCGAGATTGAAGATCAGCGGTCCGTTTCCGAGCACCTGAAGAATATCGTCGATACCTTCCTCCAGTGAGCGACCGCCAGCCACCACACGCATTGGATCGAGATTGCCCTGCACTGCTCCGTCCTTCTGCAGCTCGGCCGCAAAGGCAAGCGGCACCGACCAGTCGAGCCCGATCGCATCAGCCCCGGTCTTCTGCCGGTAGGTCTTGAGCAGGTAGCCCGCACCTTTGGCGAAAGCGATAATCCGCGCCTGCGGTCGCCGCGACCTGATTGAAGCGATCATGCGTGCCACCGGACGGATTGCGAAAGCTTCAAATTCCTTCTCGCCGAGAACACCGGCCCAGGAATCGAAGATCTGCACCGCATCAGCACCCGCATCGATCTGGGCCACGAGATAGTCGGCAGAGACATCCGCAAGCAGCATCAGCAAATGCTCGAACGCACGCGGATGCCTATACGCGAACAGACGCGCAGGCGCCTGGTCAGGTGTGCCTCGGCCAGCGATCATATAGGTCGCAACCGTCCAGGGAGCGCCGCAGAAGCCGAGGAGCGTCGTTTCTGAAGGCAGCTCATTCCTCAGACGCTTTACCGTCTCCAGCACAGGCTGCAGGTAATCGACGACATTTTCCCCGTCGAGCCCAGCGATGCCTGTCTCATCAATCGGATCCATCTCCGGGCCATGCCCCTCGGTAAAACGCACATTGCGCTTCATCGCATCGGGAATGACGAGGATATCCGAAAACAGGATAGCGGCGTCAAAACCGTAGCGCCGTATCGGCTGAAGGCTCACCTCGACTGCATGGTCAGGCGAATAACAGAGATCGAGGAAACTTCCTGCCTTCGCGCGCGTTTCCCTGTATTCGGGCAGATAGCGACCTGCCTGTCTCATGAGCCAGAGGGGAGGGGGCGAGAGGGTTTCTCCGTCGAGAACCCGCATGATTTTCCGGCGCGTTTCGGTCAAGCGCTTCTTCCCTATAAAAATCCAAAGATATTTTAAAAGGTTTCTATTTCTTAGAGTCGGTGTCTATCAAGGATTAAAATCCATCCACTGACAGCGCGATTTGTCACGCCCGCGGCACTGACGAGGATCGAAATTCCTTTGCCTCTGAAGAAAATGGTGATCGCTTCGAATCCGGCAAAGATTCCAAGGCCTTCCAAGCCTTCACTTTGACCCTCGACTTGTGGACAAGCTGTGCATCATCTCGGAAGGCATGAATATCATCCCCACAGTCCACAAGCGTCTCCCGAGTGACGCTCGAAAGTTCCGGATGTGGATAATCGGGCATGTTTTCCCTTGCCTCGATCCCCGCCCCGCCATTAGCTCTTCGCTGTCCAGTCTTTTCAACAGGCAGCGGAAAATAGCGTGGAGAACAGAACGAACTTCTTCCATCTGCATCTGATTTCTGACTCGACCGGCGAGACTCTGATCTCCGCCGGCCGCGCCGCCTCGGCTCAGTTCAAGTCGTCTCAGCCGATCGAGCACGTCTATCCGCTGATCCGAAACCGTAAGCAGCTGATGCCTGTCCTTCAGGCGATCGACAGTGAACCCGGCATTGTTCTCTACACGATCGTCGATCCCGAGCTTGCCAGCATCATTGATGAACGCTGCTCGGAAATGGGCGTTGCCTCCGTCAATGTGCTGGAACCTGTTATCGGCGCGTTCCAGATCTATCTCGGAGCTCCCTCGAGAAGGCGGGTCGGGGCGCAGCACGTCATGAATGCCGGCTACTTCGCGCGCATTGAAGCACTGAATTTCACGATGGATCACGACGACGGCCAGATGCCGGAGGATTATAATGAAGCCGATGTCGTCATCGTCGGCATCAGCCGCACGTCGAAGACGCCGACCAGCATCTATCTCGCAAACCGTGGCATCAAGACTGCGAATATCCCGATCGTCTACGGCGTGCCTTTGCCCGAAGCTTTGGCCACCGCGACGAAACCCTTGATCGTCTGCCTCATCGCCACGACGGACCGGATTTCTCAGGTCCGGGAAAATCGCCTTCTCGGCTCAACGCCTGGTTTCGATCGGGAACATTATACCGACCGTGCCGCAATCTCGGAGGAGCTGAAATATGCGCGCTCCCTTTGCGCTCGCCACAATTGGCCAATGATCGACGTCACCCGGCGCTCGATCGAGGAAACCGCAGCGGCAATCGTTGCCCTGCGCCCAAAGCTGCGTTAAGCGCTGAACGACTGAATCGCTCTCGAGGACCTGGATGACACCGAAGCTCGTTCTCGCATCATCGAGCCCGTTCCGGCAGATGCTGATGAAAAATGCTGGCTTGGCTTTTGAAGCCCATGCCGCTCACATTGACGAACGGGCAATCGAAGCACCTCTGGAAAAATCGGGCGCTACGCCGGATGAGGTGGCACTCGTTCTAGCCGAGGCAAAAGCGGGTGAAGTCAGCCGGCGCTTCGGTGGTGCCCTCGTCATCGGTTCGGACCAGACGATGTCACTTGGTACCCAGGTCTTTCACAAGCCGAAGGACATTGCGGATGCCGCCAACCATCTGCGCATGCTAGGCGGCAAAACGCACCGCCTGAATAGCGCAGTCGCCATCGTCAGAGACGGCGAGGTCCTATGGCAGCATGTGGCGCATGCCGAACTGGCGATGCGCCCGCTGACAGATGATTTTATTGCGCGCCATTTGAAGCGCGTCGGATCAAAGGCGCTGGCAAGCGTCGGTGCCTATCAGCTTGAGGGAGAGGGGATCCAGCTGTTCGAGAAGATCGACGGAGATTACTTCACGATCCTCGGACTACCCATGCTGCCCCTTCTTGCAAAACTCCGGGAACTGGATGCGATCGATGGATGATTCACGTGAAACACATGGGCCGAAGGCGTTTGTCACGGGCTTTCCCGTCAAGCACTCGCGCTCACCATTGATCCACGGCTATTGGTTGAAGACCCTCGATCTGCCCGGCAGCTACCGCGCGCATGAGGTCGCCCCGGAAACCTTTGCAGATTTTATCGTCTCTTTAAGAACCGGCAGCGCCGGTTTCGTCGGAGGCAATGTCACGATTCCCCATAAGGAGATGGCGTTCAAACTCGCTGACAGGCCGGATGAGCTTTCGGAAGAACTCGGAGCCTCGAATACGCTGTGGCTGGAGGACGGGCAAATACTCGCGACCAATACGGATGGTCGCGGCTTCACCGCCAATCTCGATCAGCGCCATCCGGGATGGGACCGGCATGACCAGGTCGTCATCTTGGGTGCCGGCGGTGCAAGTCGCGCCGTCATCCAAGCGGTCCGCGACCGCGGCTTCAAGAAAATCCATGTCGTCAACCGCACCGTAGAGCGGGCGCAAGAACTGGCCGATCGCTTCGGTTCGAAAGTCCACGCTCACCCGACCGCAGCTCTCGGCGAGGTGATGAAGGGGGCAGGCCTCTTCATCAACACCACCTCTCTCGGCATGGACGGCGAGGCAGCGCCCGCCATCGATTTCTCTCCGATGCTCTCGGACGCGGTCGTCACCGACATCGTTTATGTGCCGCTGAAAACACCGATCCTCGCACAGGCAGAAGAACAGGGTTTTGCTATCGTCGATGGCCTCGGCATGCTCTTGCATCAGGCGGTTCCGGGATTTGAAAAATGGTTCGGCAGGCGGCCCGTCGTCGATGAAACGCTACGCGCATTGATCATTGCCGATATGGAAAGACACTGATGCTGAAGATCGGCCTCACCGGCTCCATCGGAATGGGCAAGTCGACAACGGCGAAGCTCTTTGCCGAAGCCGGTGTCGCGGTCAACGATTCGGATGCTGTCGTACACGATCTCTATGCCGGCGAGGCAGCACCTTTGGTCAACGCTGCTTTCCCCGGTACGATGAAGAACGGTGTCGTCGACCGCGAGCAGCTTGGTCGGCAACTCGCTCGAGATCCAACTGGCTTCAAGCGGCTCGAAGAGATTGTTCATCCCCTGGTGCGCAAGCGGGAGAGTGAATTCCTGGCACGGCAGAAAGAGGCGGGAGCAGATATGGTCGTGCTCGACATCCCCCTGCTTTTTGAAACCGGCGCGGAAAACAGGGTGGATGTCATTGTCGTTGTCAGCGCCGATCCACAGATTCAGCGGGAGAGGGTGCTTGCGCGCCCGAACATGACGGAAGAAAAATTCAATATGATTCTCTCCCGCCAGATGTCGGATGAGGAAAAACGCCGTCGGGCCGACTACATCGTGGATAGCAGCCACGCCATAGAGACGACGAGAGAACAGGTGACAGATATCGTCGCCGACTTGAAGAAGCGGATAGCGAAGGAAGAAGTCCCACATGCGTGAGATCATTTTCGATACGGAAACCACCGGCCTCGACAACCGCATGGACCGCATCATCGAAATCGGCGGCATCGAACTCTTCAATCATTTCCCGACAGGAAGGACGCTTCACCTTTTCGTCAATCCGGGTGATCAGAAGGTCCATCCGGATGCGCTCGCCGTTCACGGCATCACAGACGAGTTCCTGAAGGACAAGCCGCCCTTTGCCGATGTCGTCGAGGAGATCTTGGAATTCTTCGGCGACGACGGCAAGTGGATCGCCCACAACGCCACTTTCGACATGGGCTTCGTGAATGCCGAGCTTGCCAGGCTTGGCCAGCCGCCGATCCTGCCGGATCGCGTGATCGACACGCTCTCTCTTGCTCGCCGCAAGCATCCGATGGGACCGAACTCGCTCGACGCTCTCTGCCGCCGATATGGCATCGACAACTCGCACCGTACCAAACACGGTGCTCTCCTCGACTCCGAACTTCTCGCCGAAGTCTACATAGAAATGATCGGCGGCCGGCAGGCTGCACTGGGGCTCGGCGTCGCAGGATCTGCGAGCCAGAACAAGGACAATGCCGAGGCAGACGAAGTTGTGGTCGCAGCCATCATGGAGAGACCGCGGCCCCTGGCGCCGCGATTGAGCGAAGCGGAAGCCGAGGCCCATGAGGCCCTGGTCGCCAAGCTTGGTCAAAAGGCGGTTTGGTCGAAATACGAACAGCTCAATTGAAAATAAAAATGCCCGGACAAAAGCCGGGCATCTGATTTCGAGGGCCTGTGAAGAGCGGCTTAGTTCGGAACGGCCTGAACCTTGGAACGGGCCTGCTCTTCAGCAACACGCTGCGCGAACATCTGCGCGAAGTCGATCGGATCGATCATCAGCGGCGGGAAGCCACCATTGCGCGTGACGTCGGCAATGATCTGGCGCGCAAACGGGAAAAGCATGCGCGGGCACTCGATGAAGAGAACCGGCAGCATGTGTTCCTGGGGGAAGCCGGCAACGCGGAAGACGCCACCATAGACGAGCTCGGTGTGGAAGACCGTCTTGTCGCCTTCCTTGGCTTCGGCAATCAGCGAAAGCACGACATCGAAATCCGTGTCGGACAGCGGATTGGCGTTGACGTTCACATTGATGTTGATCGCCGGTGCCTTGTCGCGGGCCTGAAGCGAGCGCGGTGCGCCCGGGTTTTCGAAGGAAAGATCCTTGACGTACTGGGCAAGGATCGAAAGGGTCGGGCTCGTTGCGCCGTTGCTGTTGTTGTCGTCTGCCATGGGCTTTTCCTCGAGGGGCATTGGATGGTGCCGCCATCTAACATTTCGGGGAGGGGCTTACAACCCTGGGCCTCCGGGGCAGTTAACGTGCCTCGGCCCTAGTCGCCGAGCCTTTTTCCGGACCAAGGTGAGTTTTCGTTCGGTTGGCGATGATAGTCCTCTTCATCGAGATCGACCACCTTTGAATCGCTCGGCTTGCCCGGCCGGTTCTCAAAATCCGGACGCGACGATGCGGAGAAGCCTCCGCCGCTGGTGCCGACGACGACGAAACGCTTCGCAATCGACCGCCAGAGCAGGTTGCGAACCTGCGGGATAAGAAGCAGGATCGCCAGTATATCCGAGAGAAAGCCGGGGATGATGAAGAGCAGCGCCGCGATCACGTTCATCGCCGGATTGAGCAATTCCCGTCCGGGCATTGTACCGCCGCGCCCTTCGGCAGACATGCGGCGCAGGGTGCTGATACCTTGCCGGCGTAAGAGGAACGAACCGATGACAAAGCCAAGCAGGACAAGCGCCAGCGTCGCGGCGAGTCCGACTGCGCGGCCGACAATCACGAAGCCGGCGATCTCGGCAAGCGGCAGAAGCAGCGCGAAAACCGGCAGCATGGAAAAACGCATCTCTTTATCCCGAGTGGCCCGGGCTCCTCTTGGCAGTGGCAAAGATACCAGCCATGATTTGAATCATTCGTATAGCCGGACTATATGGGGTTAGAAATCAGGGATGTTAACAGCGAACGGCGGGATATGAGTTCAAACGACTTCATCACATTATTTTTCTTGGTGGCGGCGGTGCTGATTTTCTTTCAGCTTCGGTCCGTTCTTGGACGCCGCACCGGAAATGAGAAGCCGCCGCGTGATCTCTATACGCCACGGGATGCTGTGCAAAACGATAGCGCCGATGCCGGCAAGGTCGTAACCCTGCCGCGGCGCGATGTGAACGGAGAAGAGGAAGATCGCTTTTCCGCCATCGACGCCTTCGCGCCGGCAGGCACGCCGCTGAACGAATCGCTGCGCGCGCTCAACAGAGCCGATGCCTCCTTCGACCCGAAGGAATTCTTGAACGGCGCCCGGATGGCCTACGAGATGATTGTCATGGCCTTTGCCGATGGCGATCGCAAAACGCTGAAGAATCTTCTCTCCCGGGAAGTCTATGACGGCTTCGACGCGGCGATCAGCGATCGCGAAAGCAAGGGCGAGAAGATGAAGTCCACTTTCGTGGGCATCGACAAGGCCGAGATCACCCATGCCGAGACCAAGGGCAGCGAGGCGCAAATCACTGTGCGCATCATCAGCCAGCTGATCTCAGCGACTTACGACAAGAGCGATGTGTTGATCGATGGCGATGCCGAAAATGTCGCCGAGGTCAACGATCTCTGGACCTTCGCTCGCGATACGCGATCGCGTGACCCCAACTGGAAACTCGTCGCGACCGAATCGGAACATGAGTGACGCAGCCGGCTTTACCCTTCAGGCAGTCAGTTTCGACGCATTGAAAGGCTGGAGGGATGACGATCCCTCCAGCCTTTTTGAAGTCATGGCTGCCTGTCGCCGCCATATTTCCGAAACGAAACACTATCGTAGCGGGTCGCTGGGGCTGAGTTCAGCAGACCTCCTTCCATTGCTGGAGGAAGCAGAGGCGTTTCGTCCGTCTTCGGCCGACGAAGCGCGCGCCTTTTTCGAGAAGCACTGTCAGCCGTTTCGGATTGTCCGGGCCGACGGTGCTAGCGGTTTCGTCACCGCCTTCTACGAACCCGAAATCGAAGTTTCCGACAGACGGGACGCGACCTACCGGTTTCCGATCTACCGGCGACCGGACGATCTTGTCGACCTCGACGATCAAAATCGTCCTGGCAATCTCGATAGTTCCTACGCATTCGGGCGTGTGCGTGACGGACTGATCGATGCCTATCCGGATCGCCGCGACATCGATCAGGGCTATCTCGAAGGCCGTGGTCTCGAGATCGCCTGGGTTAAATCGGAGGTCGATCTTTTCTTTGTCCATGTGCAGGGCGCTGCCCGGCTACGCTATCCGGATGGCAGACTTGGCCGCATCACCTACGCCGCAAAAGCCGGTCATCCGTTTTCGGCGATCGGCAAGCTGCTGATCGACCGCGGCGAGATCGACCGCGCGAAAATTTCGATGCAGGCGATCCGTGCGTGGCTTGCCGCTCATCCGGACCAGATCGACGAAGTCCTCTGGCATAACCGGTCCTATATTTTCTTTCGAGAAACAGCGGTTGACAATGTAAATGCAGGGCCGATCGCCGCAGCGAAAGTGCCGCTGCCCGCAGGGCGTTCGCTCGCCGTCGACCGCCTGATCCATACATTCGGTTTTCCATTTTTCATCCGCTCCGAAACCCTGACACACCTTGATGCCGGCAAGCCGTTTCAACGGCTGATGCTGGCGCTGGACACCGGTTCGGCAATTGTCGGTCCCGCGCGCGGAGATATTTTCACTGGTTCGGGCTATGATGCAGGAGAGTTGGCGGGAACGGTACGCAACGATGCCGATTTCGCAATTCTCATCCCCAATGGCGCTGCAGCGAGGTTCCTCTGATGGCGAAGGACCGCAAGCTCAGTGCAGACGAGAGGATCCTCTGGGGCAAGGTCGCCCGCAGTACCCGGCCCATGCCCGGCAAGACGAATGAATTGACTGCCCTCGATGCCTTCTTGGCGGAGGCTGAAGCGGCCGCCGAACAGGAAAAAGTAGAAAAGCAGAGGGCGGCCACACCGCTCCCGCAGCAAGCAGCAGCCCAGATACCCGCAAAACAGCCCTCGGGCGTCCACCATCCGCTGGAGCGTCCGGTCAAGCGCAAGATTGCCAAGGGTAAGCTGGCGCTGGAAGCTCGGATCGATCTTCATGGTATGGTCCAGAGTGAGGCGCATTCATTTCTGCTCGATTTCCTGATCCGCGCGCATGAACGCGGCATGCGGCATGTCCTTGTCATCACTGGAAAAGGCAGTTCAATGGGCAGCGAAGGCGCCTTGAAGCGCGCAGTGCCGCTCTGGTTTTCCAAGCCGGAATTTCGTTTTCTGATTTCGTCATATGAACCTGCGGCCCAACATCATGGTGGGGCGGGTGCCCTCTATATCCGCCTCTCACGGCGACCCGGGGAAAACTCGTGACGCCGTTTGCCGAAGCAGTCCGCAAGCTGCGCGCCCGCAAGGGCGTCACGCAGAAAGAGATGGCTGCGGCGCTCAATGTCTCGCCCGCCTATCTCTCGGCGCTCGAGCATGGAAAGCGCGGTGTGCCGAGCTTCGATCTGCTGCAGCGCATCGCAGGCTACTTCAACATCATTTGGGATGAGGCCGAGGAACTCTTCCTCGTTGCCGGCTCTTCCGATCCGCGTGTGGTGGTCGATACCTCGGGCCTGCCGCCCGAATATACCGAATTTGCCAATCGTCTGGCCAAGCGAATCCGCAGCCTTGACAGCGGCGATATCGCCCGGTTATCGGCGCTTCTTGAAAATGGCGGCAAAGTGGACGGAAAAGCGTCATAATCCCCTGATTTATGCCTTGTTTTAGGGCCTTGCCATTGGGAACTCGCTGCAAAAAACCTATATTCGACATTGAAAAAGCCGGTGATTCGCAAGGCGCGCCGTTGCTGACGACAACAGGGAAAATCTCGACAGAATGACCGATGCACCCGCGACGGAAAACGGCGTAAACACCGAATATGGCGCAGATTCCATCAAGGTCCTGAAGGGCCTCGATGCCGTGCGCAAACGCCCCGGCATGTATATCGGCGATACCGACGACGGCTCGGGCCTCCACCACATGGTCTATGAAGTCGTCGATAACGCGATCGACGAAGCGCTGGCCGGCCATGCCGATATCGTCACCGTTTCGCTCAATCCGGATGGCTCTGTAACCGTGACGGACAACGGCCGCGGCATTCCGACCGATATTCACAGCGGTGAAGGCGTATCGGCAGCCGAAGTCATCATGACCCAGCTCCATGCCGGCGGTAAGTTCGACCAGAATTCCTATAAGGTTTCCGGCGGTCTGCACGGCGTCGGCGTTTCGGTCGTCAATGCATTGTCCGTCTGGCTGAAGCTGAAAATCCGTCGCCAGGGCAAGATTCATGAGATGAGCTTCACCCACGGCGTAGCCGATGCTCCGTTGAAGGTGACGGGCGAAGCGGGCAACGAGACCGGCACGGAAGTCAGCTTCATGCCGAGCAGCGGAACCTTCACGATGACGGAGTTCGACTACGGCACGCTCGAGCACCGCCTGCGGGAACTCGCCTTCCTCAATTCCGGCGTCCGCATTCTGCTGACGGACAAGCGTCACTCCGACATCAAGCAGGAAGAGATGGTCTATGACGGAGGTCTCGAAGCCTTTGTTTCCTATCTCGACCGTGCCAAGAAGCCGCTTGTCGAAAAGCCCGTCGCGATCCGCGGCGAGAAGGATGGCATCACCGTCGAGGTGGCCATGTGGTGGAACGACAGCTATCACGAGAACGTGCTTTGCTTCACCAACAACATCCCCCAGCGCGATGGCGGCACGCATATGGCCGGCTTCCGTGCCGCATTGACGCGTCAGGTCGTTTCCTATGCCGATAATTCCGGCATTACGAAAAAGGAAAAGGTGACGCTGCAGGGCGAAGATTGTCGCGAAGGTCTGACCGCAGTCCTGTCGGTTAAGGTACCGGATCCAAAATTCTCATCGCAGACGAAAGACAAACTTGTTTCGTCGGAAGTTCGCCCTGTCGTAGAAAGCCTCGTCAATGAGGCCTTGAATACCTGGTTCGAGGAACATCCGAGCGAAGCCAAGATTCTCGTCGGCAAGGTCGTCGAAGCCGCTGCCGCCCGTGAAGCAGCCCGCAGGGCACGCGAACTGACACGCCGCAAGGGTGCGCTCGATATCGCCTCGCTGCCCGGCAAGCTTGCCGACTGCTCGGAACGCGATCCGGCCAAGTCAGAAGTCTTCCTCGTCGAGGGTGATTCCGCAGGCGGTTCTGCAAAGCAGGGGCGCTCGCGCGAAAATCAGGCGATCCTGCCGCTGCGCGGCAAGATCCTGAATGTCGAGCGTGCCCGTTTCGACAAGATGCTCTCCAGCCAGGAAATCGGTACGCTGATCACTGCACTCGGCACCGGTATCGGCAAGGACGAGTTCAATGCCGAGAAGCTGCGCTACCACAAGATTATCATCATGACGGATGCCGATGTCGACGGCGCCCACATCCGTACGCTGTTGCTCACCTTCTTCTTCCGGCAGATGCCGGAACTGATCGAGCGCGGTCATCTCTATATCGCCCAGCCACCGCTCTATAAGGTCTCGCGCGGCAAGTCGGTCCAGTACGTCAAGAACGAAAAGGCGCTGGAAGATTATCTGATCGGCCAGGGTCTGGAAGATGCGGCGTTGAAGCTCGCCAGCGGCGAAGTCCGTGTCGGCCAGGATCTGAATGAGGTCATTCACGATGCCCTGCGCCTGCGCGCGCTGCTCGACAACCTGCATTCGCGCTACAATCGTGCGGTCGTCGAACAGGCGGCCATCGCCGGCGCGCTCAATGCCGAAACCGTCAGCAATGCCGAGCGCGCCCAGGAGCTGGCAACCGAGGTGGCCAAGCGTCTCGACATCATCGCCGAGGAAACCGAACGCGGCTGGGAAGGCAACCTCACCA
The DNA here is from genome assembly GCA_039725955.1 of Sinorhizobium sp. B11. Classification (NCBI taxonomy): domain Bacteria; kingdom Pseudomonadati; phylum Pseudomonadota; class Alphaproteobacteria; order Hyphomicrobiales; family Rhizobiaceae; genus Sinorhizobium; species Sinorhizobium sp. B11. The sequence goes on from CP091034.1 coordinate 4,610,651, forward strand.
GCGAGGGCGGCATTCGCCTGGAACGCATGGTTCGTGGCGTCAAGGAAGTTGTTGTGCTCGACATGGCGCTGATCGGCTCCCAGGATGCCCGTCTTATCGATCAGCTGACACCACGCATGAAGGAAATCTATCAGACGCCGCCGGCACTCAGCCGGCGTGATGGCGATGTCGAAATTTCTGGTCCGCGCGCTCTTCTCGATGCGATTTTTGCGAGCGGCCGCAAGGGGCTGACGATGCAGCGCTACAAGGGTCTCGGTGAAATGAATGCCGAGCAGCTCTGGGAAACGACGCTCGATCCGAACGTTCGCTCGCTGTTGCAGGTCAAGGTCGCCGATGCGACTGATGCCGACGGTCTCTTTGCCCGCCTGATGGGCGATGAAGTCGAACCGCGCCGCGAATTCATCCAGGACAATGCGCTGAGCGTTGCAAACCTAGATATCTGACCCGAAACTGGTCACGAAAAAGCCCCGCAGCCATCAGCTTGCGGGGCTTTCTATTTGGCGATCAATCGTTGCCGATGAAATGGCCGTTGAAGACGACCTCCGAGAGCGGCTTGCGCTGGCTCGGAAATTCGCGATCGCGGTTACGCTCGGAAAGGGTGTTCTTATCGGCGATGCGACCGACGGCAATGCCCGCTTCGACTCGGTAACCATCGGGAACACCAAGCTTTTCCTTGATCTCGTCATGCTTGATGCCGCCCATGCCATGGGCATAGAAGCCGGAAATGCGGGCCTGCATAGTAAGATGGCCCCAGGCTGTGCCAGCATCGAAAGAGTGCGTATAGCTTGACCGCCCCTCGCTGCGAGCGCCGTTGAAACTGCGCGAAACCACAAAGATCAGCGCTGAAGCATTCTTCGCCCACTCCTGGTTGGATTCGACGAGCAGGCTCACGAACTCTTCCCAATGCTCCGAGCCCTTCAATGCGTAAAGGAACCGCCAGGGCTGCATATTCGCGGAAGATGGTGCCCAGTGCGCGGCGTCGAGCAGTGTCAGAAGCTGGGTTTCTTCGATAGTCTCACCGGTAAAGGCGCGTGGTGACCAACGCTCGAGAAACATGGGGTCGATTGGATATTGGGATTCGCGGCTGTTGGCTTTCGTCATGCTGGCTTCCGGAAGTTAGCGATGGATGGAGGATTCCATTGCGGATATCGCTCAAGTGATATTTCCGTAGCCGCTTGCTTGGCAAGCAAAGTTTGATCGCGGCCAGTGCACAATCTGTTTCCAGAAATTGATCTTACGCGCGCGAAGAACTGCCGGTAAAGCAGCATCAATCCGATCGATCAGGAGATACGGGATGTTGGTGAATGGGAAATGGACCGAGGACTGGCAGCCGGTCCAGGCCAAAGATGAGAAGGGTGGTTTCGTCCGCCAGATATCGAGCTTCCGTAACTGGGTAACGCCTGACGGCAGCGCTGGCCCGACGGGTGAAGGTGGTTTTGTCGCTGAAGCTGGCCGCTATCATCTCTATGTCGCTTATATCTGCCCCTGGGCTTCGCGCACGCTGATCGGCCTCAAGCTTAGGGGCCTGGAGGACGTCATCTCGGTTTCAATCGTCGAGCCGACACTCAGCAAGCAGGGTTGGCGTTTCGGCGATTATCCCGGTGCTACCGCCGATGACCTGAACGGCGCCGCCTACATGCATGAGATCTACACGAAAGCGGATTCCGGCTTCACCGGGCGCGCGACTGTGCCGGTTCTCTGGGACAAGAAGCGCGGCACCATCGTCAATAACGAATCCTCCGATATTCTGCGCATGCTGAACAGCGGTTTTGGTGATCTTGCCCGTAGTGACATCGATCTCTATCCGGCCGCTCTGCGTAACGAAATCGATGCCTTCAACGAGCGCATCTATCCGTCCCTGAACAACGGTGTTTATCGTACCGGCTTTGCAACGACCCAGATCGCCTATGAAGAGGCTTTTGCTGAGGTTTTCGCTTGCCTCGACTGGATTGAACCTCAGTTCGACGGACGCAGCTTTCTCTTTGCCGAGCATCCAACGGAGGCCGACATCCGCCTGTTCGTCACGCTGGTGCGTTTTGACGTCGCCTACCACGGTCTCTTTAAGTGCAACCTGCGGCGTCTGTCGGATTACGCCAATCTTCGGGCTTTCTGCCGGCGGATGCTGGATTGGCCCGGCATTGCCGAGACCGTGAATTTCGATCACATCAAGCGCGGCTATTATTCGATCGAGAGCCTCAATCCCACGCGGATCGTCCCGATGGGTCCGGAGCTCGCCGAAATTTTCTAGATAGGCGTACCGCTTCCGCGGAAAGTCATAATGACACCGATGAATAATTCGTTCATAGGTGGCGCACCCCGCTTTCCATGAGGAGGATATTCATGAAGCTGATGCGCGTTGGAGAAGCGGGCCGCGAAAAGCCGGCCCTGCTTGATGCCGATGGCAAGATCCGCGATCTTTCTGCCCATGTCGCCGATATCGGCGGCGAGGCGATCACGCCGGCAGGTCTTGCAAAGTTAGCTGCCCTTGATCCGAAGAGCCTGCCGGAACTGTCGCCCGGTCGTATCGGCGCCTGCGTTGCCGGCACCGGCAAATTCATCTGCATCGGCCTGAATTACTCAGACCATGCGGCTGAGACCGGCGCGACTGTGCCGCCCGAACCCGTCATCTTCATGAAGGCAACGTCGGCGATCGTCGGCCCGAACGACAATGTCCAGATCCCGCGCGGTTCCGAAAAGACCGACTGGGAAGTCGAGCTTGGTGTCGTTATCGGCAAAACCGCCAAGTATGTGAGCGAAGCCGAGGCCCTGGATTATGTCGCCGGCTACTGCGTCTCCAACGACGTCTCCGAGCGCGCCTTCCAGACCGAGCGTTCCGGCCAGTGGACCAAGGGCAAGTCCTGCGACACGTTTGGGCCGATCGGCCCTTGGCTCGTCACCAAGGATGAGGTCGGGAACCCGCAGGACCTCGGCATGTGGCTCAAGGTCAACGGGCAGACGATGCAGGACGGCTCCACCAAGACCATGGTCTATGGCGTCGCTTTCGTCGTGTCCTATCTCAGCCAGTTCATGTCTCTGCAGCCGGGCGATGTTATCTCCACCGGCACGCCTCCGGGTGTCGGCATGGGCATGAAGCCGCCGCGCTTCCTGAAGGACGGCGACGTTGTCGAACTCGGTATCGACGGCCTCGGCACTCAGAAGCAGCTCTTCGTAGCGGATCGTTAACTGTTTTTCCGGCTGAAAAGCTTAAACTTTGTGCACCAAGATATTGCCGGGGATCAATTTCCCGGCATTTTTCTTTCGAACTGTAATGTTATGTTGCTGTGCAACAAAAACCTGTTAGCCTACGTTGATGTGCCAGCGTTAACGGAAAGAGTCCGGCGCCCTTCAATCGGCGCCGTCTTTGCCGGATAGAGAAAGGTGGCGCCCTCCATGTTCTACCAGCTTTATGAATTAAACCATGCAGCGTTGGCTCCCTTCCGCGCTGCAGCCGATATGATGCGTTTTGCCTATGCCAATCCGCTGAACCCCTTCTCGCAGACACCGCTCGGTCGCACCATTTCGGCTAGCCTCGAAATGTTCGAGCGCACGACGCGCCGTTACGGCAAGCCGGAATTCGGGCTCAACGAGACCGTCATCGACGGCAAGAAGGTTGCGGTTCGCGAGGAAGTGGTCTGGACGCGTTCCTTCTGCAGTCTCCTGCATTTCTCTCGCGATGTGCCGGCCGGCCATAGCGGCGACCCGCGCATCCTCATCGTAGCACCGATGTCCGGCCACTATGCGACGCTACTGCGCGGCACCGTCGAAGCTCTTTTGCCCAGTGCTGATATCTATATTACCGACTGGGTCGATGCCCGAATGGTACCGATGACGGAAGGTACTTTCGATCTTTCCGATTACATCGATTACGTCATCGAGATGCTGCATTTCCTTGGCCATGACACGCATGTTATCGCCGTCTGTCAGCCCTCGGTGCCGGTCCTCGCAGCTGCTGCGATCATGGAAGAGGCCAAGGATCCGCTCGCTCCGTCGTCGATGACGCTGATGGGTGGCCCGATCGATACCCGTATCAATCCGACGGCTGTCAACAAGCTTGCCAAGGAGCGCCCGCTCGAATGGTTTGCCGACAATGTCGTCATGAATGTACCCTGGCCGCAGCCGGGCTTCATGCGCCCCGTTTATCCGGGTTTCCTTCAGCTTTCCGGCTTCATGTCGATGAATCTCGATCGCCACCTGATCGCCCACAAGGAATTCTTCATGCATCTCGTGAAGAACGACGGCGAGCCGGAAAAGCATCGCGATTTCTACGATGAATATCTGGCCGTCATGGATCTGACCGCGGAATTCTATCTCCAGACGGTCGATCAGGTCTTCATGAAACACGCGCTGCCGAAGGGCGAGCTGATGCATCGCGGCAAGCGGGTCGATCCTTCGGCAATCCGCAACGTCGCTTTGCTGACCGTAGAGGGCGAAAACGACGATATCTCCGGTGTCGGCCAGACGCATGCAGCCCAGACCATCTGCGTAAACATCCCCGAGCACATGCGCATGCATTACCTGCAGCCGGATGTCGGCCACTATGGCGTTTTCAACGGTTCCCGCTTCCGCCGCGAGATCGCGCCGCGCATTGTCAGTTTCACGCGGCAGCATTCCCGTGCCAAGAAGCCGCCGGTCCAGCGCGTCATCAAGGGCGGCAAATCGGCGTGAGTTAGAAAACGCTGATTTAATCCCGCCGATTCAAGGCTTTGCTCGATTTAACCTGATATCGTCTTGAAGGCCGGTTCAGCGGTAACCATCTGTTTTTTCAGCACTCGGCATCCTGTCGGGTGCTGAACGCGAGGATACCGCACGATGAACCAGTCAGCATTGCTTCGCCCGGATTGGACTCCGGCTACCGTCGCCTTGATGATCCTCGGCTTCATGGTTTTCTGGCCTCTGGGGCTGGCCATGCTTGCCTATATCATCTTCGGCGAGCGGCTGCGTGGCTTCAAGCGTGACGTCAACCAGGCAACGGATGGCTTCTTTGCAGGCTGCCGCCGTTCGCATGGCCGTCACCGCCCGCATTTCTCGACGGGCAACGTCGCCTTCGACGATTGGCGCAAGGCCGAACTCGATCGCATCGAGGAGGAGCGCCGCAAGCTAGATGAAATGCGTGAGGAATTCGATTCCTACCTGCGCGAGCTTCGCCGCGCCAAGGATCAGGAAGAGTTCGACCGCTTCATGCGCGATCGCAAGAACGGTCGACGCGACGACAATGGACCGGTCGCCGAATACCAGACGCCGTAAGCAGATCACAGAAAATCTACGGCCGGCATCGCTTCCGATGCCGGTTTTTCTTTGCCCGGATTTCTGCCGAATCGTATAGAAAACTCCTATGTTTCCGCTCCCGAAGATCCGCCGTGCGACGAAAAAACCGGCCCCGCCTGAAAAGCGGACGCTGGATGTCGCCGGCCGCCTCATGCCCTTGACGATCAAGCAGCATGATCGGGCGACCCGGATCACCCTTCGTATCGAGCCAGGCGGCCGTGCACTGAAGATGACGGTTCCGAAAGGGCTTGCCGCCCGCGAAGTCAACGCCTTCCTTGATCGGCATCAGGGCTGGCTGCTGACCAAGCTGGCGAAATTCTCGACAGATACGGGCCTGCACGACGGCGGCGAAATTCTCTTTCGCGGTGTTAGACATCGCATCGAGCACACCGGCAGCCTGCGCGGTCTGACTGAGGCTGTCGTGCTGGACGGCAAACCGGTGCTTCGCGTCAGCGGCATGCCGGAACATATCGGCCGACGCATCGCGACCTTCCTCAAGAAGGAGGCGCGCAGCGATCTCGAGAGACTGTCGCGCCTGCATGCCGGCTCCATCAAGGCACCGATCCGCTCGATTTCCATGAAGGATACCCGCAGCCGCTGGGGCTCTTGCTCCTCGGAAGGAAATCTGAGCTTCTCCTGGCGCATCGTCATGGCACCACCTTCGGTGATCGATTACCTCGCCGCCCATGAGGTTGCGCATTTGAAGGAAATGAACCACGGCCCGCACTTCTGGGCGCTCTGCAAGAAGCTTTGCCCGCACATGGAAGAGGCGAAATCCTGGCTGAAGCGTCATGGCAGTCAATTGCACGCGATAGAGTTCGATTAAGCGCCGCGTTAAATGCGGCCGGCATTGCAAATTGGCTCGACTCTTCGCCCGTTTCGTGTCACTTCGCTGCCATGAGACCGGATATCAAGATCTGCGGTTTGAAGACGCCTGAAACTGTCGAGCGCGCATTGAAGCGCGGAGCGACGCATATCGGCTTCAACTTTTTCCAGAAAAGCCCGCGTTACGTCGAGCCGGACATTGCCGGCAAGCTGGCCGAACCTGTGCGCGGCAAGGCTAAAGTCGTTGCCGTCTTGGTTGATCCGAGCAATGATGATCTCGATGAAATCGTTGCACTTCTGCGCCCTGACATGCTCCAGCTCCACGGCAGCGAGAGCCCCGAGCGCGTGCTGACCATCAAGGCGATGTACGGCATCCCTGTTATCAAGGCATTGTCGGTCCGCACCACCGACGACCTGAAGAAGGTCGAAGCCTATATTGGCATAGCTGACCGCTTCCTCTTCGACGCCAAGCCGCCGAAAGGATCTGAACTGCCAGGCGGCAACGGCGTTTCCTTTGATTGGGGCCTGCTCACCTGGCTTGACGGTAATGTCGACTACATGCTGTCAGGCGGGCTCAACAAGGCCAATGTCGGCCAGGCTCTTGCAATGACGAAGGCGCCGGGTGTCGATACCGCCTCCGGTGTCGAGAGTGCACCGGGCGTGAAGAGCCTGGAGATGATCGATGAGTTTTTCGATGCGGTTGATCAGGCATGTATGCCTGAAACGACCACAGGGAGTGTAAATTGAACGAGACGCCTAAACCGAATTCCTTCCGCGCCGGTCCGGACGAAGACGGCCGCTTCGGCATTTACGGGGGCCGCTTCGTGGCCGAAACCCTGATGCCCCTGATCCTGGATCTGCAGGAAGAATGGAACAAGGCGAAGGAAGATCCGGAATTCCAGGCGGAATTGAAGCATCTCGGCACCCATTATATCGGCCGTCCGAGCCCGCTTTATTACGCCGAACGCCTGACCCAGCATCTCGGCGGCGCCAAGATCTATTTCAAGCGCGAAGAGCTGAATCATACCGGCTCGCACAAGATCAACAACTGCATCGGCCAGATCCTGCTTGCCAAGCGCATGGGCAAGACCCGCATTATCGCGGAAACCGGTGCCGGCCAGCATGGCGTGGCTTCCGCCACCGTTGCCGCACGCTTCGGCTTTCCCTGTGTCGTCTATATGGGCGCCACCGACGTCGAGCGTCAGGCACCGAACGTTTTCCGCATGAAGCTGCTGGGTGCCGAGGTAAAGCCCGTCACGGCGGGTAGCGGCACGCTGAAAGATGCGATGAACGAGGCGCTGCGTGACTGGGTCACCAACGTCGATGACACCTATTACCTCATCGGCACGGCCGCCGGCCCGCATCCCTATCCGGAAATGGTCCGCGATTTCCAGGCCGTCATCGGCACGGAAGCCAAGCAGCAGATCCTTGAGGCCGAAGGCCGTCTGCCGGATCTCGTCATTGCGGCCGTCGGCGGCGGCTCGAATGCGATCGGCATCTTTCATCCCTTCCTCGATGACAAGGACGTCAAGATTGTCGGCGTCGAAGCTGGCGGCAAGGGCCTGCAGGGCGACGAGCACTGCGCCTCGATCACGGCCGGCTCGCCGGGCGTACTGCACGGCAACCGTACCTATCTGCTGCAGGACAATGACGGGCAGATCAAGGAAGGACATTCGATCTCGGCTGGCCTCGACTACCCCGGTATCGGCCCGGAACATTCATGGCTGAACGATATCGGCCGTGCCGAATATGTGCCGATCATGGACCATGAAGCGCTTGAAGCCTTCCAGACGCTGACGCGCCTTGAGGGCATCATTCCGGCGCTCGAGCCTTCGCATGCGCTTGCCGAAGTCATCAAGCGCGCGCCCAAGATGGGCAAGGACGAGATCATCCTGATGAACCTCTCCGGCCGCGGCGACAAGGATATCTTCACCGTCGGCAAGATCCTGGGAATGGGGCAGTAAGAAACATGACCGCACGTATGGACAAACGCTTCGCCGACCTGAAGGCGGAAGGTCGCCCGGCGCTCGTAACCTATTTCATGGGCGGCGATCCGGACTACGAAACCTCGCTCGGCATCATGAAGGCGCTGCCGGAAGCCGGCTCCGACGTCATCGAACTCGGCATGCCCTTTTCCGATCCTATGGCCGATGGTCCGGCGATCCAGCTCGCCGGCCAGCGCGCTCTCAAGGGCGGCCAGACGCTGAAGAAGACGCTGCAGCTCGCTGCCGACTTCCGCAAGACCAATGATACGACGCCGATCGTCATGATGGGTTACTACAACCCGATCTACATTTACGGCGTCGAGAAATTTCTCGATGATGCGCTGGCATCCGGCATCGATGGCCTGATCATCGTCGACCTGCCGCCGGAAATGGATGACGAGCTCTGCGTACCGGCTCTGAAGAAGGGCATCAATTTCATCCGTTTGGCTACACCGACGACAGATGAAAAGCGCCTGCCCACCGTTTTGAAGAACACCTCGGGCTTCGTCTACTATGTCTCGATGAACGGCATCACCGGTTCGGCCTTGCCGGATCCGTCGCTGATTTCGGGCGCAGTCGAGCGCATCAAGGACCATACCGATCTCCCCGTCTGCGTCGGTTTCGGCGTCAAAACGGCTGAACACGCAAAGATCATCGGTGCTTCGGCGGACGGCGTCGTCGTTGGTACCGCAATCGTCAATCAGGTGGCCAACAGCCTGACGGCTGACGGGAAGGCGACAGCGGATACGGTTCAGGCCGTTGCGACGCTGGTTCGGGGTCTTTCCACAGGAACGCGTTCGGCGCGCCTTGTTGCTGCCGAATAGTTTCCCCACATTGGCACCAGTCAATCAGGAGTATTCGAGTTGAACTGGATCACTAACTACGTTCGCCCGCGGATCAATTCCATGCTGGGCCGTCGCGAAGTGCCGGAGAACCTCTGGATCAAGTGCCCGGAAACGGGTGAGATGGTCTTTCACAAGGACTTGGAAAGCAACAAGTGGGTCATCCCCGCTTCCGGCTACCATATGAAGATGCCGGCAAAGGCGCGCCTTGCCGACCTGTTCGACAACGGCGAATACGAAGCTTTGCCGCAGCCGAAGGTCGCCCAGGATCCGCTGAAGTTCCGCGATTCCAAGAAATACAGCGATCGTCTGCGCGACAGCCGACTCAAGACCGAGCAGGAAGACACGATCGTTGCTGGTCTCGGCAGCGTCCAGGGCCTGAAGCTCGTTGCCGTCGTCCATGAATTCAACTTCATTGGCGGTTCGCTCGGCATGGCTGCCGGCGAAGCGATCGTCAAAGCTTTCGAACGCGCGATTGCGGAAAAGTGCCCGCTCGTGATGTTCCCGGCTTCGGGCGGCGCGCGCATGCAGGAAGGCATCCTGTCGCTGATGCAGCTTCCGCGTACGACGGTCGCCGTCGATTTGCTGAAGGAAGCCGGCCAGCCCTATATCGTGGTTCTGACCAATCCGACTACCGGCGGCGTGACGGCGTCCTATGCGATGCTCGGCGATATTCATCTGGCCGAGCCAGGTGCGGAAATCGGTTTTGCCGGCAAGCGCGTCATCGAGCAGACGCTGCGTGAAAAGCTTCCCGAAGGCTTCCAGACATCGGAATATCTTCTGGAACACGGCGTGGTCGACATGGTCGTCAAACGTCACGATATCCCGGAGACGCTGGCGCGCCTGTTGAAGATCCTGACGAAGAAGCCGGCGACAGCAGCAAATGATGCCAATGGTGTGATTGCTCTGGCGGCGAGCGCCTGAGCAGCATTCTCACAGAATAGGGCGGGCCGATGACAGACAGAGGCCAGATCGCGGTGAGTGAGGCGGCGCGGGAGATCGAGAAGCTCATGGGATTGCATCCCAAGGGCTACGATTTGTCATTGGACCGCATCAGACGCCTTCTGGAAGCGCTCGGCAATCCCGAACGCAATCTTCCCCCCGTCATCCATATTGCCGGCACCAACGGCAAGGGCTCGACATCGGCTTTCTGCCGTTCGCTCCTGGAAGCGGCAGGCCACAGCGTCCATGTCCACACCTCTCCACACCTTGTAAACTGGCATGAACGCTACCGTCTTGGTGTTCCAGCTGGGCGTGGACAGTTGGTCGATGATGCTGTCTTCGCCGATGCTCTGAGACGCGTGGCGAAAGCCAATGATGGTGAGAAGATCACCGTCTTTGAAATCCTGACTGCAGTCACTTTCATTCTTTTCTCCGAACATCCGGCCGATGCCGCCATTATCGAGGTAGGCCTCGGCGGTCGTTTTGACGCGACGAACGTGATCGAAGACCCTGCCGTTTCAGTCATCATGCCGATTTCGCTGGATCATCAGCCTTATCTCGGCGACCGGGTGGAGCTGATCGCTGCGGAAAAGGCCGGCATCATGAAGCGCGGGCATCCCGTCGTCATCGGCCATCAGGAATATGACGCGGCGCTCGACGTGCTGATGTCGACCGCCGAGCGGCTGAACTGCCCGAGTGCCGTCTTCGGTCAGGATTTCATCGCCCATGAGGAATATGGCCGGCTGATCTATCAGGATGAGTTCGGCCTGGCGGATCTGCCTTTGCCGCGTCTTCCCGGTCGCCATCAATATGCCAATGCCGCTGCCGCCATCCGCGCCGTCAAGGCCGCGGGCTTTACCGTCACTGAGCCGATGATGGAAAAGGCGATGGAAACGGTGGAGTGGCCCGGCCGTCTTCAGAAATTGACGGAAGGCAGGCTTTTGAGCCATGCACCGGCACGGTCGGAAATCTGGGTCGACGGCGGCCACAACCCGGGTGCGGGTGAAGTGATCGCCGAAGCCATGGCGAATTTCGAAGAGCGCCAGTCCCGCCCGCTGTTCCTGATATCTGGCATGATCAATACCAAGGATCCGGTCGGCTATTTCAAGGCCTTCGCCGACCTGGCAGAGAAGATCTATTGCGTACCGATCCGGGGCAGCGAAGCGATGATCGATCCGGTGATCCTGGCCCATGCCGCGTATGACGCCGGCCTCGTGGCCGAACCGATGTCATCAGTCATCGATGCCCTGGATGCCATCGCTTCGACCATCGACCCTGGGGCCCCTCCACCGCGTATTCTTATTGGCGGCTCTCTTTATCTCGTCGGCGACGTACTGGCGGAAAACGGTACACCCCCCAAATGAAAAGTCCGGCAGATGCCGGGCTTTTCGTATTGAACTGTCGATATCATCAGGCTGCGCTGGAAATCCAGTTGGAAAGCGCCGTCTTCGGCTTTGCGCCGATGGAGATGTCGGCAACTTCGCCGCCCTTGAAGATTGCAAGCGTCGGGATCGAGCGAACACCGAACTGAGCGGCCAGTTCCGGGTTTTCATCGATGTTGAGCTTGGCAACCTTGACCTTACCGGCGAGTTCCGTGGCGATTTCCTCGAGGCTCGGAGCAATCATTTTGCACGGACCGCACCATTCAGCCCAGAAATCGACGACGACGGGTTCTGCGGATTCCAGAACTTCCGACTGGAAATTGTTGATATCGACCTTAACGGTAGCCATAGGCTGCTCCTTTACCGGAATTTGCTGTTGAACAAGATGTGAGGGTGCGGTGCCGGAATTTCAATGTCCGATATTTCACTTTGTGTTGAGTCCCGCAAGTGCAGAAGCCAAAGCCTGTTCACTCAGCGTATGGATGGTCGCATTTTCGGTGTAGATCAGCATGCAATCGATCCGCATGGCCGGGTAGAGCGGTTTGAGGATTTCACGGTAGATGGCAAGCTGTGCCTTGTGGGAGAATGGAATCGTCTCTTCGCTCGCCGGCGGCACGCGGTTTGTCTTGTAATCCAGAATGACGACGCTGTCGGACAGGACGGCAAGACGGTCGATACGGCCGGAAACTGCATACTCCCGGCCCTCGAGCGTCAGCGTTCCCATGATCGAGATTTCCGCCTGCGCATGAACGGCGAAGACCGCATGAAGCCGTTGATCTTTTAAAAGTTTCAGAACCGAATCGATCAGGACTTGCCGTTCGGCCGCCGGCCAGAATCGCGCTGCGCGCTCTGCATAACGTTTTGCCGCCTCAGCCCGCTCCTCCTCCGCTGGAATATCGGGTAGGGCCTGCAGCATCCGGTGAATGAGGCGGCCTTTTTCAAGGGAACGATCATTGCTTTCAGGATCACTGAAGAGTGGCGAGGTCACCAGCAGGTCATCCGCCTCCTCGTCGATAATGGTTCCGGCACCGGAAGGGCTGAGCGGCCGTGGCAATTGCTTCTGTGGGGGCAGAGGGTGGAAAAGGTTCGGTGGGACCGTTTCAATGGTCACCTGCTCGGGAGCTTGATCCATCCGCTCAAAGCTGCGCTCGACCTGTGGCACACGCCAGCGCATGCCATCCCACTCTCCATCCGGGGTTGAGAAGGTTGTCTTCTGGACATGCGGATGTTCCTCGCTGAGCGCACTGGAAATCATCATATGCCATGTGTCGTTGTTCAGTCGGACACCGCGATAACCGCAGACGATCAACCGATCCGCGGCACGCGTCATCGCCACATAGAGCAGGCGCCGGTATTCCTCTTCGGCAAGAAGCTGAATACGCGCCGCATCGTTCGAGGTCACCGAATTGCCGAGATCGCTGACCGGAATCCAGACCGGTATCGGCGGCTCATCCGGCCCGGCATCGATCAGCCGAAGCTTTGGCAGATGCGTGTGCGTAAATGCCTTGGAGCCGCCATCCACCAGGAAAACAATCGGTGCCTCAAGGCCCTTGGAGGCATGCACCGTCATGATGCGCACCTCGTTGCGGCCCTTGTCCTGCTCGCGCTTCACTTCCGGCGCTTCTAGCTCCAGCGTCGAGATAAAGGATTGCAGGCCCGGGAGACCGGATGTTTCGTGGTCGAGCGCAAAGGTCAGGAATTCGTCGATGATATCGCTGACTTCAGTGCCGAGGCGCGCCAGGAACTGCCGCCGGCCGCCGTGACTGCCGAGAACGCGCGCATAGAAGTCATGGACTGAAAGGCTTCGGGATTGAGCAAGAAAGAGCTCCAGCCTCGCAGCCGCGGCGCCAAGCCGCTCATGGCCGTCGGCGGCATATTTGCGAAGATGATGCCACACGCTTTCATTATCGCCGCGCAGTGCCGCAACGGCGAAAATATCCTCTTCCGAGAGATTGAAAAGCGGACTTTTCAGGACTGCAGCGAGCGAGAGATCATCTTCCGGCAAAAGCAGAAAACGGCCAAGCGCCATCAGATCCTGTATGGCGATATGGCTGGTCAATACCAGTCGATCCGCGCCGGCGACCGGTATATCGCCGCGTCGTTTGAGTTCGCGGGTCAGCGCATTGACGAAAGCATCACGCTTGCGAACGAGAACGAGGATATCGCCGGCTTCTATGAAGCGTTCCTTGCCCTTCTCGACGATGGTTTCGCGGCCGACGAGCGTGCCGATCGTATGGGCGATGCGTCGCGCCAGGATCGCTGCCGGCGCGCTTTCGGGGGTGGCGTCGAAGGGAGCGGTCCAATCCTCGTCCTTCGCGACGACATCGGGCACGACTATGTCCCAGAGGTCGAGGGCGCCGGGATGACCTATTCGGCTGGAACGATGTACGACGGGCTCGAGGCCCAGACCGCGCGCATTTTCGGGCGGTGTGAAAATATGGTCGACAGCAAGCAGCACATCGGAGGTGGAGCGGAAGGAAAGCGGCAGGCGAACGGTCGAAAAATCAAGACCGCTGCTTTGTACCCGCCGCTGAGTCCGCTCCTTCTCCTCGGCAAACCGTTCGGGTCGGGCACCCTGGAACGAATAGATCGACTGCTTCTCGTCGCCGACCGCAAAGAGCGTGCGGACGACGGGTCGTGAACTTTCGCCGGAGAAGAAATCTTCTGCCAGCGACTGGATGACGCTCCATTGAATGGGGCTCGTATCCTGCGCCTCGTCGACGAGGATGTGATCGATACCCTGATCGAGCTTGTAATGGATCCACGGGCCGACGCCGCTCTTCGTAAGCAGGTCAGCGGTGCGAGTGATCAGGTCTTCGAAGTCGAGATGGCTACGCTGCCTCTTCAGTTCCTCGTAGTCCCGGTTCAGGCGATCGGCAAGCACGAGAGCAGCATGGGTGGCGGCATACATCCGCATCATTTTCAGCCGATCGCGGCAATTGACGACATAGGCGCGAGCCGACGCAATCGCATCGGCAAGTTGCGGCGCTTCGGCAAGCATTGCCTTGACGAAGAATTGCCCGTCCGTTTTTGGTTCACCCTTTGACGTGAGGAAAACCTTCTCCAGAATCTGCGAACGCGCCGCCACATCCTGTTCGCGGCCGGCGCGACGGAGGCCTTCGGCAACATCATGCGCTTTCGCTCCCCCCTTTGTCGCGGCAAGCGACAGGTAAAGTTCCAGCGTCGCACCCGAGAGCCCCGGCAGCGGCCAATATCGGCCGGCCAGCCCTTCTTCCGTATCGTCAGGCGAGAGGCCGAGCTTCTTGCGAAGCAAGCGATCAACGCTGCCATGCGACTCGGCCGCGAGCATGAAGCGGCGGATGGCATTTCGGTTGGCAACGATCTCGCCGAGCAGATTTTCAAGTCCGGATTCATCGCCGAGTTTGAGCACATAGGCGAAGGCATCGGCGAGCTCTCGATCTTTCTCTGGGGCCGTTGCGCTCAGAAGCGAGCGTCGTGCATCGGCAAGCAGTGTCGCAGCCGCCCGGTCATCGAGAACGGAGAAGTGCCCTGCGACATTTGCTTCCAGTGGGAACTGGTGCAGCAGCGCCTCGCAGAAGGCGTGAATCGTCTGGATCTTGAGCCCGCCCGGTGTTTCGAGTGCCTTGGCAAACAGCCGTCTCGCTTCGGCAAGCTTCAGGGAATCCGGCTCATGACCTTCAATCTGCGCGATGCGTCCGGCCAGCTCTTCATCCGGAAAAATCGCCCATTCCGCCAGACGCTCGAAAACGCGGTTCGACATTTCGGAGGCGGCGGCCTTGGTATAGGTAAGGCAGAGGATCGCGGAAGGCCGCGCACCCGCCAGCAGCAGCCGGATCACCCGCTGCGTCAGAACATGGGTCTTGCCGGATCCGGCATTCGCCGACACCCATGCCGAACGGGCGGGATCGGAGGCAATCGCCTGCTGGATCGTCGTCCAGCTGATCCATGTGCCGGGATCATCACCCTCGGGAAGCGCGGTCGGATCAATCATCGCCGCCACCTTCAGGATCGGCGGTTGCCCATTCGGCAACGCGGGCGAGATGGTCGTAGTCGCCGCCAAAATCGCATTGCTGGGCAGGGATCAGCCGCGACGTGAAGCCTTTTTCACCCGACTGCAGCAGGCCCACGAATTTCACCAGCTGGTCGATCGATTCTTCGGCGAGCTGCATCGCAGATTTTGCCTTGTCGCTGTTGGCTTCCTCATTGTTGACCTTGTCGACCAGAAAGCGCGTGCCCGGCCGGAGGCGGACATAGAGAAGGTCATTCGGGACAAGGCTTCCGGCATCGCGAAAGGCGCCGGCCTGCAGTGCGGCCGCCTCAAGCGCAAGCTGCGGATCCAGCAGGGCCCGGGCCTGTGTCGGAGAGGGGTTGTAGCCGGTCTTGTAGTCGATGATATCGGCGCTATTCGGCCCCTTGATATCAATACGGTCGGCAACGCCGGTAAGCCGGATGTCGATACCCTCGAGTTCGACCCCACCCCTCACTTCCGTCAGCCTCTTCTGCACGTCGGGTTGACGTCCGGCTTCCCAGCTGAGGAAGGCCCGTGCCACTTCCCGGAAGCGCGGCCGCCAGACGGCATCGATGTGCGGCGGCAGGCTTTCCATGTCGAAGAGCTCGGTCAGGATGATCTCCATCGCCGCTGCCGCATCCGGCGTTCCTGCAATGTGGCCTTCGCGAACGAAGCGATCGATGATCTTGTGATAGAGCGTGCCACGCTCCGCCGCGCCTGGATCGCGATTGAAAGCGTCGACAGGATCAAGCCGCAGGACGCGCCGTGCATAGATCGCATAGGGGTCGCGGCGCAGCCGACCAACCTCGCTGAAGGAGTAGGATTTGGGCTGCAGGTCCCGCGGCGGCTTCGGAGAAGGCCGCTGCGCCGGCGCCTGATTATCGCCGAGGTCGATCTGGTTTGCCCAATGAACGAAGCGCGCTCCGCGTTCGCGCAATTTCTCTTCGAAATCCTCTCCGCCGAGCGCCAGAAGCCGCTGCAGCCAGCGGGAGGCGACCGTCGGCGTCGAACCCTGACGCAGGGCGCGCGAATAGATGAGGTGGCGGGTGCCGTTCGCCATCTCGAAGTCATGCGCCAGTTGGCCGATCCGCCGTTCCGGCGGCTCCAGTCCGATCTCCGTCTTCATCATGCGGGAGACGAAGGGATTGTTGGCGGTCTGCCCCGGCCATGATCCTTCATTGAGGCTGCCGAGGATCAGCGTATCGACATTCTGCAGGCGCGCTTCCAGCGTACCGAAGATAAAGAGGCGAGGGTGGCTGAGGGCACCGGGCTTGACGGCATGGCCGGCGGAAAGTGCCTGCATGATATCGATCCATTGCGGCCCATCCGCTTCCATCTGGCCGTCGGTATCGATGACTTCGCCAAGCAGGCTTGCCAGGGCATCGCCTGCCTCGCCCGACCAGAGGTTTGCCAGGTTGCCGCGCTCATCGGCTGCGACACGCTCCAACGCGCGACCGGTCCGTTCCGCCCATTGCGATAGCGTAAGGCCCGCCATCAGGCCGCCGCCGTCCCGCCCAGGTGCCGACGCCAGCGTCTCCACGGCACGTTCCACTTGCCGTGCCAGTGTGCGGGCCATGTCTGCCGCCCCGGATGGGAGCGATTTGCGCCAGATAGGCGAGTGCCTGTCGAGCGCCTGTTCGGAAAGCTGGTGGTCAAGCAGTGCTTCGAGCGATCCGATACCCACTTCCGCCACGCCGCCGCGCAGCGCCAGCAATTCCAGCGCTTCCGCGGCTGCAACCAGAACGCCGCGCTCCAGCCCGAAATGGGCAAGTGGATGTTTGAGCAACGAAACGATGGCGACAGGATCGCCTGGTCGCAGTGTCGCTTCCAGGAGCAGCTGCAGCAATGTGCCCTGCGGTGTCGCCGACAGCGGCGTACCGGCTGAATCGTCTGCGAGAATGCCGAAGCGGGAAAGATCCGCCATGACCCGACGCGCTAGATTGCGATCAGGCGTAATAAGCGCAGCCCGACTTTCGCCGTCTCTGCCCGGTCGTTCCAGCGCAAGCCGCAGAGCGACAGCAATGGCCGTCGCCTCCTCGCGTTCGTTGGCGGCTTCGATCATCGATACGTCCGCGAATGCCGCCGCAACGGTTCCTTCCGGCAGGTTCTTTTTCCAATCACCCCAGCCGCTCGTCGCGTCCGATGGCGTCAATGCGCGCGAGAGTACTTCCGCACGAGAGCGCAGATCGGCTTCCGCCTCCTCGATCGGTTGGACATCCTCGCGGGTGAGCTTCAGCCGCTTCAAGAGAACCGAAAGACCATACTGCGGATGTGTACGGCTTGCCGGATTGGCGCGTTGACCCGGCAGGAGATCAGGGGCGACCAGACGCCAATGTTCCTCCGGCATGGAAAGGTCGAGGCCGGGCAATACGATCACGCCTTCCGGAAGGTGTGCTACGGCGCCGATGAGATCGGCCGTGGCGGGAAGTGAACCCGTCGAACCGGCAATGATGATCGGACCGGCGGGTTTCATCGTCGAGAGACGGCCGGCCTCGGCGCGCAGGATGGCGTTGCGGTGACGGGCCGGCGAAGAGCGGCCGAGCTCGATCAGGCGTTCGGGCCAGAAGGCGCTGGCAATCTGCAGAAATTCCGCCGTCAATTGCCACCAGGCCGCATAGTCGCCTGTATCGAGCCTGCCGAGCTCCGACCATGCCAGATCCTCGGTCTCGATCGAATCGATCAGCTCTGCCAGATTGCGGGCAAGCCAGATGGCGTCTGCCGGGCTTGCCGGCGCGACAAGAGGCGATTCCGAATGGATATGCCGGACGATTTCCGGCAGCTTGTTGCGCCAGGCAAGGATCAGTCGCGCCAGTTCCAGCAAGCGTGCGGTATTGGAGAGCGGCTGCGCAAGATCGATCGTCGCCGGCAGCGCCTCGTCGAAGTAGCCGCTGTCGTCGTCCGTTTCGCCGAGCGGCCGGATGACCGGCAGGATCGCCGAACGGCCGCCAAGCAGATCGACGAATTCCGAGCGCAGCACGCGCACGGCGCGTCGGGTCGGCAGGTAGATCGTCACCTTGGCAAGCGACAACGGATCGGATGGATCATGCCGGAAGAGCGGTGTCAGGCGTCCATCACAGAGCGAACTTGCCAGCGTCTTCAGAAAGGGAAGACCAGAAGGAATTGTCAGAATGCGTGGCCTGTGCCGTTCCGTCATGCCTCACGCAAACGTCCGGAACCGCCGGATCGTCTCCTCCGCATCGTCAATTGCATCAGGCGTGCCGACCGTCAGCCAATGGCCTTCCATCATCATGCCGAAAAGCCGGCCGCGAGCGATCGCCTTGTCGAAATAGATATTCAGGTTGAAAGCATCTTGGGGCGCATCGTCAAGCAGCGTGGGGCTCATGACGATAGCGCCGGCATAGACGACCGGATTTGAGGGATCGTCGCGATATCGTGTCAGTCTGCCGCCGGCGGCCAAGCTGAAATCGTTCTTGCCATTATGGCCGGTCGTGTCTTCAATGCGCACGCAGAGCAGCGCCATGTCCATATGTTCGGCATCGAAGAATCCGGCTAAACGCCGTAGATTGCTCGGCCGGTCTGCAGGCTCGCCGATCCAAAAGAGATCGGCGTTCATGACGAATACTGGCTCTCGATCCAGCAGTTTCAGGCCCTTTGCCAAGCCCCCACCGGAGTTCATCAGCGCATCGCGTTCATCGGAAATGAGAATATCCAGCCCGCGATAGCTTTGGAGGTGCGCTTCCATCTGATCGGCAAAATGATGGACATTGATCACAGCCTGTTCGACCCCGGCCTCGACAAGCGAATCCAGCGTATAGTCGATCATCGGCTTTCCGCCGATCTTCACCAGAGGCTTCGGAATCGTGTCGGTAATCGGGCGCATGCGGGTTCCGAGGCCCGCGGCCAGTACCATGGCTTGTCTGACGGTCATGCTTGTCCGGATTTATGATTCGACTGGCAGTATTCCAGCCCTTGTGCACCATTCGCGCAAGGGGGCAAGTGCCTCGTGTTCCAGCGCCGCCTTGAGATAGGAAAGCGTGCGCGGCATATGCTGGAGATAGCCGGGCTTACCATCGCGCTGCAATAGCCGCACCCAGAGACCGGCGAGCTTGCAGTTGCGCTGCGCCGACATGATGGCCCATGCCTTCATGAAGCCGGTTTCGTCGAAACCGCCCTGCGCGCGCCGCAAGGAAAGATAGTCGTCCATCAACTGTCGGCAGAGATCCGGTTCGATCGTGACGCGGGCATCTTGAACGATGGAGGCGAGGTCATAGGCCGTCGGCCCGATCATCGCATCCTGGAAGTCGATGATGCCGATCTTGCGGATGCCGCTCGCCTGCTCGCGCCAGATGATATTGGGCGAATGGAAGTCGCGCAACAGCAGGTTTTTTTCGGCCGATTGCAGCTCCTCGATCAGATTGTCCCAGATTGCCAGATACTCGTCCCGTTCGGTATCCGTCGGTCCCGTGCCGCGCCTCCAGGCCATATGCCAGTCGAGCACAAGCCGCACCTCCATCGTCATGGCGACGCGGTCGAAATCCGGAATGTGGTGCGTGTGCGTAGCCGAAACCGGGATATCCTGCGGGATTTTCATCGAGTGGAGATGGGCAAGGCAGGCGACGCTTTCGCGGTAGCGCCCGACGATCGGCCGGCCTTCGTCATCGAGGACACCGTCCGTGCCCAGATCCTCGATCAGCAGGATGCCCTGCTCGTAGTCGACCCTTTCGATTTCCGGGGTCGCGAAACCGCGCTCGCGCAACGTCTCGCCGATGGCAACGAAAGGATAGGCGTCCTGCGCAAGATGCGCGACCTTGGGATAGGGCTTGCCCTCATAGATCGGGGGGCCTTCCGGAGGGGGCCGCCAATCCATGAGGATTTTCCGTGAGCCGTCGCTGAGGCGGAAATATTCATAGGCGCGAAGTGAAGCATCGCCGGTCAGGAACCGCCGTTCCGCATCGCCGTAGCCAGCGTCAATGAGGAAGCGGCGGATAGCCAGCACACGGTGGATTCGGGCCAAGGCCTTCTCCGGTGCCGTGATTGTCGCACGCCGGCCGGCACCTTCATGCTCCAGCCGCAACGAGATGCGCGATGCAGGCAGGTCGCCTTCTGCCATTTCGGGCCATTCGACGATGCAGATGCCGCTCTCAAGCGCCTCGTCGAAGCCGAGTTCTGTCAGTTCCGAGGCATCGCCAAGCCGATAGAGATCGAAATGCGAAACGGGAATGCGCAGATCGTAAGATTGCACCAGCGTGAAAGTCGGGCTCGGAACTTCCAGCCCGTCATCATCGGCAATGCTTCGCAAGAACGCGCGCGCCAGAGAGGATTTTCCGGCGCCGAGATCGCCGGATAGTGCTAGGCAATCGCCGGCTTTCAGCGCCAGAGCCAGATCATTGCCAACGCGAAGGGTTGCCGCATCGTCTTCCAGAAAAAGCGAGATGATGTCGCCTTGCGTCATTCGGCGGCGACGGAATGCGGTAGGTTGATGGAAGGGATGCGGCAGGTCACCGTCGTTCCCTTGCCGGGTTCGCTGTCGATGCTGACTTCGCCATTGTGGAGGCTGACAAAGCTGTCGACGATGGAAAGACCAAGTCCGGCACCACCGCGCTTCCCGCTCTTCGCGCCGGTTGCGAAGCGGTCGAAGACAGTCGCGATCATATCAGGCGAAATGCCGGGGCCACGATCCCGGACGGAGAAGACGAAATCAGTACCCTCGCGACGGCATTCGAGTGCGATCGATGCGCCCTCGGGCGAGAAATTGGCGGCATTGGCCAGAAGTTTCAGCAGGATCTGCTTCAGCCGCTGCGGATCGGCAACGATAGAGCCCAGATAGGCCGGAGCGGTGATCTCCAGCGAAACGCCACTTTCCTGCAGCCGGTCGGCGATCTGCATGGAGACATCGTCGAGAAGATCGGCGAGATCGATTTCCGCATAGTTCAGCCGCATGATTCCGGCATCGACGGTCGCAAGATCGAGGATGTCGTTGACGAGCGTCAGCAGCACCGAGGATGAGGTGGCGATATGGTCGATATATTCGGCCTGCCGCTCGTTCAGCGGGCCGACGCCCGGCGTGCGCAAGAGATCGGTGAAGCCGATGATGTTCGTCAGCGGCGAGCGCAGCTCATAGGAGACGTGCTGCACGAAGTCGTTCTTCAGCTCGTCCGCCTTGCGCAGCGCCTCGTTCTTTTCCGTCAACGCGCGCTCGGCGCGAACGCTGTCCGTCATGTTGACGAAGGTCAGCATGGTCTGTGCGTTCGGCAGCGGGATGACAGCAAAGTCGAGCACGAGGCCGGAGAGCAGTTCGAGCGTTCCCTGGCTGGAACGACGCTCGTCGTCGAAGCTGGTAATCAGCTCTGCAAAGGTCTTCCAGCCATCGGGCTGGTCATAGGACGGGGCGCAAGCCTCGCCGATGCCGCGGATATGGGTGCCGGGCTTGGCTTCAGTCTCCGTGATGCCCCAGAGCGCCCGGAAGGCCGGGTTGGAGAGGCGGATACGGCCGTCAGGCCCGAAGACTGCAACACCTTCCGAAAGGTGATCGATCGTCTCGCCCTGTACTTTTACCAGCGTATTGTAGCGCGTTTCGAGATCGACCTGCTCGGTCAGGTTCTCGAAGACCCACGTCGCGCCGCCCTGTGGGTGCGCGGTCGCAAAGACGCGCAACGTCTGCCCGTTCGGCAGGTGCCAGAGGTCAGATTGCGTATCGAGCGAACGATAAACAGAGAGTGCCGTTTCCTTCCAGGATTTCCAGTTCAGCTGGTCCGGCAGTTTCTTGGCTGCGCGAAGGCGTTCCAGAAGCTCGCTATTGTCAGGCTTGCTCTCGAGGAACGCGATGTCGAGCTCCCAGAGCGCGACGAAGGCCTGGTTGTAGAATTGCAGCCGGCGGTCACCGTCGAAAATGGCGACCGGTGTCGCCAGATGATCGAGCGTTTCCGCATGGCTTTTGAGCGTCCGCTCCAGTTCGGCGCGAACTGCTTCGACATCGGAGACATCGACGGCAATGCCGGCGGAGCCGCTGGGGACCTTTACGTCGACTACGTCGAAGAACGTGCGATTGCCGCGAACGACTGTCGAAATCGTATCGTGGAAAGGCGATTCCGGCGTTGCCGTGGCGCGGATACGCTCACGGGCGACAGTCGTCAGGATTTCGCGGCCTTCATTGACAGCCTGCTGGGGCGATTGTGCCTCGACGGCATCGCCATAGGCATGGTTCACCCAGGTCAGGCGGCCGCCGGTATCACGCTGCCAGGCGGGCATATCGATGGCGTCGAGCATGGTCTGGAAGGCGGAGATCGACGTCATCAGCCGATCGCGCTCGATCTTCAACTCTGCCAGTTCGGCCCGCAGATTGTTGAGCGCCACGAAGCGCACGAAGGCGCGGCCGCCGGAAACCCGGCCTTGAGCTTCGATTACCTCGTCCCTGATGGTCTCGATCACAATGTCGAAACTCTCGGCCTGTTCACGAAGACGGCCGACCGCCCGCTCCAGCTCGGCAGCCGATCGCGCCTTCAGCCAGAGGCCGAAGGCAAGGAATTCATTATCCTGTGGGGCGCCGGTCTCCGGTGGAAGCTGACCGAGGAGCTCCGGCCGGGCGACACCGTCCCAGATCACGATGCGCCGGTTCTTGTCGGCAATCAGCGCCTGATATTGGGAGATACGCTGCTGTGCATCTGAAAGCGCCGAGCGAATCTCCCGGCTTTCATTTTCGAGATTGCCGCGTTGTCGCACCAGCCACAGCGTGGAAAGCAATGCAGCCGAAATGACACCAATGACGACAGAAAGTCCGACAACCTGCGAAGACGTGAAAAGATGTGCAGAGGCGCCGATACCCGGCTGCGCCTGCGCCAGAGCCGGCCAAGCCGGTATGATGACTGCAGTGCTTGCAGCGCACAGCTTTGCAATACGTGCCAAGGACCAACACTTTTGCCTTGCGGTCACAGTGACCGTGGCAAACCCATATTTTTGGCCTGCCTGAAGCGGACGGTCAGCAGCATATGCGCGACCTTCCGCCTGGCTGTGCAGGCTGTGTTTCATTTCCGACATCGGCGGTATGTCTCCGTCCTTTAATGTGCCGCATCACGACAAGACATCCCATTTTCGCGGAAAACGGAGAGCTCCGAAGCCACGAATCAAGTCTTAAAACAATACTTCGTTAGGGAATCGTCGGAAAGAGCGCGCCCAAAAAATAAGCCCCGGCATTTGTCAATGCCGAGGCCACCACATCTTGTGGATATCGAAGATGAAATCAGTATCTGTAGTGGTCGGCCTTGAACGGGCCCTGTGGCTTCACGCCAATATAGGCAGCCTGCTCTTCGCTGAGCTGGGTAAGCTTCACGCCGAGCTTGTCGAGATGAAGACGGGCAACCTTTTCGTCGAGGTGCTTCGGCAGGATGTAGACCTTGCTTTCGTACTGGCCGGGCTTGGTGAAGAGCTCGATCTGCGCCAGTGTCTGGTTGGTGAACGAGGCCGACATGACGAAAGACGGATGACCCGTTGCGTTGCCGAGGTTCAAGAGGCGGCCTTCGGAGAGAAGGATGATGCGGTTGCCCTTCGGGAACTCGATCAGGTCGACCTGCGGCTTGACGTTGGTCCACTTCAGGTTACGCAGTGCTGCAACTTCGATCTCGTTGTCGAAGTGGCCGATGTTGCCGACGATCGCCATATCCTTCATCTGACGCATGTGGTCGATGCGGATAACGTCCTTGTTGCCTGTCGTGGTGATGAAGATGTCGGCCGAGGAAACGACGTCCTCGAGCAGAACGACTTCATAGCCGTCCATGGCAGCCTGCAGGGCGCAGATCGGATCGGCTTCGGTGACCTTGACGCGGGCGCCGGCGCCGGAAAGCGAAGCGGCAGAACCCTTGCCCACGTCGCCGTAACCGCAGACGACGGCAACCTTGCCGGCCATCATGACGTCGGTGCCGCGACGAATGCCGTCGACCAGCGATTCCTTGCAGCCATACTTGTTGTCGAACTTCGACTTGGTGACGGAGTCGTTGACGTTGATGGCCGGGAAGGGCAGCAGGCCCTTCTGGCTGAGCTGGTAGAGGCGGTTGACGCCCGTCGTGGTCTCTTCGGTCACGCCCTTGATGGCGTCGCGCTGCTTGGTGAACCAGCCGGGCGAAGCGGCAAGGCGCTTCTTGATCTGGGCGAAGAGGATCTCCTCTTCTTCGGAGTGCGGGTTGGAAAGAACGTTCTCACCGGCTTCGGCGCGGGCGCCAAGCAGAATGTACATGGTGGCGTCGCCGCCATCGTCGAGGATCATGTTGGAGAAACCGCCATCGGCCCACTGGAAGATCTTGTCGGTGTAAACCCAGTAATCTTCAAGCGACTCGCCCTTGATAGCGAAGACCGGAACACCGAAAGCGGCGATCGCAGCTGCGGCGTGATCCTGCGTCGAGAAGATGTTGCACGATGCCCAGCGGACTTCGGCGCCGAGGGCAACCAGCGTCTCGATGAGAACGGCGGTCTGGATCGTCATATGCAGCGAGCCGGTGATGCGTGCGCCCTTCAGCGGCTTGGATTCGCCGAATTCGGCACGGCAGGACATGAGGCCGGGCATTTCGGTTTCAGCGATGGTGATCTCCTTGCGTCCGAAATCTGCAAGGCCGATATCGGCGACGACATAATCTTTTTCAATGCTCATAGGGCTCTCCAGGCTGAAACGTCTCAAAACATCGCAAGGACGCGACGATGACCGCAACGGATCGAACGCGTGCGGAATGCACGTCATGCTCGCCGTTTAGCAGGCTTCGGTCGGGAAGGCAACGGGGATATAAAGAAGTCTTTATATCTTTATATGGCGCTAGAGATCAGATTTCTTCGCCGAACTTGTTCTGGATGAGCTCATCGAGGGCATTCAGCGCTTCGGCCGCCTGATTGCCGGTCGCCGAGACCACGACGCTAGAGCCGGGACTAGCCGCAAGCATCATCAGACCCATGATCGAGGTACCGCCGACCGTCATACCGTCCTTTGAAACGGTGATCGTTGCATCGAAGGCATCGACCGTCTGGACGAATTTTGCCGAAGCGCGCGCGTGCAGACCACGCTTGTTGATGATGAGGAGTTCCCGGGAAAGCGGTGTCATGGAGGTTTCTTACTTTCCGCTCAGAACCCGGCTCGCAACGTTGATGTATTTGCGGCCAGCCTCGGAAGCCTCGGCAAGCGCCTTTTCCATATTGTTCTCGCCGCGCACGCCGGCGAGCTTGATCAGCATTGGCAGGTTGACGCCGGCGATGACTTCGGTGTGGCCGCTGCTCATCACGGAGATTGCGAGGTTGGAAGGTGTACCGCCGAACATGTCGGTGAGAATGACGACGCCATGGCCGTCGTCTGCGCCGGAAACGGCTTCGAGAATGTCCTGTCGTCTTTGGTCCATATCGTCTTCCGGTCCGATACAGACCGTTTCGATGAATTTCTGAGGACCGACGACGTGCTCTACGGCATGACGAAACTCTTCAGCCAGCTTGCCATGAGTGACAAGCACAAGTCCGATCATGATATTACTGCTCCCATGGCATACGCAAACCGTGGCCCCAATATCGCAATGCAGCAATTACGTCCACCGGTGGGGGCACATCTTGGCGATCAAAAGCCGAAGTGCAAGATAAAAATATAAATATATAGGCCGTAACGGGCCGTCCGGAAGGCCTCAACTTCCGATTTCCGGCGCTTTTGCCATCAACACTGCAAGAGGCAGAGGGAGGTTGGGCAACAATCGCAGTGCAGGCAGCTCGAAACCCTCGGCAAGAATGGCGGTTTCCCCCTCCGCAGGAAGCCGGTTCTCGCCCGTGGCGCTGCCTGGCAGGACTGCGTAATGCATCGCCGCCTGGGCAATATGATCGTGCCTTATGATGCCCGTACCGCGCAGCTCGATGAGCCCGGCAATGGCAGGCGGACAGGCGGCAATGATTGCTCCGTCCTGTTTCGAAAGAAGCACCTGATCATCGGCCACGAGGACAGAAAAAACACCCTGCCGCCGCGCCTCCGCCATGCACGTAAAAGCGGTCATCGACTTGCCCCAGCCCGAAGGGCCGGTGAACAGCAGGCCGGTCTTTCCGATAACGATTGCGGTGGCGTGGATGTTGATCATGCTGCGGCGTCGGCCGGCAGGGCCAGGATGAAGCGGGCGCCGAGCAGCTTGCCGCTCTCGTCGTCGACGATGTTTTCGGCCCGCAATGAACCGCCATGCGCCTCGGCGATCTGCCGGCTGATGGAAAGCCCGAGGCCGGAATTCTGGCCGAAACCTTCGGATTCCGGCCGGTCGGTATAAAAGCGTTCGAAAATGCGGTCGATATTCTCTGCCTGGATGCCCGGACCGTTGTCTTCGATATAGACGACGCAACGGGAGCGGGCACGGACCAGACGTACCGTGATCTTGCCGTCCTGCTCCGGCACGAAGGAGCGGGCATTTTCAATCAGGTTGGTGATGATCTGGCCGATGCGCAGGTCATGCCCTTTGACGACAAAGCGCGTCTTGACGTTCGGCTTGCGATCCACCGCATAGTCTATGTCGACTTTCTTCTTGGTGCTGCGGATCTGGCGCGACACGTCGATGAGATCGCGCAGAAATACTTCCAGATCGACAGATCCGGCATCGACGCGCGCAAGCTCGGCGTCGAGACGGGATGCATCCGAGATATCGCTGATCAGGCGATCGAGGCGGCGGACGTCGTGCTGGATGACATCCATCAGCCGCTTCTTGGAATCGTCGGATTTGGCGAGCGGCAACGTCTCGACGGCGCTGCGCAGCGAGGTCAGCGGATTCTTGAGCTCATGGCTGACATCGGCCGCAAAACTCTCGATCGCATCGATGCGGTCGTAGAGGGCGGTCGTCATCTCGCGCAGAGCAATGGAAAGGTTGCCGATTTCATCCTGACGTACGGAAAAATCAGGGATCTCCTCGCGTTCCTTGGCGCCGCGGCGCACCCGGATCGCGGCCGCCGAAAGCCGGCGCAGCGGATTCGCGATGGTCGAAGAGAGAACGAGCGACAAGAGGACGTTCACGAGCGTTGCGACACCAAAGACGCGCATGATGGCAAGGCGTTCCGCATGCACGATATTGTCGATATCGCCGGCCTGCGTCGACAGCAGCAGCACGCCGAGTACGGCCCGGAAACGCTGGATCGGTACCGCAACCGAAACGATGAGCTCGCCCTTTTCCGTCGTGCGGACAACTGCGCCGCGCACGCCCGTCAGCGCATTCATCACTTCTGGATAGATGGAGCCGTCACCACCTGGCGCTTCCTTGTAAACAGGAAGATTGCCTGGTTGCAGCGCCTTGTTGAAGAGAGCCGTGAACCATTCGCCCCAGGTCTGTTTTTCCTCTTCCACCGGCGGCAGATCGAAACGCAGAACCTGGCCACGGGAATAGAGATGACGGGAATCGAGCAGCAGATTGGCGTCGGCATCGAAGATGCGGGCCCGGGTGCGGGTCGGCGAGATCAGCCGGCGCAGAACGGGCGCCACCTTTTCCGGGTCGATCGGAAATTCGAGATCCTCGTCGTTTGGCACCGGTGTAATGCTCTGGCCGGCCTGCAGTTCGAGCAGCTTCTGCGGATCGATGGTGATCGAGTTCGTGTCGACCGAGGCCGATGCCGACACGGCGCCGGCGATGATTTCGCCCTGTGTCAGCAGGCTCTCGACGCGCGCGTCGATCAGGCCTTCGCGGAACTGGTTGAGGTAGAGAATACCGCCGACAAGGACGAGCAGGGCCGCGAGGTTGAAAAAGACGATGCGGCGCGTCAGGCTGGAAAAGACGGCATTGCCGAAGATACGACGGATCAGGGTGAAGGGATGCGACCAACGCCGACCCCTGACGCGTCGGGTGCTTACGCCCTCCGCATCATCCAGATCCCTTTCCTGCACCAACTGTGCCAATCACGGCCCTTTCGGAGGGCGGGGCCAGTTTGACCGGCCCGCCGCCCTCATTCATCTCTTCCCGCGCTTTAAAGCGTCAGGCTGCTTCGCGGAAGCGGTAACCCACACCGTAAAGCGTTTCAATCATATCAAAGTCAGTGTCGACCATCTTGAACTTCTTGCGCAGCCGCTTGATGTGGCTGTCGATGGTGCGGTCATCAACATACACCTGTTCGTCATAGGCGGCATCCATCAGGGCGTCGCGGCTTTTCACCACACCCGGACGCTGGGCCAGCGAATGCAGGATCAGGAACTCGGTGACGGTGAGGGTGACTGCCTCGCCCTTCCAGGTGCAGGTGTGGCGTTCCTGGTCCATGACCAGCTGGCCGCGTTCGAGCGAACGGGCCTGCTGAACCGCGCCCGCCTTCGGCGTGCCGACGGTAGCGACGCCGCCAGCTGCGGCTGCCTCACGGCTCGACGCGCGGCGCAGAACGGCGCGAACACGCTCGACCAGCAGACGCTGCGAAAAAGGCTTGGTAATGAAATCGTCGGCGCCCATCTTCAGGCCGAAGAGCTCATCGATCTCCTCATCCTTGGAGGTGAGGAAGATGACGGGCATGTCCGATTTCTGGCGAAGGCGGCGCAGCAGCTCCATGCCGTCCATTCGTGGCATCTTGATATCGAAGATTGCTAGCTGCGGCGGGCGAGCGAGCAGACCATCCAGCGCTGAAGCGCCATCCGTATAGGTCTCGACCTTATATCCTTCAGCTTCCAGTGCAATCGACACGGAAGTGAGGATGTTGCGGTCGTCGTCAACGAGCGCGATTGTCGGCATGGTGTTGGTCTCCGTCATCAGTGCGCAATCTCCCGGATTGGTCGTCCCCAGGCGGTCTTCGTGACCGGGTGCGCTTATGGAGGATAAAGGTGGAACAAATTGTGGCAAAGATAAAGGGGTAGATTGCCAGCCAGTGCAAGCCACAATCGACAGTAGTGCGACAAGTTGTTTCAACAGGAGGTCTTCAAACGATTTAAAAAGAATTATTGGAATTTAAATCGATTAATTATTTGATATCATTATCTTTTCTAAGATTATCCCTATTGCCATTTAAAATTTCTCCTTTTACTTTCGCGATAATTTAACGGCCAAGGCGCCTCAGCGAAGGAAAAAGCTATGGAGACGTTCGGAGTTCATAACCAGGCAATCGAGCTGGCGACGATCGGTTTCAGCAACGTACGCAGCGTACGTTACAACCTGTCCGCAGCTCTTCTCTATGAGGAGGCGATTCGCCGGGGAGAAGCCGAACTGACAGCACAAGGCGCCCTTCGTGCCACGACTGGGCAACACACGGGCCGCTCGCCGCGCGACAAGTTCGTCGTTCGCGATGGGAATACCGACGGGCAGATCTGGTGGGATAACAACAAGCCGATGTCGCCGGAGCATTTCGCGCTGCTGCACAAGGATATGCTGGCCCATGCTGCCGGCAAGGACCTCTTCGTGCAGGATCTCGTCGGCGGCGCCGACGCGGGCCACGCATTGCCGACCCGCGTTGTGACCGAATTCGCGTGGCACTCGCTTTTCATCCGCAACCTGCTGATCCGTCCGAAGGCTGATGCACTCGCAGGCTTTGCGCCGAAGCTGACGATCATCGACCTGCCAAGCTTCAAGGCCGATCCGGAGCGTTACGGTTGCCGCACCGAAACGGTGATCGCCTGTGATCTGACCAACGGCATCGTGCTGATCGCCGGTACCTCCTATGCCGGCGAAATGAAGAAATCCGTATTCACCGTGCTGAACTACCTGCTGCCGGAAAAGGGCGTCATGCCGATGCACTGCTCGGCCAATGTCGGCCCGGCAGGCGATGCTGCTGTCTTCTTCGGTCTCTCGGGCACCGGCAAGACGACGCTTTCGGCTGACCCGGCACGCACCCTGATCGGCGATGACGAACACGGCTGGAGCGAAAACGGCATCTTCAATTTCGAAGGCGGATGCTACGCCAAGACCATTCGCCTCTCGGCAGAGGCCGAACCGGAAATCTATGCCACGACACAGCGTTTCGGCACCGTCCTTGAAAACGTCGTTCTCAACGAAAACCGCGAGCCGGATTTCGACGATGCGTCGCTGACGGAAAACACGCGCTGCGCCTATCCGATGGATTTCATTCCGAACGCATCCGAAACCGGCCTTGCGCCTCATCCGAAGACGATCATCATGCTGACGGCCGATGCCTTCGGTGTCATGCCGCCGATCGCCAAGCTGACGCCAGAGCAGGCCATGTACCACTTCCTCTCCGGTTACACTGCCAAGGTGGCAGGCACCGAAAAGGGGGTCATCGAGCCGGAAGCAACGTTCTCGACCTGCTTCGGCGCACCCTTCATGCCACGTCATCCGGCTGAATACGGCAATCTGCTGAAGGAGCTGATCGGCCGCCACGGCGTTGAATGCTGGCTGGTCAACACCGGCTGGACTGGTGGCGCGTATGGCATCGGCAAGCGGATGCCCATCAAGGCAACCCGTGCGTTGCTGACGGCCGCCCTTTCGGGCGAGCTTGCCAAGGTCGAGCTTCGCGCCGATCCGAATTTCGGCTTTGCCGTTCCGGTCGCAGTCGAAGGCGTGGATACGCGCATCCTCGATCCGCGCTCGACCTGGGCCGATAAGCAGGCCTATGACGCGCAGGCTGAAAAGCTGGTCTCCATGTTCATCGCCAACTTCGCCAAGTTCGAAAGCCATGTCGACGGCGGCGTGCGCGATGCAGCGCCCGGCATCAAGGTCGCAGCCGAGTAACTCGGTACCCGAACCAGTCGATTCACGTGAAACCCGGTCGCTCCTGTGCCGGGTTTCACCGCTTTCAATTCGCAGTGATTATGCGCTAGAAGGCGGTATGGCCAGCGACGCGCTCTACATCAATGACAGGATCACCATCGCCGGATGGGAGCTGACGGAACAGTTCGTTCTGGCGGGCGGTCCTGGCGGTCAGAACGTCAACAAGGTGTCGACCGCCGTCCAGCTTTTCTTCAATATCCCGAATTCGCCTTCACTCAACGAGCGAGTGAAGGCTAATGCGATCAAGCTTGCCGGCAGGCGCATGTCGAAGGACGGCGTATTGATGATCGAGGCAAGCCGGTTCCGCAGCCAGGACCGCAACCGCGAGGATGCGCGCGAGCGGCTGAAGGAACTGGTCCTGGAGGCCGCCAAGCCGCCACCGCCGCCACGCAAGAAGACAAAGCCGACCAAGGGCTCGATCGAACGACGGCTGAAGGAAAAATCCGGCCGGTCTGAAGTCAAGAAGATGCGTGGCCGCCTGGGCGGCGGGGAGTGACATGCCGGAACTTTTGAGCGGCATTCGCCATCTTCCGGAATATCTGGATCGTGCCCGCCAGGAGGCACTGGTCGGCATCATCAGGACCATCGTCGCAGAAGCGCCGCTCTACGTGCCGATCATGCCCGTTACCGGCAAGCCGATGTCGGTGCGGATGACCAATTGCGGTTCGCTCGGCTGGGTCACGGACAAGGAGCGAGGCTATCGCTATCAACCGATGCATCCGGCAACCGGTAGGCCGTGGCCGGTCATACCTTCTGAATTGCTTGATATCTGGAGTGACGTTTCGGGTTACGACAAACCGCCCGAAGCTTGCCTCGTCAATTTCTATTCCGACGAGGCGCGCATGGGCCTGCATCAGGACAAGGATGAGAACGATCTGAAGGCGCCGGTCGTGTCGATTTCCCTCGGCAACGCCTGCCTCTTCCGTGTCGGTGGGGTGAACCGCAACGACAAGACCATGTCCTTCAAGCTGTCGAGCGGCGATCTCGTCATTCTCGGCGGGGAGGGGCGGCTCTGCTTCCACGGCGTCGACCGCATCTATCCGGCAACATCCACGCTTCTGAAGAACGGCGGACGCATCAACCTGACGCTCCGTCGTGTCAATCCTTGACCCGTGAAAACCCCTAGAGCTTGCGCAGTGCCACCTGCTCGATCAGGTGATCCTTGCCCTTGCGCAGAATAAGATCGGCGCGTGGCCGCGTCGGAAGGATGTTCTGGCGCAGGTTCTTGAGATTGATGTTCGCCCAGAGGTCTTCTGCAATCGCCACGGCTTCTTCCTCGCTGATCGATGCATAACGGTGGAAGTAGGAATTCGGATCCCGGAAGGCAGTTTCCCTGAGGCGCATGAAACGCGTGACGTACCAATTGTGGATCTGTGTTTCCTCGGCGTCGATATAGATCGAGAAGTCGAAGAAGTCGGACACCATCGGCACGATCTTGCCGTCCGCCGGCAGGTCACGTGATTGCAGGACGTTGATGCCCTCGAAGATCAGAATATCGGGCCGGTCAACGATCTTGTACTCGTCCGGCAGCACGTCATAGACGAGGTGCGAATAGGAGGGTGCCCTCACATCCGGCAGGCCGGCCTTGATCGCCGACAGGAAACGCAGGATTGCGCCGGTGTCGTAACTCTCCGGAAAACCCTTGCGCTGCATCAGGTTCTCGCGCTTCAGCACGGCGTTCGGATGGAGGAAGCCGTCCGTGGTAACGAGATCGACCTTGGGACTGGACGGCCAGCGGCCAAGCAGCTCTTTCAGAATACGTGCCGTCGTGGATTTGCCGACAGCCACCGATCCGGCAATGCCGATCACGAACGGGGTCTTCGTCACGTTCGAGAGACTGAGGAACCGGTTGCGCTGCTCGAACAGCAGCTGCGAGGATTCCACATGCGCGGAAAGCAGGCGCGACAGCGACAGGTAGATGCGCCTGACTTCGTCGAGGTCGATCGGGTCGCCCATGGAGCGAAGCCGTTTGACCTCGTCGGCCGTCAGCGTCATCGGCGTATCGGCACGAAACTTCGCCCACTGTTCCGATGTGAAGAAGTGATAGGGGGAATAGGAGGCGGTCTGGAAGTGATCCAGCTTTTCCGCCACTCCGATAATCTGTGTCGCGATACTCATGAATTCTGCCGGCTGGCCTTTTCCTTGAGGCCGGATTGCGCGGTCCGCCGCGCAAGTTCGGTCATGACATTCTCTAACGGTATTTTAGCAATCTTCAATACGACCATTAGGTGATAGAGAACGTCGGCTGCTTCATAGGTGAGGTTATCGCGATCGTTGGTGATGGCCGCCATCACAGCTTCGATCGCTTCCTCGCCGAGTTTCTTGGCTGCTTTCGGTTGCCCTGCAGCCACCAGCTTGGCTGTCCAGGATTCATCCGGTGAAGCCTTCGCCCGCTCTTCAACGATCCGCTCGAGGTCGGAAAGGGAAAATCCGCTCATGATACTGCTTTCAATCTCAATCGAGCCGCATCGCGATGCCGCGTTCAGACATATAGTGCTTGGCTTCGCCGACAGAATAGGTGCCGAAGTGGAAGATTGATGCGGCAAGCACCGCATTGGCATGGCCATCCTTCACACCGGCCACGAGATCGTCGAGATCACCCACACCGCCAGACGCGATGACGGGCACACGGACGGAATCGGCAATCGCCCGGGTCAGCTCCAGATCGTAGCCGATCTTCGTGCCATCGCGGTCCATCGAGGTGACGAGCAACTCGCCGGCGCCGCGGGCAACCATCTTCTGCGCGAATTCCACGGCGTCTATGCCGGTCGCGTTGCGGCCGCCATGCGTATAGATCTCCCAGGCACTGAGATTGTCGCCGCCGACCTGCTGCGTCAGGCGCCGCTTGGCATCGATCGACACGACGATGCACTGGTCGCCAAACTTGTCGGCTGCCTCGGCCACGAAATCCGGATTGTTGACCGCCGCCGAATTGATCGAGATCTTGTCGGCACCGCAAAGCAGCAGCTTGCGGATATCGGCAATGGTGCGAACGCCGCCGCCGACGGTGAGCGGCATGAAGCATTGTTCGGCCGTGCGCGCCACGACATCGAAGATCGTCTCGCGATTGTCCGAAGAGGCGGTGATGTCGAGGAAGCACAGCTCGTCGGCACCGGCCGCATCATAGGCCTTGGCCGCTTCGACCGGATCGCCGGCATCGACCAGATTTAGGAAGTTCACGCCCTTGACGACACGGCCGTCCTTGACGTCGAGGCAGGGGATCACGCGGGCCTTCAGGCTCATTATGCACTCTCCTTGGCCCGGGCGGCCTTGATGAGATCGAGCGCCTCCTTGGGATCGATCCGCCCATCATAAAGGGCCCGACCGGAAATGGCGCCTTCGAGCTTGCGGGCATCCGGCTGCAGCATGCGCTTGATGTCATCGATCGACGCAAGGCCACCTGATGCGATGACCGGAATAGAAACGGCGTCCGCCAGCTCCAGCGTCGATGTCCAGTTGATGCCTGTCAGGATGCCGTCACGATCGATGTCGGTATAGATGATCGCGGCAACGCCGGCACCCTCGAATTTCTTTGCGAGTTCGATGATGCCGAGTTCGGAAGCCTCCGCCCAGCCTTCTACGGCCACCTTGCCGCCTTTGGCATCGATGCCGACGGCAACATGGTCCGGAAATTTCTTGCAGGCTTCGATCACAAGTGCCGGATCACGCACGGCAACGGTGCCGAGGATGACGCGGCGCAGCCCACGCGAAAGCCAGTTCTCGATATGATCGAGCGTACGGATGCCGCCGCCGAGCTGAACAGGGTTTTTCGTGGCCTTCAGGATCGCCTCAACCGCATCGCCATTGGCCGAATGTCCCGCGAAGGCACCGTCGAGATCGACCACATGCAGCCATTCGAAACCCTGCTCTTCGAAGGATTTCGCCTGGGCAGCCGGATCGGTATTGTAGACCGTTGCCTGTTGCATGTCGCCGAGCTTCAGGCGAACGCATTGTCCGCCCTTAAGGTCGATCGCGGGAAAAAGGATCATTCGTCTCAGGTCCGTAGCGTCGTGGGCACCATCAGTGCATTCCACGCATCTACGATATCCGAACGAAAAAAGACAGCGGCAATGGTGAGAGCGGCAAAAAGCACCAGCAGCAGCAACGTAACAGTGAAGCCGACCCGCACCTGGCGCCAGAAACCGGTGCGTTTCTTCACCGACTTCTCGATATCGCGCACCTGACGCAACGCCTCGCTATTGGTGGCAACGAGCTGGATTTGCGGCTCCATGGCTTCGACATAGATTTCGGCATAGCTCGACAGGATCTGCGAGGCGCGGTCGCGCAAGGTGTTGCGCAGATCGGCGGAGAGGTAGTTGCTCGTTACAGCCGCGATTTCCGCGTCGTTTGGTGAGCGGCCCGCATTGCGCTTGCGATGGCTGACGATAAAGTCCCGCTTCTGGCGCTCATAAAGTGCATAAGCAAGCAGGCCGATCAGATCGTCTTCGCCTTCGATGTAGAATTCCAGCACCGCTTCAGCGAGATCGCCGGCGCTTACCTCGCCCGATCGCAGTCTTGGGTTCTCTTTTCCCGGAAAGGTCTCCTGCATCAGCCGCCGAGCCTCTCTTTGAGCGCCTTTGATGCGTTCACGAGTGCTTTGCGATGCAGGGTCTCATCGACCTGGCGGATGATCACCCCGCCAGGCAGCCGGATATCGACGAACGGCGGCTGGCCCTCTCTGGCCGGCCGCAGCCTGTAGAATATCTTGCCTGATTTCCGCGAAGCCGGCATTGAGCACGCTCCTGTATCCACCCCTTCACTTATAGGGGAAATAAGGCGCGCGTATTAAAAGACAGCCCTTACGGCGCCCAGCGCAGGAAATTCGCGATCAGCGCCAGTCCGAGCTTCTGGCTTTTTTCCGGATGGAACTGCGAACCCGCCATATTGTCCCGACCGACGAAGGCCGTCATCGGCCCACCATAATCGGTCGTCGCAATCACATCGCCGGCATTCTCGGCTGCCAGATGGTAGGAGTGCACGAAATAGGCGTGCAGGCCATCGGGCCCCGTCGGAATGCCGTCGAAAAGCGGATGCTCATATTTCAGATTGAGCGTGTTCCAGCCGATCTGCGGGATTTTCAGCTCGGGATCGGCAGGCGTCATCTCGACGACGTCACCCGGAATCCAGCCGAAACCCTGCGTCACCGTCTTTTCGAGCCCGCGCGAAGACATGAGCTGCATGCCGACGCAAATCCCGAGGAAAGGCTGCGCCCTCTTCTCGACAGCCTCAAGCAAAGCTTCCGTCATGCCGGGCACGGCATCGAGCCCGCGGCGGCAATCGGCATAGGCGCCGACACCGGGAAGCACGATCCGATCGGCGGCGGCAACGATCTCGGCCTTGTCGGTCAGATTAATCTCGGCCTCGATGCCGGCTTCGCGGGCGGCGCGTTCGAAAGCCTTGGTGGCCGAGCGCAGATTGCCAGAGCCGTAGTCGATAATCGCGACGCGCATTATTTGCGCCCTCCGTCAAAGCCGAAGAGACCGAGCGAAGTGGAATGACCCGGCCGCATCTGCGGACTGGAAGCCTGGTTCCATTCGGGCACCTTCAGATCGGCGCCGGTCTCGATGTTGGAAAAATAGATCTCTTCCGCAAGATCGATCGAGGAAGCGCTGATTGCGACCTCCTCGCGCCAGCCGCGGGCGGCAAGGCCGCGGATACGGAAATTCTGTCCCTCGAACCCGACGAGCAGGTTCACGCCGAAGGCGAGAGCCATTCCCGCCGGCCCGAAGCCTGGTTCTTCCGCCAGCACGCCGCCGATCGCCTGCAGCGCGAACGCAATGATTGCGTGAAGCCAGAGGCGATGCGCAAGCAGCCAGATCCAGGGAAAGAGGAAGGCAAGCCACGAGAAACCGTCACGGATCGTGCGCGTATCCTCGCGCTGACCGTCAGGCGGAACAAGAAAAACGTAGCTGGATGCCATCTGACGCTCCCTGATGGGGCTCAGGCGAGCGTGCCCTTTGTCGAGGGAACGCGGCCTGCCTGCCGTGGATCGATCTCTGTCGCAGTGCGCAGAACGCGGGCGACGGCCTTGAAGCATGTCTCTGCAATATGGTGGTTGTTGGCACCATAGTGATTGAGAATATGCAGCGTGATCCCGGCATTCTGGGCAAGCGCCTGGAAGAATTCGCGCACCAGTTCGGTATCGAAAGTGCCGATCTTCGGCGCGCTGAAGGAAACGTTCCAGACGAGGAAGGGGCGGCCGGAGAGATCGACGGCAGCCTTCGTCATCGTCTCGTCCATGGCGAGATCGATCGAGGCATAACGCGTGATGCCGCGACGGTCGCCGAGCGCCTTGGCGATCGCCTGGCCGATGGCGATGCCGGTATCCTCGACCGTATGATGGTCGTCGATATGCAGATCGCCCTTGGACTCGATTTCCATGTCGATCAGCGAATGTCGCGAAAGCTGATCCAGCATATGGTCGAAGAAGCCGACGCCCGTCGAAATCGTCGATTTGCCGGTGCCGTCAAGATTGACGGAAACGGAAATGGACGTCTCGTTGGTCTTGCGGGAAACACTGCCCGTGCGGCTTGCTGCGGTCTCGGCCATATGGCTTTCTCCTTGAAATCAAGGTGGTTCCTTATCAGGCGGATTGCGAAATATCCAGAAGCGTGGGGGCAGAAAAGGAAGGCCATTTGCAATCGTCGCGGGCCCTCTTACATAGGGTTCAACAGGGCCGGCGTTCGGCCCGCTGGAACCGCCCGCGTGCCGGGCAACAGGTGTTAGATGACGACAATTATTACAGTTCGAAAAGGCGGCAAGGTCGTGGTGGCCGGCGACGGTCAGGTCAGCCTCGGCCAGACCGTCATGAAGGGCAATGCCCGCAAGGTCCGCCGAATCGGCAAGGGCGAAGTGATTGCGGGTTTCGCTGGTGCGACCGCCGATGCCTTCACCCTTCTGGAAAGGCTTGAAAAGAAGCTGGAACAATATCCGGGTCAGCTGATGCGCGCCGCCGTTGAGCTCGCCAAAGACTGGCGCACCGACCGCTACCTGCGCAATCTCGAAGCCATGATGCTGGTCGCCGACAAATCGGTGACGCTCGCCATTACCGGCAATGGCGATGTGCTGGAGCCCGAACATGGCGTTGCCGCTATCGGTTCGGGCGGCAATTTCGCGCTTGCCGCGGCTCTCGCACTTACCGACACAGACAAGTCCGCCGAAGACATTGCCCGTCGTGCGCTCGATATCGCTGCCGACATCTGCGTGTACACGAACCACAATGTCATCATGGAAACGCTGGACGCGGAATGACGGAATATGTCTTCCGTTCCGTCACGGTGGCTGATCTGCCCCTTCTGGCCGAATGGCTAGGGAAGCCGCATGTCCGCCGCTGGTGGAGCGAGCCGGAAGAGGCACTGGCCTCGATCGAGGAGCATCTGCATGATCTGGCGGTCGAGCCCTATATCGTGACGCTCGACGGCAGGGATTTCGCCTTCATTCAGGTGGCTGATCTCGATGGTGAAGACGATGCTGCACTGGACGGCCAGCCCGATGGTACCTGCGGCATCGATCAGTTTATCGGGGTCGCAGCGCTTCTGGGAAAGGGTCACGGCCCGGCCTTCATGGCGCAGTTTTGCCAGTCGCTTTTCGATAGGGGCAAGAACCGCGTGCTGGTCGATCCGCATCCGGACAACGCTTTCGCAATCAGAGCCTATACCAAGGCAGGCTTTCAAAGACTTGGCGAAACTACTACGAATTACGGCCGGGCGCTTCTGATGGCCCTGGACCGCCAGGAGAATGATAGACAATGACCACTTTTTCTCCCCGCGAGATCGTTTCCGAGCTCGACCGCTACATCATCGGCCAGCATGAGGCAAAACGCGCTGTCGCGATTGCGCTCCGCAACCGCTGGCGCCGTCATCAGCTCGATCCGAGCTTGCGTGACGAAGTCATGCCGAAGAACATCCTGATGATCGGTCCGACCGGCGTCGGCAAGACGGAAATATCCCGTCGCCTCGCCAAGCTCGCCGGTGCACCTTTCATCAAGGTCGAAGCCACGAAATTCACCGAAGTCGGTTATGTCGGCCGCGACGTCGAGCAGATCATCCGCGATCTCGTCGAGGTCGGCATCGGCCTGATCCGCGAAAAGAAGCGTACGGAGGTTCAGGCAAAGGCCCATATGAGCGCCGAAGAGCGCGTTCTCGATGCGCTGGTCGGTGCGACGGCCTCGCCCGCGACGCGTGAAAGCTTCCGCAAGAAGCTGCGCAATGGCGAACTCGACGACAAGGAAATCGATATCGAAGTAGCCGATACCGGCTCCGGAATGGGCGGGTTCGATATTCCCGGCATGCCGGGCGCCAATATCGGCGTACTGAACCTGTCGGAAATGTTCGGCAAGGCGATGGGCGGCCGCACCAAGAAGGTGCGCACGACGGTGAAGGCCTCCTACACCGACCTGGTCCGCGACGAGTCCGACAAGCTGATCGACAATGAGGTCATT
The DNA here is from genome assembly GCA_039725955.1 of Sinorhizobium sp. B11. Taxonomy (NCBI): domain Bacteria; kingdom Pseudomonadati; phylum Pseudomonadota; class Alphaproteobacteria; order Hyphomicrobiales; family Rhizobiaceae; genus Sinorhizobium; species Sinorhizobium sp. B11. Next base: position 4,649,955 of record CP091034.1, read on the forward strand.
CAGCGCGAGGCCGTGCGCTCGGTTGAAAATGACGGCATCGTCTTCCTCGACGAAATCGACAAGATCGCGGCTCGCGATGGCGGCGCCGGCGCCGGCGTTTCCCGCGAGGGCGTGCAGCGCGACCTGCTGCCGCTCGTCGAAGGCACGACGGTCTCGACCAAATACGGCCCGGTAAAGACGGATCACATCCTCTTCATCGCCTCGGGCGCCTTCCATGTTTCCAAGCCGTCGGATCTGCTGCCCGAATTGCAGGGCCGCTTGCCGATCCGCGTCGAGCTTCGTCCGCTGAACAAGGAAGACTTCCGCCGCATCCTGACGGAAACCGAGGCCAGTCTCATTCGCCAGTATAAGGCGCTGATGGAAACCGAAAGCCTGACGCTCGATTTCACCGATGACGCGATCGATGCGCTCGCCGATGTCGCCGTCCATCTGAACTCCTCCGTCGAAAATATCGGCGCGCGCCGCTTGCAGACGGTCATGGAGCGGGTGCTGGACGACATCTCCTATAACGCACCGGATCGCGCCGGCACGGATGTGAAGATCGATGCCGCCTACGTGCGCGAGCATGTCGGCGATCTCGCGCAGAATACCGACCTGTCGCGCTTCATCCTGTGATCGGGAAACATCGTTTCCTGTCTTTGCGCAGATAACGCAGAAACTTTGACGATCTGAACTCTCGACAGCGGGCCTTTTACTTTTTAGTGAAAGGCCCGCTTTGTTTTTTGTACGGCTTTATTCGGACAAGATTCTGGTCCAGTCAGCCGCGACACGAAGACGACAGGGAAAGACGGGAAAGCAGATCGTGCGACGCCTTTTGACAAGCCTTGTGATTGCGATGACCATTGTGGGCTCGGTTCCTGCGCTTGCGGCGCAGGCAGTCCCGCCCGGCAACCGTCATGCCGAGCAGCCGGATATTCCAGGCGCTTCGGTCCGCCGCACCAAGGGCACCAAGACGACGTTCGATATTAAATATGAGAAGGTGTACGACCTCCTGTCGACCGACCATGAACTCATGGGCAAGATCAAGAAGGTTTCGAATGCCTATGGTATCAACCCCATTCATGTGATCGGCGCGATCGTCGGCGAACATACTTATAATGTCGATGCCTATGACCGCCTGCAGTCCTACTATGTGAAGGCCGCTTCCTATGCCGGTCAGAGCTTCCGTTTTGCCTATGATGGCGAGACTGTCGATGATTTCGTCGACCGGCCGCAATTTGCCGCCTGCAACGGCAAGAGCGATTCCTACGCGCTCTGGAGCTGCCGTGAGGATGTCTGGGAAAGCGATTTCCGCGGCAAGACGGTCGACGGCAAGAGCTTCCCCAACAATCGGTTCAGCGCTGTCTTCTTCCAGCCTTTCTATGCCGGCCAGACCTTCGGTCTTGGCCAGGTCAATCCGCTGACCGCTCTGATGCTGTCCGATCTCGTATCCCGTGTTTCCGGCTATCCGAAGCTTAACGAGAAGAATGCCGGCTCTGTCTACAAAGCGATCATGGACCCAGACATCTCGCTCGCCTTCGTCGCGGCCTCGATCCGCCGGTCGATCGACGACTACAAGGAGATTGCCGGCATGGATATCTCCGGCAATCCGGGGGTGACAGCCACACTTTATAATGTCGGCAATTCCCGCCAGCGCGCCGCAGCCCTTGCCGCCAAGAATCGTTCCTCCGGCACGATGGTCTGGCCGGAAGAGAATTATTACGGCTGGCTGATCAACGACAAACTGGACCAGCTCAAGGGCCTGCTCTAACTTCAGGCCTGCCGGGAAGACGATATCTCCCGGGAAAGGCTATGCTGATGGACATGCGTCCGGACCCCTTCGTACCGCCGGCACCGCTGCCGCGCACCGTGCCGCCATCGCGGCTCGAAATCATCAGGACGATCTTCCGCAACCCGCTCGAACTTTGGGGCGAGCCCTCGTATACGCTACCCTGGATCTACACCAATTTCTTTGGGCAGCGAACGCTGATCGCCAACGATCCCGGGCTGATCAAGCATGTGCTGGTCGACAATGCCAATAATTACCGCATGTCCGACGTCCGCCAGCTTGTGCTGCGCCCGATCCTGCGCGACGGACTTCTAACCGCCGAAGGTTCGGTTTGGAAACGCTCGCGCAAGGCTGTCGCCCCTGTTTTCACGCCCCGCCATGCCAAGGGCTTTGCCAGCCAGATGCTGCGCCAGTCGGAAGAATACGTCGGCAAATATGCCGACGTCGACGAAGACGGCACGATTTTCGATATCAGCACCGACATGACGGAGCTGACTTTCGCCATTCTCGCAGACACGTTGTTTTCCGGTGAGATCGTCACATCGAGCGGCCACTTCGCCGATGATGTCAATGAGCTGCTGCATCGCATGGGCCGCGTCGATCCGATGGATCTGCTGCGGGCGCCGTCCTGGGTTCCACGTGTGACACGTATAGGCGGCCAGAAGGTGCTGGAGAAATTCCGGGCGATCGTGCGCAACACCATGGATATGCGGCTTGCCAAGATGAAGGCAGATCGCAGTACCGCGCCGAACGATTTCCTGACCCTGCTGCTGGAGCAGGCCGGTCCTGATGGTCTCACAAAGGAGGAGATCGAGGACAATATCCTGACCTTTATCGGTGCGGGCCACGAGACCACAGCCCGCGCGCTCGCCTGGACGCTCTATTGCGTATCGAATAGCCCGCATATCCGCGAGGCGATGGAAGAAGAGATCGACAGGATCCTCGCTTCAGGCGCAGACCCGGTCGAATGGCCGGATCTGATGCCGCAGACCCGCGCCGCCTTCGAAGAGGCACTCCGCCTTTATCCGCCGGCCCCGTCGATCAATCGCGCGGCCATTGCAGATGATTCCTGGACCAGCCCCAAGGGCGAGCGGGTCGAGATCGAGGCTGGTGTTACTGTGCTCGTCATGCCCTGGACATTACACCGCCATGAGCTCCATTGGGACCGGCCCCGCGCCTATATGCCGGAACGCTTCCTTCCCGAAAACCGCGCCTCCGTTGGCCGCTTCCAGTTCCTGCCCTTCGGTGCCGGTCCGCGCGTTTGCATCGGCGCGACATTCGCGCTTCAGGAAGCGGTGATCGCATTGGCTGTGCTGATGCATCGCTATCGGTTCGATTCGACCGATCAGACGAATCCCTGGCCGGTACAGAAACTGACGACGCAGCCCCAAAACGGCCTTCCGATGCGCGTGACCCGCCGGACTGTTTCCAAGCCTGCATAAATCTTTCGAATTGTTGCTGAATTGACTGTGAATGAAAGCCGGGCAAAGTGGCAGCATGAAAAAGCTGCCACTGCAAGGGAGACACCGCATGAGCCGCATTGAAAAGAATGGTCTCTTCATCGAAGCCGTCCTTCATGATTTCCTCGTGAAGGAAGCGTTGCCGGGCCTCGCAATCGATGCGGACAAGTTTTTCGCCGATTTCTCGGCGATTGTGCATGATCTGGCGCCGAAGAATCGCGCACTGCTTTTGAAGCGCGATCAGCTGCAGGCAAAGATTGACGATTGGTATCGCCGGAACGGCGCACCGACGGATATGGACGCCTATCAGTCCTACCTGAAGGAGATCGGCTATCTCCTGCCCGAAGGACCGGATTTTCAGGTTTCGACCGCCAATGTCGATGCCGAGATCGCCTCTATTGCCGGCCCCCAGCTCGTCGTTCCCGTCATGAATGCCCGTTACGCCCTGAATGCCGCCAACGCCCGCTGGGGATCGCTCTATGACGCACTCTATGGCACCGACGCTATCCCGGAAACGGACGGCGCCGAAAAGGGCAAGGGATACAATCCCAGGCGTGGTGAGAAAGTTATCGCCTGGGCACGTGATTTTCTCGATTCCGCGGTTCCGCTTGAAGGCAACTCCTGGAAGAATGCCGGTTCTTTCGCCGTGGAGAACGGAGCTCTCGTTATTGCCGCCACCAATGGCATGGCTCTCGCGCTCAAGAATGCCGAGCATTTTGCCGGCTATCGCGGCGACGCGAACGCGCCGACCCATATTCTTTTCAAGAATAACGGCATTCACATCGAAATCGTGCTCGATGCGTCTACCCCGATCGGCAAGACCGATCCCGCCCACATTTCCGATGTCTGGCTTGAATCGGCGATCACCACGATCATGGATTGCGAAGATTCCGTTGCTGCTGTTGATGCCGAGGACAAGGTCACCGTCTACCGCAACTGGCTGGGGCTCATGAAGGGTGACCTGCAGGAGGACGTGACGAAGGGCAGCTCCACTTTCACCCGCAGGCTCAATCCTGATATCGCTTATACAGCGCCCGGCGGTGCGACCTTTGAGCTGCATCGCCGCTCGCTGATGCTGGTGCGCAATGTCGGCCACCTCATGACCAACCCGGCGGTCGTCGATCGGGATGGCAACGAGGTGCCGGAAGGCATCATGGATGCCATGATCACCGGCTTGATTGCGCTTTACGATGTCGGCCCCTCCGGACGCCGCAAGAATTCGCGCGCCGGCTCAATGTATGTCGTCAAGCCGAAGATGCATGGTCCAGAAGAGGTCGCCTTCGCCGTTGAGATCTTCTCGCGCGTTGAAGATGCCCTCGGCATGGCGCGCAACACCATCAAGATGGGCATCATGGACGAGGAGCGCCGCACCACGGTCAATCTCAAGGAATGCATCCGCGCTGCCCGCGAACGCGTCGTCTTCATCAATACGGGTTTCCTTGATCGCACCGGCGACGAGATCCACACTTCTATGGAAGCCGGTCCGATGATCCGCAAGGGCGACATGAAGCAGGCTGCCTGGATCGGCGCCTACGAAAACTGGAACGTCGATATCGGTCTCGAATGCGGCCTCTCCGGCCACGCGCAGATCGGCAAGGGCATGTGGGCAATGCCTGATCTGATGGCCGCGATGCTGGAGCAGAAGATTGCCCATCCGAAGGCGGGGGCGAACACCGCCTGGGTGCCGTCACCGACGGCCGCCACTCTGCATGCCACGCACTATCATAAAATCAATGTCGCCAAGGTACAGGAAGGTCTGAAGGACCGCACCCGCGCCAAGCTCTCCGATATTCTCTCGGTGCCGGTCGTTGTACGGCCGAACTGGACTCCGGAAGAAATCCAGCGTGAACTCGACAACAACGCTCAGGGCATTCTGGGTTATGTCGTCCGTTGGGTCGACCAGGGCATCGGTTGCTCCAAGGTGCCTGACATCAACAATGTCGGCCTCATGGAAGACCGTGCGACGCTGCGGATTTCCGCCCAGCACATGGCGAACTGGCTGCACCACAAGATCGTCACCAGGGAGCAGGTCGTCGAAACCATGAAGCGCATGGCCGCCGTCGTCGATCAGCAGAATGCCGGCGATTCGGCCTACATTCAGATGGCCGGACATTTCGATGATTCGATCGCCTTCCAGGCAGCACTCGATCTGGTCCTGAAGGGCAGGGAGCAGCCGAATGGCTACACCGAGCCTGTCCTGCATCGCCGCCGCATAGAGCTCAAGGCGAAACAGACCGCCTGAGCTTGAGCATGCCAGATGCAAAAAGGCCGCCGAACCCAAGGTCCGGCGGCCTTTTTTATACCGAATTCGGCTTTTAGCTTACTGTATAACGATGACCTTGGAGGTGGTCTTGCCCGGACGAACGCGGCTGTAGAGGTCGATCACGTCCTGGTTCATCAGCCGGATGCAGCCCGACGAAGCGGCAGTACCGATCGAGGCCCATTCCGGAGTGCCGTGCAGACGGAAGAGCGTGTCCTTGCCCTCTTCATTGAAGAGGTACATGGCGCGTGCGCCGAGCGGATTGGTGAGTCCTGGACCCATGCCGTCTTCGACATACTTGGCGATTTCAGGACGACGGACGGCCATTTCCTTCGGCGGGTGCCAGTTTGGCCATTCCTGCTTCCAGGCGACATAGGCCGTTCCGGACCAAGCGAAGCCCTGTTTGCCGACGCCAATGCCGTAGCGAACAGCCTTGCCGTTGGGCAGGATGTAATAGAGGTGACGCTCGCGCGTGTTGACGATGATCGTGCCGGGACGTTCGTCGCTCTGGTAGCTGACGATCTGGCGGCGGAATTCCGGCTTGACGCGGTCGATCGGGATCGCCGGCAGGGAGTATCCGGCATCCGACGTTACGCCATAGGCGTCATTGAAGATTTGTGCCGTCTGAACGGTCGGACCCGCGCCCGTGTCGGTGGATGCGGTTTCGGACGTCGTGGAGCAGCCGGCCAGGGCCAGGGTCGCCAGCAGGCCAAATACAGGGAATGCATTGCGGATGCGCATGGATGACTCGTGAAGGTTTTGGGCAATTGGAGGATAGTCTTTCGACCATCGTTATTTATGGTTTATTTTCGATTAACTTTGCCTTTGCAAGGCTGCTGCGGTGCGACAAAATCCATCTGAGCCGCAAATTAAAAGCGCATGGCTTTTTTGCAACAACGGCCAACCCCACTTGATGGTTATCCATGACGATTTTGAGCGTTTACAATAACAATCCGTTAATCGATGGCCGGCAATCGGACAGGGCCATGATGGTGCGTCGTGGCATGCAGATTTTGCTTCACGACATGCGCCACGCGGTGCTGCCGGAGCTGCCGCTGGCGAGCGGTCGCCGGGCCGATCTGATCACGATCTCTGAAAAAGGAGAGGTCTGGATCGTCGAGATCAAGACGTCGATCGAAGACTTCAAGGTCGATCGCAAATGGCCGGATTACCGCCTGCATTGCGACAGGCTATTCTTTGCAACACATAAGGATGTGCCCCTGGATATCTTCCCGGAAGAGTGCGGCCTTTTTCTTTCAGATGGTTACGGGGCGCATATGCTGCGCGAAGCACCTGAACACCGCCTGCCGCCAGCGACCCGCAAGGCCGTGACGCTCAATTTCTCGCGCGCAGCTGCTCAGCGGCTGATGATGGCCGAATGGGCAAACGGCAAGCCCTTCAACGTCGACGACGTCTGATTATTTCGGAGCGCGTTTGGCGAGGATGCGCTGCAGTGTGCGGCGATGCATGTTGAGCCGGCGTGCCGTCTCGGACACGTTGCGCTCGCACATTTCATAGACACGCTGGATGTGTTCCCAGCGCACGCGATCGGCCGACATGGGATTTTCCGGCAGTTCCGCCTTCTCTCCCGGCCGCTGCGTCAACGCGGCAAACACATCATCGGCATCAGCGGGTTTTGCAAGGTAATCCACAGCCCCGAGCTTCACCGCGGTCACGGCAGTGGCGATATTTCCGTAGCCCGTCAGCACGATGATTCGCGTATCGTCACGCCGCTGGCGGATAGCTTCGATGACATCGAGACCGTTGCCATCGCCGAGCCTTAGGTCGACCACCGCATATTTCGGCGGCCTGCCTTTGGACTTGGCTACACCTTCTGCCACTGATTCGGCCGTTTCCACATGAAAGCCGCGCGCCTCCATGGCCCGCGCCAGGCGACGCAGAAAGGGGCCGTCGTCATCGACGATCAGCAGGCTCGGGTCGGGCCCGATATGCTCCTCGTTGGAGCCGGCGGAAATCTCGTGATTCTGATCTGTCATCGCTACGGTCCCGACGGTTGAATGTCCGAAATGCGTCAACCGCTCATATCCTGTTTATGCCCACAAAGTCATTTTGTCGAATTTGCGTCCATCAATACGCGTGGCCATTCGATTCGAATGCGAGCGCCGGCGTTTTCCGGTTCGCGGTTTTCGAAAATCAAGGATGCACCGGAGCGCTCCAGCAGCGTTTTGGCGATGAAAAGCCCCAGTCCAAGGCCTCCAGCCGTATCTTCCTTCTGCCGTTTGGTGACGTAGGGTTCGCCGATCCGCGTCAGAATGTCGGGTGCGTAACCGTTTGCCGTCGTCCTCGATGACAATGAGCACCTTTTCGTGATCGTGTTCGACCGTGACCGTCACCTTCTCCCGCGCATAGTCGACGGCGTTCTCGACGAGGTTGCCAAGCCCGTACATGATGCCGGCATTGCGGTCGGTAACAGGCTCGCCCCTGCGCGGGCTCTTCTCCACCAACTCCAGCTTGATACCGAATTCTCGATGCGGCGCCACGATCTCCTCCATCATCGAGGAGAGCGGTAGCCGCCGCAGATGCGCATCGCCCTCGGCAGAGAGCGTCGTCAGCCGGCGAAGGATATCGCGGCAGCGCTCGCTCTGGCTGCGCAGGAGCTGCACATCCTCGCGGAACCGGTCGTTATTCTTGAGCTCGCGCTCCATTTCCTTGGCAACGACACTGATCGTGGCAAGCGGGGTGCCGAGCTCATGGGCTGCGGCGGCGGCAAGCCCGTCGAGCTGCGAAAGATGCTTCTCCCGCTGCAGCACAAGCTCCGTTGCCGCCAGCGCGTCAGCAAGCTGGCTCGCTTCCATCGACACCCGGTAGGCATAGAAGGCGGCAAAGGCCATCGTCGAGGCGATCGAGCACCAGACACCGAACTGCATGACATTGTGGACATTGATTTCCATCCCGTCGAACCACGGAAGCGGGAAGGGCGAAAAGGCAAGCACGGTAATGCAGACCATCGCAAAGCCGATCAATGCCGTGCTGTAGCGGATCGGCTGTGAGGCGAAGGAAATGATGACGGGTACGCAGACCAGTGCTGCAAAGGGATTGGCCAGGCCGCCGGTAATAAAGAGCAGCGCGCAGAGCTGCAGAAGATCGAAACCCAAAAGCGCGAAAGCGGCAGGCGGCTCAAGCCGGTGGGTCGGCGGATAGCGGATCATCAGATAGAAATTCACCCAGGCGAGTGCGGCAATCAGCGAGCAGCTGGCAACCAGCGGCAGGGGGAATTTCAAGAGGAAGGCGACGATGACGACCGTTACCGCCTGGCCGGTAACTGCCAGCCATCGCAATCGCACCAAAGTCTGCAACCGCAGCCGGCGGCTGCTCAGCCTGTCTTCTTGTGTCTGGATCTCGGTCTTCTCGATCACGCCATACTCCTACAGCCCACACTCTCACAGCATCGACGCCGGCGCTCCAAGGACGGCAGATTATGTACCACGGGGCTTTGCCCTTGTCGTTGGCGCCGCTTCGTCAGGCCTCTCCGGCCAGGGATGTCTCGGATAGCGCCCCCGCATGTCGGCACGCACATCCCTCCATGAGCCCGCCCAAAAGCCGGGCAGGTCGCGGGTCGTCTGGATCGGCCTATGGGCCGGAGAAGTAAGCTCCAGAAGAAGGGGCAATCGTCCCCCAGCGACCGCCGGATGCTGCTTGAGACCGAAGAGCTCCTGAACCCGGATCGTCAGCGTTGGTTCTTCGCCGTCGTACTGGATCGGATGACGCTGCCCCGTTGGTGCCTCGAAATGCGTTGGAGCAAGCCGTGCGAGATCGCGCTGCAGATCGTGCGGCACGAGTGCCATCAGCCCGTTGGAGAGCCCGGAGACGGAAATATCCGAAAGCCCTCGCGCGTCCGTTTGGAAAGGGATGAACCAGTCTTCCATCCGGTCAAGTAGTGCTTCATCGCTCATGTCGGGCCACGGTTCACCGATCGTCCGGTGCAGGAAGCCGATTCGCTCCCGAAGTTGCAGGGCCTCCTTGGAAAAGGGAAGCTGATCGAGCCCTAGTTCCTGCAATCCCTGCGCAAGCGCCCGCACCACCGCCTCGCCTGAGGGGCGCGGAAGCGGCGCTTCCTCGAAGATGATCGCTCCGAGCCTTGTGGCCCGGCGTGCCCGCACCTGCCGGCTCTGCCTGTCGAAAAAGGTCTGGTCGTCCGTCCGGATTTCGCTCGGCAGCTCAACCTCGATGTCGGCACGGGAGATGTCCGCTGCCGCCAGAATTCTCCCCTGCGCGGCCCGGCCCGTCAGATCGGCAATGACCAGCATCTGGCTGCCGGCCAGCCGCTCGGTTTCCGCCAGCTCCGCGCCGCGGCCATTCGCCATGACATATCGCCCGCGCGCGCCGCGCTGAAGTGCGACCCGATCCGGGAAAGCGTGCAGCAGAAGCCTTCCTGCGAGCGCAGGTTCAGCACTTGAAACCTTGTTGAAGCCTTCCGAGAGCCTTCCCGCGAGCCGCCTCGAAGCCTCTGCCCTTTCGCCTTTTTCGCCTTTGAACCGTCGCAGGCGCTCTTCCAGATCGATGCTGGTGCCGCCGAGCCCTTGCTCGGTCAAAAGCACGGAGATCAGCGCCGCATCCTTGGCATGACCTGATTCACCAGCCGAGACCACCATGGCAGCCAGCCGCGGCGGCAGGGCGAGGTCGCGCATGACCTTTCCGCGCGCTGTCAACGCGCCGTCCTTGTCCAGCGCCCCGAGCTGCACCAGCAGCGCACGGGCTTCCCTGATCGTTGTCTCCGGCGGCTGATCGACAAAGGCCAGCGATTTTGTGTCCTGAACGCCCCAATGGGCAAGATCGAGTACGAGACCGGAAAGATCGCTCGAAAGGATCTGTGGTGGTGTGAAGGCCGGGAGCGCCGCCGTCTGGCCCTGGTGCCACAGACGGACGGCGATGCCCGGCTCCGTTCTTCCGGCGCGGCCGGCGCGCTGATCGGCCGAAGCACGAGAAACGCGCGCGGTTTCCAGCCGCGTGATGCCCGTCGATGCCTCGAAAACGGGCAGCCGCTGCAACCCGCTGTCGATCACGATCCGTACCCCGTCTATGGTAATCGAGGTTTCGGCAATCGAGGTCGCAAGCACGATTTTGCGGGTACCCGGTGCCGCAGGGCGGATCGCCGTATCCTGCTCCTTCTGGCTGAGATTGCCGTAGAGCGGTGTAATCAGCGTCTCGGCGCCGAACCGCCCCTCGAGTCGCTCTGCCGTCCGTGTGATCTCCGCCTGACCGGGAAGGAAAGCGAGGATCGATCCGGTTTCGCTCGCGTGAAAACCCGCGATCGCCCGCACCATTGCGTCTTCAATTCGCTCGCCGCCTGGTCGGTCCTGATAGCGGATATCAATCGGAAAGCTTCGCCCCATGCTTTCGATGATAGGCGGATGTTCAAGCAACACAGCCACCCGCTCGACATCAAGCGTTGCCGACATCACAAGGATTCGAAGATCGTCGCGAAGCGCCGATTGAACGTCAAGCGCCAACGCAAGACCGAAATCGGCATCCAGCGACCGCTCGTGAAATTCGTCAAAGATGACGGTGGAGACGCCTGAAAGTTCGGGATCATCGAGGATCATGCGAGCGAAGACTCCCTCGGTGACAACCTCGATCCGCGTCCTTGCCGATATCCTGTTGTTCAGGCGCATGCGGTAGCCGACCGTTTCGCCCACCTGCTCCCCGAGCAGAGACGCCATCCGGCTTGCCGCGGCGCGTGCCGCCAGCCGGCGGGGTTCCAGCAGGATGATCTTCCCGTCAGCGCGCCAGGCCTGGCCAAGCAGATGAAGCGGTACGAGCGTCGTCTTCCCGGCGCCCGGAGGAGCCGAAAGTACGGCGCGCTTCTCCTTGCCAAGCGCCGCGCTGATATCGGGCAGCATGTGCGAAACCGGAAGCTCCGGCAAAGAAGGCATGGTCTTCACTTTCCGCCCGTCACCATTTCATAGGCAAGGATGGCGGCGGCCAGATCCTCGAGCGCTGCACCAACGGATTTGAAGAGCGTGATTTCCTCATCGTCCTTCCGTCTACCGCAGGTGCCAGCGATCAGTTCTGCGAGCTCGCCGCGTATATCGTCTGCTTTTAATACCCCGCTCTTCAGCGGTTGCGCGATGTCGCCACCTTCGCTGAGCGCGCCGGCTCTCGTATCGACATATACGGCGGAGCGACGCACGGCATCATCGTCGCTCTCGCGCATGCTGGGTTTGAAAGCGCCGACAAGGTCGAGATGGGCACCGGGCTTAAGCCACTCGCCACGAATAAGCGGCTCGCTGGAGAGCGTCGCACAGGAAATGATATCGGCCGTTTTCGCCGCCGCTCCAAGATCGCTCACAGCTTCGGCCTGCAGCCCAAGTGCTCGCGCCTCCTCGGCTACCTTCTCCGCCGCTTCGTTATTGCGTCCCCAGACATGGTAGCGCCGGATCGGTCTGGCTATCCCATGTGCCTGCATGAGGTTGAGTGAAAGTCGGCCGGTACCGCAGACCAGCATTTCCTCGGCGTCCGACCGGGAAAGATAGCGCGACGCCAGGGCCGAGGTCGCTGCGGTCCGGCGTGCCGTGAGCTCTCCGCCCTCGATGACCGCCAGCATCTGGCCGGTTGCTGCAGAGGAGAGCAGATAGCTTCCGAAAATCGCCGGAAGGCTTCGGCGAACATTGCCGGGAAAGACGGAAACAGTCTTGATGCCCGTATATTGCCCGGGGAGCCAGGCCGGCATCAACAGAAGAGTGGCATTCTCTTCCCCGGGGACCTCCATATCGTGGTGATGGCGAACGGGCATGACGCAGGTGCTTCGAAACATTGCCTCGATGGCGTCGATAAGCTCCGCCCAGGGCAGTGCGGATCGCGTCTGTTCTTCATCGAGGACAAGCATTCTGAAACTCCGTATCGGCTTGGATATGACTGTTTCAGACTAGCGATTGGGGCGGTCGAGGCAAGCGGTTGGAATTCGGGGCCATGCTTCCCATATAAGAAGGGCACCGAAAATCGAGACTGCTTGACCGTATCGAGCGAAAACCGACCCGAAACCGGGCTATTTTGACCGGCAAATTGGCGCGTGTGATCGAGCGCTCAAAAACAGCAAG